>JAEUNQ010000021.1 GCA_016790365.1 Thauera sp. | reverse complement strand
CACCGAGATCGAGCGCTCGCCCGGCACGCCGTCGTTCATCGTCACCACCCGGCGGCGGTTCACGCCCCAGGGCACCTCGTGCTCGTTCTTGCACGCGGTGACGCAGCCGTTGCATTCGATGCAGCGCTCGGCGTCACAGAGAAATTTCATGCGTCCCATCGTGTTCTCTCCTCGTCCTTACGCCTTGCTCACGCGGCACAGGGTGGTCTTGGTTTCCTGCATCATCGTCACCGAGTCGTAGCCGTAGGTGGTGGCGGTGTTGACCGCCTCGCCACGCACGACCGGCGCCGCACCCTCGGGGTAGAACTCGAGCATGTCCTTGCCCTGCCACCAGCCGGAGAAGTGGAAGGGCAGGAAGACCGTGCCCGGCGCCACGCGCTGGGTGACCTGGGCGCGCACCTTGAGCTTCGCCTTGGTGGGCGACTCGACCCAGATGTACTCGCCGTTGCGAAAGCCCGCGTCGTTGGCGTCCTTCGGATTCACCTCGGCGAACATCTCCTGCTGCAGCTCGGCCAGCCAGGGGTTGGAGCGCGTCTCCTCGCCGCCGCCCTCGTACTCGACCAGACGGCCGGAGGTCATCACCAGCGGGTAGTCCTTCGAGATGTCCTTCACCTTCTCCTGCATCGACTTGTAGAGGGTGGGCAGGCGCCAGAACTTCATCTTGTCGTCGTGGGTCGGGTACTTGGCGACCAGGTCCGGGCGCGGCGAGTAGATCGGCTCGCGGTGCTGCGGGACGGGGTCGGGGAAGTTCCACACCACCGCGCGCGCCTTGGCGTTGCCGAAGGGGTGGCAGCCGTGGTTCTTCATCGTGACGCGGATGATCCCGCCCGAGGGGTCGGTCTTCCAGTTCTTGCCCTCGGCCGCGGCCTTCTCGGCCTCGGTGAGCTCGTCCCACCAGCCCAGCTTCTTGAGCAGCACGTGGTCGAACTCGGGGTAGCCCATCTGCAGGTCGGCGCCCTTGGAGGCCGAGCCCTCGCCGGCGAGCAGCGACACGCCGTCCTTCTCGACGCCGAAGTTGGCGCGGAAGTTGCCGCCGCCTTCCATGACGTGCTTGGAGGTGTCGTAGAGGTTGGGCGTGCCCGGGTGCTTCATCTCGGGCGTGCCGTAGCACGGCCACGGCAGGCCGAAGTACTCGCCGTCGCAGGGGCCGCCCACCGCCTTCAGCGTCTTCACGTCGAAGGTATGCATGTTCTTCATGTGCAGCTTGAGGCGCTCGGGCGACTGGCCGGTGTAGCCGATGGTCCAGGTGCCGCGGTTGATCTCGCGCAGCGTGTCCTCCATGCTCGGCTCGTCCCAGCCCTGGGCGTCCTTCTCGAGCTTGATGTTCTTCACGAACTGCTCGCCCCAGCCGAACTTCTTGGCGAAGGCGTACATGATGGTGTGGTCGGGCTTGGACTCGAACAGCGGCTCGATGACCTTCTCGCGCCACTGCAGCGAGCGGTTCGACGCGGTGGCCGAGCCGTGGGTCTCGAACTGGGTGCAGGCCGGCAGCAGGTACACGCCGTCCTTCCTCACCATCGCCGCCATCGCCGCGGTCGCCGACGGATAGGGGTCGATCACCACCAGGGTGTCGAGCTTCTTCATCGCTTCGACCATCTCCGCGCCGCGCGTCTGCGAGTTGGGCGCGTGGCCCCAGTACACCACCGCGCGCAGGTTGCCGGCGGGCTGGTCGATGAGCTCCTTGTTCTCGAGCACGCCGTCGATCCAGCGCGACACCGTGATGCCGGACTTCTCCATCAGCTCCTGCGAGGCGTAGCGGCTCTTGACCCACTCGTAGTCCACACCCCACACGCTGCACCAGTGCTTCCAGGAACCGGCGGCCAGGCCGTAGTAGCCGGGCAGCGAGTCGGGGTTGGGGCCGACGTCGGTCGCGCCCTGCACGTTGTCGTGGCCGCGGAAGATGTTGGCGCCGCCGCCCGCCTTGCCGATGTTGCCGAGCGCGAGCTGCAGGATGCAGGATGCACGCACCATCGCGTTGCCGATCGAGTGCTGGGTCTGGCCCATGCACCAGACGATGGTGCTCGGGCGGTTCTCGGCCATGGTGCGCGCGGCCAGCAGCATCTGGTCCACGGGCACGCCGCAGGCCTCCTCGACCTTGTCGGGCGTCCACTTGGCGAGCACTTCCTCGCGGATCTTGTCCATGCCGAAGACGCGGTCGTCGATGTACTGCTTGTCTTCCCAGCCGTTCTGGAAGATGTGGTACAGCAGGCCGAACAGGAAGGGCACGTCAGTGCCCGAGCGGATGCGGATGTACTGGTGGGCCTTGGCCGCGGTGCGGGTGAAGCGCGGATCCACCACGATCATCTTGGCGCCGTTTTCCTTCGCGTGCAGGATGTGCAGCAACGACACCGGGTGCGCCTCGGCCGCGTTCGAGCCGATGAACAGCATCGCCTTGGCGTTCTGCATGTCGTTGTAGGAGTTCGTCATCGCACCGTAGCCCCAGGTGTTCGCCACGCCCGCCACGGTGGTGGAGTGGCAGATGCGCGCCTGGTGGTCGGTGTTGTTGGTGCCCCAGAAGGAGACGAACTTGCGCAGCAGGTAGGCCTGCTCGTTGTTGTGCTTCGACGAGCCGATGAAGTACGCGGCATCGGGGCCGGATTCCTCGCGGATCTTCAGCAGGCGGTCACCGACCTCGTCGAGCGCCTGCTGCCAGGAGATCTTCTGGTACTTGCCGTCGACCAGCTTCATCGGGTACTTGAGGCGGTACTCGCCGTGGCCGTGCTCGCGCAGGGCCGCACCCTTGGCACAGTGCGCGCCGAGGTTGATCGGCGAGTCGAACACCGGCTCCTGGTGCACCCACACGCCGTTGCGCACGATGGCATCGCTGGCACAGCCCACCGAACAGTGGGTACATACCGTGCGACGGACCTCGGCCTTGCCCTCGGCGCGCGACACGCCCGCGGGCGCGGCAGCCTCGGCGGCGCCGATGAAGTTGTAGGGCAGCTGGGTGGCGAGCGCTCCGGCGCCAACGCCGAGGCCGGAGCGCTTGAGGAAGGCGCGGCGATCCATGGTCTGGCCGAGCTGGCGCGCGGCGGCGCCACGCAGGCGACGCGCGCTGGTCGCGGCGGTCGCGGATTTCTTGGTCAACATCCTCGCGTCCTCCTCAGATCCGCGTCGTGCGGTAGTAATTGCGCATGTGCTCGCTCACGCCCTGGTCGGCGGCTTCGCGGCGCGCGTCCTCGACCACCTGGGCGGTGACCGGCGTGGCTTGCGCAGCGGTCGCGGCCAGTGCGGCGGCGCCCGCTGCACCGCCGGCACCGATCGCGGCCAGGAAGTTGCGGCGCGACAGCTTGGTGTTTTCGTCCTTCATCCTCGCTCTCCCCTCTATGCGCCGGAGCGGCTCGTGCCGGCCCGGCCTCGTTTCCATGGCGGCCGCGCTCAGCGCGCTTCCGCCTCCAGCATGTCGAACGCCTCGCGCTCGATGTCCATGAAGGCCGCCAGCAGGCCGCCGACCTTCGCGTAAAAGTCCGCCCCCGGCGCCGCCGCCAGCGCACCGGCAAACTGCGCATACCAGGGCGCGAGGTGGCGGCCGAAGAAGCGCCGCTGGCGTTCCAGTCCGAGCTCGTCCGGCCCGGTCAGCACCAGATGTCGCATGACCTCGGCGAGCGCGGCGATGTGGTCCTCGGTCTCGGTGACCCCAGGCCGACGCCCCAGGCCGAGCTCGGCGAGGTCGTCGCGCAGCTCGGCGAGCGGCTCCTCCTGCAGGAAGCCGGTGAGGTACCAGGAGCCGTTGCTCATCACCTCGGGCTTGCCGACCGACACGAAAAGCGCGTCGAACTCGTCGGCCACCGCCTGCTGCGGCATCGCCTGCGCGGCGGCTCCCAGGGCGGCCCAGGCGCGCGGCAGCTCGCCGGCCTCGCCGCCGAGCGTGCGCCCGGTCTGCGCCAGCGCGGCCAGCAGCGCGTCGTCGGGCGCGGCGTGGAACAGGCGGGCGATCAGCGCGTAGTGCTCGGCGCGCGCGCGATCCTCGTCCGACCAGGTCGGCTGCGGCTGAATGGAGATGGCGGCGTCTTTCATTCGGAGTCGTTCATTCAGTGAGGTCCCAGGCCTTCACGGCGGATCCGGCCTTCATCATGTCGATCACCCGGCAGTCGGCGCACATGCGCAGCCGCGCGCGCTCGGCCTCGCCGGCGAACATCGAGTGGCCGGACAGGCGGGCGATCATGGATTCGATCAGCGGCGCGGCGCCCATGGCCTTGCCGCAGGCGGTGCAGTGGAAGATGTCGGCCTCACGCAGCGTGCGGGCCTTGCGTGCGCCTTCGTTGCCATACTCGCCGAGGAGCAGACGCGGCTCGAGGGCGATCGCGGACTCCGGACAGGAGGCCTCGCACAGCCCGCACTGCAGGCAGTTCTTCTCGACGAACTCGAGGCGGTAGGCGTCGCTCGCGGCGCGCAGCGCGCCGGCCGGACAGGCGCCGGTACAGGACATGCAGAGCGTACAGGCGTCGGACGCCAGCACCTGGCCGAAGGGCGCGCCAGCCTTCAAGGCGATCGCCGCGGGCAGGCCGGCGGGCGTCGTGGCGGCAGGCGCGTGGGCGACCAGATGGCGCAGCGCGAAATCGAGCGTCTCGCGCTTCTTCGGCAAGAGCTGGAAGCGCGCGGGCTCGGCGACGCCGGTTGCCGGCGCCCAGTCGTGGAGCGCGCGCTCGAGCGCCTGCCAGTCGTCGGCGTCGGCCTCGATCACGCGCAGGTGTTCGCCGCCATAGCCGAGCGCCGAAACGATGGCCTGGCCATGGCCGGCCTGCGCCTTCAGCGGCGCCGCGTCGTGGCTGCCGGCGGCGAGCACCGCCACCTGACAGGCGCCGAGCGCGAGACTGCCCAGCATCAGGTCCAGCCCGACCGCGTCCGCGCTCCACACCTCGACCGGGATCACCCGCGCCGGCAGGCCGCGACCGCGGCGGGCCAGGCGCGCGATGGCGGCGGTGCCGGCCTCGGCGGAGTGGAACAGCAGGCAGGCGTCGCTGCCGCCGGCGCGGGCGTACTCGACGAGCAGGGTCTTCACGCGCTGGCCGAGCTCGGGCGCGCGGGGATACTGGAAGGACAGCGCGCCCGAGGGACACACCGTGCTGCAGGTGCCGCAGCCCTTGCACAGCCAGGGATCGACCGCGATCATGTCACCCTGGCTGCGGATCGCCGCGGTGGAACAGGCCTCGATGCAGTTCGTGCAGCCGGTCTTCTTCGCCCGGCTGTGGGCGCACAGGCCGGCCTCGAAGGCCACGTAGCGCGGCTTCTCGAACTCGCCGACGAACTCGCCCAGCGCCTGCACCGCGAGCGCCTGCTCGAAGGGATCGCGCCCCGGCGCGGCGTAGCCGTCGGGCAACTCGACGCGCTTGAGGAGCGGCTCGGCAGCGAGATCGAGCACGAGGTCGAAGCGCTCGCGGCGCGCCACGTCGGCGCGCGCGAAGTCGATCGCGCCGATCTCGCCACAGGCGGCGATGCAGGCGCGGTGGCTGCGGCAGGCGTCGGCATCGACCTGCAGGTCCCAGCCGATCGCCCCCTCGGGACAAGCCTTCACGCAGGCGTTGCAGCGCACGCACAGCTCGAGGTCGATCGGGTTCTGCTGCGTCCATTCGAGGTCGAAGGCGCCGAGGTGACCCGAGAGCGCCACCGGCTTGCCCGACCACACCGGATAGGCGTTGACCGCGGGCAGCTCCGCGTCCTGCGTGCGCGAGGTGATCAGCACCGCCGGCTCGAAGCTGCCGGCCAGGCGCTCCGCCCAGCCCAGCGCCGCGCCCGCCTCGCCGACGATCAAGAGGCTGCGCCCGGCGGACATCTGCACCGCAGCCACCGGCTCGGGATCGGCGAGCGTGGTCGCGGCGGCGATCAGCGCGGCGAGCTTGGGGCTTGCGACAGCGGACTCCGCCGACCAGCCGGCGTTCTCGCGCAGATTGAAGAAGCGGATGCGCTCGCCCGCGCCGGCCTCCTCGGCCAGCTCGCCGAAGAGCGCGGTCTCCTGCGTGCAGGCGACATGCACCGCCCGACCGCTCGCGAGCGAGGCCTCGAGGGCCGGCAGCTCGGCGCCGCACAGCGCGTGATGGCAATGCAGCGCGGCGCCGGTGCTCCCGGACAGGCGCCCGGCATCGAGCGCGAAGCTGCGGTTGCAGTCGCACAGGTGGATACGGCAGGTCGGGTCGTGGCGTTCGCTCATGTGTCCTTCCATCGAGTCCCATAAGCAAAGCAGTTCATAGGCCAGCCGGGGCCGCCGGGAAAACCGCAGGAATCCCCGAAAAGCCATGACTGGGCGATATCAGGAATTCACGCGCGACAATTTGTCGCTCAGAGTGCGTTTTGTCCCGCATCCTGCCGCAAGCTGCGCGAAGCCGTACCCGCAGCTCCGAGGCTGGATCAGCTGCCCGAAGCGTTCCCGCCTTCCGGGGACGCGCGCTCGGTCGACGAGTCCGTTGCGGACAGGTCCGCCGCGGGCGCATGCCTCCCCGGCAGCGCATCCGCGACCTCGGGCTCGGCGCCGTCGCCCCCCTGCACGCGTCCGCAAGGCTCTGCGGACATCGGCCCGGCCTCGTCCGGCGTGAGAGCCCGCTCCCCATCGCGCGTGGGCTGTGCGGTCGCGTCGTCCATCAACCATTCGCGCGCATGCTGGAGCTTCGCAAGGATCTCCGGCGGGATCGGGTCGGGCTGCGAGTAGTCGTCGATGTAGATGTCCAGCCCGTCCATCTGGTTGAAGTGCGGGTCGGAGAACAGCTTGTGCAAGGCCTTGCGGCGCAGCGCCTCGCTCACCTCTTCCTTCAGGAAGGCGGTGAAGTCCGAGGACAGCGACAGGCTCTCGACCGCGGGCAGGCTCGCCTCCCCCGCGCCGCCCGGCAGCGCCCCAGCCTCCGCGGCACCCTCCGGCGCGGCGGGCGCGACCGCGAGCGGCTCCGTCGCGCCGGACTGCAAAGCCGCGGGCGACTCGCCCGCCACCGACGGTTCAGCCTCGGCCTGCGCCACCGCGGCGAGCTTGCGCCGCGACCAGCGCGAGAGAAAGCCGCCGCTCACGTCCGCCTCCGGTCCAGCCCGAGCGGATCGTTGCGCTTCACCTTCTTCTTGGGCTCCGGCTTGTAGTGGGTGTTCACGAAATCCCCCACCCAGTCGGCGATCTCGCGCGGCATCGGCACGCCATCGACCTGCTCGCCCGAGTCCAGCCAGCGCGCCGCCTCGCCGTAGCTCACCGACACCGTCGCCGGCAGGGCGAGCTCGCCGTCCATGCGCCACAGCACGAAGACCTTGGGGATGGGCGCGGTGATGTTGGCGAAGTAGTTCTCCGCCTCGTCGCGGAAGAGCTCGAGCACGAAGCCTCCGCAGCGCCACTGGCTACGCTCGGGCTCGTCGACGATGCGGCGCGGCGCCGGCTCGGCCTCGTCGAAGGCCGGCACCACCCCCACCGCCTCCCAGGCGGCGTCGACCCAGGGGTTGTTCAAGCGGCGACGCTCCATGATCACCGCGATGGGGAATTCTTTCATCGTGCAGCACCCGGTAAGGAAGGCCTATGTCTTCCATAGCATACGTCCCCACCAGGCAGCGCGCGACCGTGGAAACCCGCGGCCGTGATACGGGCGACAGCGAGGCAGCGACGCGGATTGCGGGCGCGGCTTCGATCCCGTGCAGGAGCGCCGGCAACCCTCACGGTCACGAATGCCGCGGAAAACGCGAGGCCTTGGGGCCGCGGCGGGGCGAGCCAACTTCGGGAGCGCCGAGACGGAGGGCGTCGCGGGAAAAACAAGGCGACGCATATCCGAGGAGCGCAGCGACGAGTTTGCGTCGCCGCCTCCGCGGCACCCTCCGCCGAGGGCAGCCCCGAGCGCAGCGACGGGCCGCGAGTGCAGGCGGCGCGCCCCGCCGCGGCCCCAAGGCCGGATCGAAGCCGCTCAGCCAGGGCCGAATCGAAGCCCCCCGCCGAGCCGGAATGGAACTGCGCCCGCGAGAGCTCGACCGGGAGCCGGTCGATGCCGCCCTCCGTCCATCCGCCGCGACACTTGCGGCTACAATCGCCTGCTCACGCTTCCCTGGCCCCGCCCCGATGACCCCTCCCGACCGTCCCCTGCTGAGCCAGGCCAGCCGCCCGCTCACCATCGACATCCCCGCGGTGAACGAACGCGGCGAGACGGTGCCGACCTCGATCGCGGGCGAGCACCCGCTCACGCTGTACGTCGACAAGCGCGAGATCGTCACCCTGATGACGCTCGGCGCCGCGCCCGAGGCGCTCGCCATCGGGTGGCTGCGCAACCAGCGCCTGGTGCGCAGCCTGGACGAGATCGCCACCGTGCAGGTGGATTGGGAGACCGAAGCGGTCGCGGTCACCACCCGCGCCGGCATGCAGGACGCCGAGCGCAAGCTCGGCAGCCGTACGGTCACCACCGGCTGCGGCCAGGGCACCGTGTTCGGCGGACTGATGGACGAGATCGACCAGGTCCGCCTGCCGCACGACCGGCACTTGCGGCAATCCACCCTCTACGCCCTCATGGACGCGGTGCGCCACCACGAGTCCATCTACAAGCAGGCCGGCGCGGTGCACGGCTGCGCGCTCGCCAAGGCCACGCCAGCAGGCTGCGAGATCCTGATGTTCTTCGAGGACGTCGGCCGCCACAACGCCGTGGACGCGATCGCTGGCCAGATGTGGCTCGACGGCGAGGACGGCGCCGACAAGATCTTCTACACCACCGGCCGGCTCACCTCGGAGATGGTGATCAAGACCGCGCAGATGGGCATCCCCTTCCTCGTCTCGCGCTCGGGCCTCACCCACATGGGCTGGCAGATCGCCCAGAAGATCGGCCTCACCATGATCGGGCGCGCCCAGGGCAAGCACTACCTGCTCTTTTCCGGCGCCGACCGCTTCGAGCGCGACTGCACGGCCCCCACGCACCACGACGAGACCACCGCACGATGAACGACTCCTCCTCCCCCCGCCCCGCCGACCGCCGCATCACCGGGGTGCTGCTCGCCGGCGGCCAGGGCAGCCGCATGGGCGGCGTGGACAAGGGCCTGGTCGAGCTCGCCGGGCAGCCGATGGCGGCGCACGCGCTCGCCCGCCTCGCCCCCCAGGTCGACGAGCTGATCATCAACGCCAACCAGAACCTGGCGGCCTGGGAGGCCTTCGGCCATCCGGTGTTCGGCGACGACATCGGCGCCTTCGCCGGCCCGCTCGCCGGCCTGCACGCCGCGCTGGTACGCGCGCGCCACCCGCTCGTCGTGACCGCACCCTGCGACTCGCCCTTTCTGCCCGCCGACCTCGTCGAGCGCCTCGCCGCTGCGCTGCATGCCAACGACGCTCAGCTCGCCGTCGCGAAGACCTTCGACCAGCCGCACCCGGTTTTTTGCCTGTGCCGGCGCGATCTCGCCGCGCACCTCGGCGCCTTCCTCGCCAGCGGCGGGCGCAAGATCGACCGCTGGTACGGCAGCCTGAACGTGGTCGAGGTCGGCTTCGACGACGAGGAGGCGGCGTTCCGCAACATCAACACCCGCGACGAGCTCGCCGAGGCGGCGAAGGACCTGCCGGCCGGCGCCGCCTGAGCCGGCGCGCGCACGCCGATGCCGGTCCGCAAACCTTCGTCGGGCGCGCCCGCCACCGCGGCGCCCTCTGCCGCCCGGCCCCGCGCCCCCACCTCGTCCAGCGCGCAAGACACGGCGCTCGACCCCTTCGCCGCGGCACAAGGGCTGCCGGAGGGCGCGCGTACCGGCTTCCCCGGCCCCTGCCTCGACACGCGCGAGGCGGCCGCCTTCCTGCACCTCAACGAGAAGAAACTCTACGAGCTCGCCAAGAACGGCGAGCTCCCCGCCGCCCGCGTGGGTGGAAAGTGGCTGTTTCCGCGCACCCTGCTGGAGGAGTGGCTGCTCGAGCAGGCGCACGGTGGTGCGCTCACCGACCGCCTGCTCATCACCGGCAGCGACGATCCGCTGCTGTCCGCAACCGTGGCCGCGCTCGCGCCGGCGCTCGGCGCCGAAGCCTTCGTCGCCTACAGCCCCACCGGCACCCTGGCCGGCCTGGAGCTGCTCGCCCGCCGCCGCGCCAACGTGTGCGCGCTGCACTGGGGCGGCGTGGAGCACAGCGTGCAGCAGCACGCCATGCTGCTGCGCCGCTTCGGGCCCCACCGCAAGTGGGCGCTGGTGCGCCTGGCCTTGCGCGAGCAGGGGGTGATCCTGCGCCGCGGCCTGCAGGTGGAGGGCATCGAGACGCTCGCCGCCTTCGACTATCGCTGGGCGATGCGCCAGCCCGGCGCGGGCTCGGCGCACTTCCTCGAATCCGCGCTCGCCAGCCGCGGCTTCTCCGCCGCCGACTGCAGCGCGGTCGCCACCGCGCACACCGAACGCGAGGCCGCCGCCCTGGTCGCACGCGAGGACGCCGACTGCGCGCCCGGCACGCGCGCCGCAGCCGCGGAGTTCGGCCTGGGCTTCCTGCCCCTGGGCTGGGAGGCGTTCGACCTCGCGCTGCCGCGCGAGATCCTCTTCCGCCGCCTGTTCCAGGATCTGCTCGCTGCCTGCGCCAGCCCCTCCGCGCGCACGCTCGCGCAACGCCTGGGCGGCTACGACCTGTCGCCGCTGGGGAAGATCATCGGCCTGGACTGAGCCACCGCCGCGGGCCGCCCCGGGCGTCGCGATCGGACGCCGCCGTGGCGAGTGGCGAGACACGGACGCCCGATTCGCGCCTTGCGGCGCTCCTACAGGGCCCGGATGCGCGCCGGTTTCCTCGGATGCGCGACGGCTTCCTCGGATGCGCGACGGTTTCCTCGGATGCGCGACGGTTTCCTCGGATGCGCGCCGGTTTCCTCGGATGCGCGACGGCTTCCTCGGATGCGCGACGGTTTCCGTAGGAGCGCCGCAAGGCGCGAATGCAGCGCCCGGGCTGGACGCACGTCCCCTCCGCCCCCCCATTCGCGGCTTCCGGGGCACCTACAGGGCGGAACGGGAATCAGCCCTCAGGTCGAGAAACTCGACAATGAAATCCGCCACCGCCTCGGGGTTGTTGATGTCGAGCCGGGGCAGCGCGGTCTCCACCCGCGTGTCGGTTGCGAGCGCGACGATCCGCGGGTCGCCCGGAGACAACAGCGGTTCGCTCACCACACTGCGCCACACCTCGATCTTCGGAATCGCGGCGCGCTTGAAGCCCTCGACCAGCACCACGTCGCACGGACCCAGGTGAGCGAGCAGCTCGTCGAGGCCGGCCTCGGGCGCGCCGCGCAGCTCGCGCGTCAGCGACCAGCGCTGGTCCGAGCTCACCATGACCTCGCGGCAGCCGGCCCGGCGATGGCGCCAGGAGTCCTTGCCGGCGTGATCGATGTCGAAGCTGTGGTGGGCGTGCTTGACCAGCGACACCACCAGGCCGCGCGCGCTCAGCGCCGCGATCACCTGCTCGACCAGCGTCGTCTTGCCGCTGCCGGACCAGCCGGCGAAACCCATCACTTTCATGTCGCTTCCGTTTGTCCTGTTCCGTCTTCCCGCCCGCCGGGTGGCGGCGCGGGGTCCTTGCGATACACCGGCTCGGCGAGCAGGCTCACCGTGAAGGCCGCGCCCTGGCCGGGCGCGCTGTCCACCTCGATGCGGCCGCCGTAGCGCTCGACCAGGGTGTGGCTGATCGACAGCCCCAGGCCGGTACCCTGGCGCTTCTTGGTGGTGAAGAAGGGGTCGAAGATGCGCGCCAGGTCCTCAGCGCGGATGCCGCCGCCGGTGTCGCGCACCGTAATGCGTACCCCGCGCGCATCGTGCACCGGGTCCCGGTCGGCGGTCTCCAGCGTGAGCGTGCCGCCGACCGGCATGGCCTGCACGGCGTTGACGATGAGGTTGATCAGCACCTGCTGCAGCTCCTGCAGGTTGATCTGCGCCCGGCCGCTCGCCCCGAGGCGCTGCACCACCTTCACGTCGGCGCGGACCAGATGCTGGCGCGTCAGCACCAGGCAATCGGCGAGGGCGGCGTTCACGTCGACCTCCTCGACGTAGCCGGCGAACTCGCCCGGGCGGGCGAACTGCAGCAGCTTGGTGACGATCAACCGGATGCGTCCGACCTGCTCGTGGATCAGGCGGATCTCGTTGGCCACCGGCTCCGCCGCCGGGCCAAGCTCGTCGCGCAGCAGGTCGAGATTGCCCTGGATCACCGCCGTCGGGTTGCTGATCTCGTGTGCAACGCCGGCGGTGAGCTCGCCGATCGCAGCGAGCTTCTCGCTCATCACCAGGCGGCGCTGCGCGGCGCGCAGCTCCTCGTTCGCAGCCGCGAGGTCGGCGGTGCGCTCGGCGACCTTGCGGTCGAGCGAGGCGTTGAGCGCTTGCAGCTCGGCGCGGCGCGCGGCCTGCTCGTCGAGCAGACGGTCGAAGGCGGTGGCGAGCCGGCCAAGCTCGTCTCGGCTGGCGAGGTCTCCTACGCGCGCACGCTCGTCGCCGGCGTCGATGCGGCCGATGGTGGCGTGCATGCGCTCGATCGGGCGAAAGATGCCGCGCGCCCAATACAACGTCAGCAAGGCGCCGGCGGCACTGACCAGCAGCGCGAGCGCGCCGACCACCAGCAATGCCATGCTCTTGGCGGCGCGGAACGGGGCCTCGAGAAAGCCGACATAGAGCATGCCGACGCGATCCCCGCGGCTGTCCAGCACCGGCTCGTAGGCCGACACGTACCAGTCGTCGACCACGAAGGCGGTCTCCAGCCAGGTGCGCCCGTGGTCGAGCACGTGCGTGCGCACCTCGTCCGAGGCGCGCGTGCCGAGGGCGCGCGCGCCCTCGAACAGGCGCACGTTGGTGGCGATGCGCACGTCGTCGACGAACAGCGTGGCGGTGCCCTCGCTGCCCTCGGGCAGGCTGCCCTCCCGATAGACGATGGCGTTGAGGGTGTCGACGAAGTCGAGGTTGCCGTTGAGCAGCACGCCGCCTTCGAGCACCGCCACCAGGTTACCCGCGGCGTCCAGCACCGGGGCCGCGGCGTGCACCACCAGGCCGCGCTCTTCCTCGGTGCGCGCATCGGGCCGCGCACGCGCGGTGGCCACTAGGCCGAGGCGGGCGCGTTCGCGCAGGCCGGCGTCGATCGCCGCCAGCTCGGCGGGGGCGAAGCGCTCGACGACGCTGCCGCCGCGGGCGCGGATCGCCCGCTGCACGACGCTCCAGTCGCCACGCGCGCTGCCCGCCGCCATCGCGGTCGAGGAGTGCAGCACACGGCCGTTCAGGTCGAGCAGGTTGAGGAAGTCGAGCGCGAGCCCGCCCTTGCGCGCGCCGAGCAGCGCCACGACCGCCTCCGGCGTCTCGTGCGCCAGCGTCTGCGCGAGCGCGTGCGAGCCGGCGAGCGCCTGCACGCCGTTGCCGACGCCGTCGATCACGCGCTCGAAGTAGCCGTGCGCGGTCGACAGGTCGCTGGCGACGCGCGACACCATCAGGCGGTGGTAGTAGACCTCGCCCCAGTACCACAGCAGGCCCATGATCAGCGGGAAGCCGAGCATCAGCGGCGCGAGCACGAGGGCGAGCAGCTTGGCGCGCACCGAGGCGCGCAGGCGTTCGGCGAGGCTCATCGCCGCGCTCCCGCACAGGGGCCCGCCCGCCGGCGCGGCCTGCTCGCCACGACCCTCGCCACGCTCAGGCCCGCCGCTCCGCAGGCGCCGCGGCGGCGTCCGCGAGCGCCCATTCGGCGAACTTGCGCTCGAGCGTCTTGCGCGACACGCCGAGCCGGCGCGCGGCCTCGGTCTTGTTGCCCTCGCAGGCGGTCGTCACGCGCTCGATATGGCGGCGCTCGACCTCGGCCAGGCTCAGCTCCAGCTCGCCCGCCGGCGTCGGCACGGCGGTGGGCGCCGCGCTCGGCTGCGGCGGGAAGCAGCCCAGGATCAACGAGCGCTCGACGTAGTTGCGCAACTCGCGCACGTTGCCCGGCCAGGAATAGCCGGCCAGCCGGCTCACCACCTCATGCGACAGCGGCAGCGGCGGCACGCCGAGCTGGACGGCGAGCTGCTGCATGAAGTGGCGCATCAGCTCGGGGATGTCCTCGGGCCGGGCTCGCAGCGGCGGCAGGGCCATGTCGACCACCGCGAGCCGGTAGTAGAGGTCCTCGCGGAAGCGTCCGGCGCGGACCCCGGCGACGAGGTCGCGATTGGAGGCGGCGATGATGCGCACGTCGACCGGCAGCTCGCGCTCGGAGCCGACCGGGCGCAGCTTGCGCTCCTCGAGGACACGCAGCAGCCGGGTCTGCATCGCCAGCGGCAGCTCGCTGATCTCGTCGAGGAAGAGCGTGCCGCCGTGGGCGTAGTAGAACAGGCCGTTACGGCTCTCGGTGGCGCCGGTGAACGCCCCCTTGACGTGGCCGAAGAGCTCGCTCTCGATCAGCTCCGAAGCGATCGCCGCGCAGTTGAGCGGAACGAAGGGGCGCTGCGCGCGCGGGCTGGTCTGGTGCAACGCGCGCGCCACCACTTCCTTGCCAGTACCGGATTCGCCGAGCAGCAGCACCGTGCTCGGCATCTGCCCGACCCGGCGCACCATCGCGCGCAACTGCTCCATTGCCGGCGAGTGGCCGATCAGCCCGGTGGGCTCCGCGCCAAGGCCCGCGAGCTCGCGGCGCAGCACGAAGTTCTCGCGCGCCAGCCCGGCGCGCTCGAAGCAGCGCTTGATCGAATTGAGGATCTGGTCCACCCGGAAGGGCTTGAGGATGAAATCCGAAGCGCCGCCGCGCAGGGCGTCGATCGCGGTCTCCATGTCGGCGAAGGCGGTGATCAGGATCACGTCGCCCGTGTAGCCATGCTCGCGCAGCTCGTGCAGCCACTCGATGCCCGACTTGCCGGGCAGCGCGATATCCAGGATGAGCAGGTCGAAGTGCAGGCGTGCCATCAGCACCGCCGCGTGCTCGGCATCGGCGGCCGAGTGCACCATGCCGCAGCGGCGGGCGAGCGTGCGCTCCAGGAAGTTGCGCATGCCCTCCTCGTCGTCGACCACCAGGACCGAGTGGGCCAGCCAGTTGTAGTCGGCGAGTTCCACGGGGCGCGCGGGCGCCGCACCTTCTTCAGGCGCTGCCTTCGTCACCGCAGTGGCCGACCCGCGGTCCTCGCCATAGGGTTTCGCAACCATGTTCAGAAGGGCTTCAGCACCACGAGGAACACCACCACGAACAGCACCAGCACCGGGATCTCGTTGAAATAGCGATACCACACGTGGCTGCGCGTGTTGCGGCCCTCGGCGAAGGCGCGCATCAGGCGGCCGCAGTACAGGTGATAGGCGATCAGGAACACCACCAGCAGCGTCTTCGCATGCAGCCAGCCGCCGGCGAAGCCATAGCCGAACCACAGCCACAGACCCAGCCCTACTGCGAGGATGCCGAGCGGGGTCATGAAGCGGTACAGCTTCATCTCCATCATCGCCAGGCGCTCGCGGGTGGCGGCATCCTCGACCATGGCATGGTTGACGAAGAGCCGCGGCAGGTAGAACAGGCCGGCGAACCAGCTCACGACGAAGACGATGTGAAAGGCCTTGAGGGTCAGCATGCGGGAAGGGACTCCAGGTTCGATCGGAAAAGGTCGCTTGCGGCGCGACGCCGGGCCGCGGTTCAGGCTGCGGGGACGGTCGCTGCGCGCAGCCCGTCGGACACCGTCGGATAGCGAAGGTGCAGGCGCAGTTCCCGCTTCAGCCGGCCGTTGTCGAGGCGGCGCGACTCGCTCATGAAGGACAGGGTGAGCGGCGAGAGGTGGCGGACGATCTCGGCACGCGCCATGCGTGGCGGTCGCGCCAGGCCGAAGCGCTCGGCGACCGCATCGAAATACTCGCCCATGCACAGGCCCGAATCGTCGCTCGCGTTGTAGGCGCGCCCGGGGCCGCCACGGAACAGTGCCAGGCAGGCGATGCGGGCGAGGTCCTCGGCATGGATGTGATTGGTGTGCACGTCCTCGTCGGCGGCGAGCACCGGGTCGCCGCGGCGCAGGCGCTCGAGCGGCAGGCGGTCGGCGGCGTAGATGCCGGGCGCACGCAGCAGGGCCACCCGCACCTCGTTGCGACGGCCGAAGGCACGCAGGCGGCGCTCGGCATCCACCCGTCGGCGGCCGCGCGCGGTCTGCGCCCGGGACGGTCGCGTCTCATCGACCCGGGCTCCCGCGCAGTCGCCGTAAACCCCTGTCGTGCTTATGTATACCACCCCCTGTGGTAGAGTCGACCGGCTTGCCAGCGCGGCCAGCAGCCGCGCCATTCGCGGGTCTCCGTCGCCCGTCTGCGGCGGCGGCGCGAAGTGCAGGACCGCGTCGGCGATGCCGGCCAGGCGGCGCAGGCTGTGGCGATCATCGAGGTCGCCCACCAGCGGCACCGCACCGAGTGCGCGCAACTCGACCGCCGCCTCGGGCTGGCGGACGAGCGCGAAGACGCGAAAACGACGGGTCAGCCAGGGCAGCGCGCGGCGGGCGACGTCGCCGCTGCCCACGATCAGTATCCTTTTCATCGTTCGATTATCTCACGCACCATGAGCCACCGGATTTCCCTCCAGCCCGGCAACCACTCCTTCCAGGCCGACGACGACCAGACCGTGCTCGAGGCCGCGCTCGCCGCCGGCCTGCTGCTGCCGCACGGCTGCCGCGACGGCGCCTGCGGCGCCTGCAAGGGCCGCGTGCTCGAGGGCGAGGTGGAACACGGCGAACACTCGCCCGGGGCGCTGAGCGAAGCCGAGCGTGCAGAGGGCCTGACCCTGTTCTGCTGTGCGAAGCCGCTCGGCGACCTGGTGGTGCAGGCGCGCAGCGTGACACGCGCGGGCGACATCCAGGTCAAGAAGCTGCCCTGCCGCGTGCAGAAGCTCGAGCGCCTGGCCGAGGACGTGATGCGAATCGAGCTCAAGCTGCCGGCGAGCGAGAACTTCGCCTTCCGTGCCGGCCAGTACATCGACATCCTGCTCGCCGACGGCCAGCGCCGCAGCTTCTCGATCGCCAACGCCCCGCACGACTCCGGCCATCTCGAGCTGCACGTGCGCCGCATCGACGGCGGCCGTTTCACCGGCCACATCTTCGAGACCATGATGCAAAAGGAGATCCTGCGCTTCGAGGGCCCGCTCGGCAGCTTCTTCCTGCGCGAGGACTCCACCCGGCCGATCGTGATGGTCGCCGGCGGAACCGGCTTCGCGCCGATCAAGGGCATCGTCGAGCACGCGATCCGGCTCGGCCTGCAGCGCCCGGTCACCCTCTACTGGGGCGCGCGCCGGCGCGACGGACTCTACCTCGACGAACTGGCACGTTCGTGGGAGGCGACGCTGCCTGGCCTGCGCTACGTTCCCGTACTCTCGGACGAGGCCTGGGACGGACGCGGAGGACTGGTGCACCAGGCGGTACTCGACGACTTCGCCGACCTCTCGGCCCACGAGGTCTATGCCTGCGGCGCCCCGGCGATGATCGACGCCGCCCGTACCAGCTTCTGCGCCGGGCGCGGCCTGCCCGAAGACGCCTTCTTCGCCGACGCCTTCACCTTCGCCCAGCCCTTGGCACGATGACCCGGAACACCCGATGAGCCAGACCACCCTGCTGACCCGCGAGCCGGTCGTTAACAAGAACCGCGCGATCACCGCCAACCGGCTGATCGCCCACGGCCCCAACATCGGCTCGGTGGTCGAGGCGCTCTCCGTCCAGGCCGAGGTTTGGCCGACCCACCACCCGGTCTTCGTCAGTCTCGGCCGCCTGGTGCCGACGCCCGAACTGATGAACTGGACGATTCCGGAGAACGTCGCGATCGAGATCCCGGTGCAGACCCTCGCCCACCCGCACACCCAGGCGCTGATGTCAGGCCTGCGCGAGGCCGGTGTCGGCATGTGCCTGACCTGGTTCCAGCCCGAAGTCGCACTGCCGGCGAGCCACGACTGGCGCTTCGTGCTCATCGACGCGCGCCGCCATCCCGCACCCGCGAACTCGCCCGGTCTCAGCCTGGCCTGGGGCCTGGCCGACATCGGCGCCTTCCGGCAGGCGGTCACGGCCGGCTACGACGGTGCTTCGGGCTGGTTCTTCCTGCACGGGAATCCGCCCGCGAAGAGCCTGTCGCCCGGGCATGCGCAGATCGTTCGCCTGCTCAACCTGGTGCGCAACAACGGCGAGATCCGCGATATCGAGGCGGTACTCAAGCAGGACGTGGCGCTCTCGTTCAAGCTGTTGCGCTACATCAACTCGGCCGGCTTCGGCCTGATGGTCGAGATCCAGTCCTTCCGCCACGCGGTCAGCATCCTCGGCTACGACGCCCTCAACAAATGGCTGTCGCTGCTGCTGGTCACCGCCAGCCGCGACCCGAGCGCACCCGCGCTGATGCAGACCGCGATCGCACGCGGCCGCTTCATGGAGGAAATCGGCGGAAGCTTCTTCGACGCCGCCGAGCGCGACAACCTCTTCATCACCGGTGCATTCTCGCTGCTGCACACCCTGCTCGGCACCTCGATCCAGACCCTGCTCGAGGAGATGAACCTTCCAGCCCGGGTCAGCGAGGCGCTGCTGTACGGACAGGGCGACTTCGCCCCCTTCCTGCACCTGGCGCAGTGCTGCGAGAGCTTCGACCCGAAGGCCCTGCAGGCGGCGGTCGAGCAACTCCACCTGAGCAGCGAGCAGGTCAACCGCGCGCAACTGGTCGGGCTCGGCTTCGCCGACAGCCTGCACGGGTAAGCCTCGGCAACCAGAGCGGCCCATTCCGATCCGATCGCAACATCGGTCACGGCGCAGGGCTTCGCCAACGGGCTAGAATCGTCAGGCTATCCCCCAACCCCCGATCGCATGTTCGCCGCCAACTTCAGCGCCTTCGAGCTCCAGCCCCTGCCCGACGGTGCGTCGACGATCCTGCGCATGCTCGCGGCGCAAACGCCGAATTGGGCGGAGATCGCCCTCGTGGCCGCACGCGACCCGGCCTTGAGCCTGGCCCTGCTGATCGCCGACCCGTTGCGTCCCGGTGAATTGCAGGACGGTCTCAATACCGCCTTGCGGCGGAGGCTGGAGCGAATCGGCACCGACCTGCTGCGAGCATGGCTGCTGGGCCTCGGACACGTCGGCGACAATCCGGACGAGACGGCCGATACCGCGCTGCTGCGCGCCGAATGCGCGCTCCACCTCGCCATCGAAACCGACTATCCGCGACCGGACGAAGCCTATCTCGCCGGGCTTTGGTACGGCCTGCCACGCTCGGCCGGCTGGGTCGCCGGGCGGCGGCCGACGCTGCCCGCACTCGTCGCCGACTGCGGGCTGCCCGCAAGCCTGGCCGACGCGCTCGAACTCGACGATGCCGATCCCGCCGGAGTCGGCGCGATGCATCCGCTGCTCCTCCTGCTCGCCGCCGCGCGCCACCTCGGCAGCGCAGACTGGCAGGAGCGGATCGCCGAGGTCAGCCGGCTGAGCGGGCTCGATAGCGCGAGCCTGGTCGCACTGCGGACCGATGTCGGCTACATCCTGTCCGGCCATGCCGCCTACCCCGCCCTTCCCGGCCTCCCCGTCGCTGGTGCGGCCTGCCCGACGCTTCGTCTCTCGGACGATCCCTATCGCTACGCCGGCATGCTCGGCCTGCTCACCGCGGCCTTCGTCGACCTGGACGCGACGACGATCCGCGACCGCCTGGCGATCGCCTGCCCGCTGTTCGGCCTGCACACCCCGCCCGTGCTGCTCGGCTGCGGCGAGGACGGGCGGCTGCGCCCCCTGCTGGGTGCTGCCGCGGGAAGCGCCGACCTGCTGATCGGCGAGTTGCGCCTGCGCCTGGACGACGAGACGAGCTGCATCGCCCTCGGCGCCCGCAGCGAACAGCCCTGCTCCCATTTCGGCGACGGCGGCCCCCCCAGGCGCAGCGTCGCCGACTGGCAGGTCGCGCGCTGGCTCGGCCAGCCGGGCTTTCACGTGATCCCGCTGGGCGGCGCGAGCGACACCAGCGTGGCACTGATCGCCACCGCCTCCGCCCAGGCGCTCGACAGCGAACTGCGCTGGCGCTATGCGGCCCTGCTCGGCGCCGCAGCGCGCGCGCTGCGCAGCCACGCCCGCCAGCACGACGCGATGGCCGAACGCGAGGCAGCCCTCCACAGACGCTTCCGCGACCATGTACGCAGGATCGCCCACGAGGCGAGCAACCCGCTCACCGTACTCAAGACGCGGATCGACATGCTTGCGCTGGAACGCCCCGGCGACAGCACGCTGCAGGACGAGATGAGCCTTCTCAACGCCGAGCTCGACCGCATCGACAACCTGCTGCGCAGCGCCGCGGAGCTGCCCGCCGAAACTGCCGAGATGCGCACCTGCCGGGTGCCCGAGCTGCTGCTGGACATGCGCACCCTCTACGGCGAGCCGCTCTTCGGCAGCCGCCAGATCCAGCTCGAGTTGCGCGCCGCACGCGAAGTGCCGCCGGCCGCGATCCCCGCCTCGGCGCTCAAGCAGGTGCTGCTCAACCTGCTGCGCAACGCCTCCGAGGCGCTCCAACCGGGCCAGCGCCTGGTCGTCTCGGTGCTGCCCCTGGTGAACGTCGACGGCCGCAATTGCCTGGAAATCCGATTCGTCGACAACGGCCCCGGCCTGCCCGTCGAAAGGGCCCGCGACCCGCTCACGCCGCGCCCCAGCGCCAAGGGGGCGGAGCATCAGGGCCTCGGTCTCGCGGTGGTACGCGAGATCCTCGCCCAATGGGGCGGAACCCTGCTGTGCCGCACCCAGGCCGGCGCCGGAACGAGCTTCCAGATCTTCGTTCCGCTGGAACAAAGCGCCTGAGTGTTGCATGATGCGGCCGAACAAGCCCTCCACACCCCAGCCTCCGGGAGCCATGGTCACTCCGGCCGAAAACGGGTTCAAGCCTCGGATCGACGGCAGTGCCGGCGACGACGC
>JAEUNQ010000014.1 GCA_016790365.1 Thauera sp. | reverse complement strand
GATCTTCTCCTCGATGCTGCCCGCGCACACCAGCTTGAACACGAACACCGGCTTGTCCTGGCCGATGCGGTGGGCGCGGTCGGTGGCCTGGTTCTCGGCCGCGGGGTTCCACCACGGGTCGTAGTGGATCACGGTGTCGGCCGCGGTGAGGTTGAGGCCCACTCCGCCCGCCTTCAGGCTGATCAGGAACACCGGCACGCGACCCTTCTGGAAGTCTTCCACCGGGATGCGGCGGTCGCGGGTGTCGCCGGTCAGTGCGACCCAGCCGATCCGCGCCTTTTCGAGTTCGGCGGCGAGGAGGCCGAGCATGGTGGTGAACTGCGAGAACACCAGGATGCGCCGGCCCTCGTCGATCAGCTCGGGCAGCATGTCCATCAGCAGGTCGAGCTTGGCGCGCTCCTTCACCCGCAGCGCGGCCGGCGACTTGAGCAGGCGCGGGTCGCAGCACACCTGGCGAAGCTTCAGCAGCGCGTCGAGGATCACGATCTGGCTGCGTGCGAAGCCCTTGCCGGCGATCTCGGCGCGCACCTTCTCGTCCATCGCCGCGCGCACCGTCTCGTAAAGGTCGCGCTGCCCGCCCTCCAGGGCCACGCTGCGCACGATGATGGTCTTGGGCGGCAGTTCGGTGGCGACGTCTTCCTTGCGCCGGCGCAGGATGAAGGGTCGCAGGCGCGCCGCGAGCAGGTCGCGGCGAACCGTGTCGCCGTGCTTCTCGATCGGCGTGCGCCAGGTCGCGGTGAAATCCTTGTGGCTGCCGAGGAAGCCCGGCAGAAGGAAGTCGAACTGCGCCCACAGCTCGCCGAGGTGGTTCTCCAGCGGCGTGCCGGTGAGGCCCAGGCGGTGGCGGGCCTTGAGCTGGCGGATCACCTGTGCGCCCTTGCTGGCGGCGTTCTTCACCGTCTGTGCCTCGTCGAGGATCAGGAGGCTCCATTCGCGCGCCTGCAACTGTTCGGCGTCGCGCCATAGCAGCGGGTAGGTGGTGAGCGCGATGTCGACCTTCTCGCCGCCGACGTGGCCAGTCTCCAGCTCGTCGAAGCGTGCATGGCGATCGGCGCCGTGCAGATTGAGCACCTTGAGGTCGGGGGCGAAGCGCTCGGCCTCGGCCTGCCAGTTGAACACCAGCGAGGTCGGCAGCACCACCAGGGCGGGGAGATCGAGCCGGCCCGCCTGCTTCTCGGCGAGCAGATGGGCGAGCGTTTGCGCGGTCTTGCCCAGGCCCATGTCGTCGGCGAGGATGCCGGCGAGATCGTGGCGTACCAGGTGCTGCAGCCAGGCCAGGCCCTCGAGCTGATAGGGGCGCAGCTCCGCGCGGAATCCCGCTGGCGCGGCGACGGCGCGGATGCCCTCGGCGTCGCGCAGGCGCGCGGCGATCGCGGCGAGCTGTTTGCGCCCGCGACCGGGCAGATCGAGGTCGGCCAGGCGGGTGGCGTCGAGCTTCGACAGCCGCCAGTCGTGGTCGGGACGGTCGAAGAGGTCGACCAGCGCACGCACCAGCGGCTTGATGCGCGCGGCGCCGATGCGCAGGCGGCCGAGGGTCTCGTCCTCCAGGATCACCGCCTCGTGGTCGTCGATGTCGTCCAGCCGGCCGGACAGCCAGCGCGGATCATGCGCGAACAGGCCGGCGAGCAGCGGCGCCAGCGGCAGCGCCTTGCCGTCGATCTCGACGCCTGGCGACAGGCCGAGCCAGCCGTCCTCGTGCTCGTCGATGTCGAGCATCAGGTGGTCGATGTCGATCGCGTGGTGGCGGAAGTCGCTCGGGAAGGCCACTTCCCAGCCTTCCGCGCGCAGCGCCGGCACGGTCTCGGCCATGAAGCCGGGCCAGGCCTCTTCGCTGGCCAGCCCGAGCGCATCGCCGGGCAGGCTGCCGAAGCTGGTCTGCACCGCGCCCGGCGGGATGCGCGTGAAGCCGGCGGCGGCGAGGCGCTGCGCGGCGGCGCGCTCGGCCTCCTCGTCGCGGGTCAGGCGTGCGCTGCG
>JAEUNQ010000349.1 GCA_016790365.1 Thauera sp. | reverse complement strand
GAAGGCGCACTGGCGAGCGCGCTGGCGATCGATGCGGCAGCGATCTACCTCTACCTGCGCGACGAATACCCCGGCCTGCACGCGGTGCTGCGCGAAGCGATCGGCGAGCTCGAGGCCGCCGGCCTCGCCACGCCCGGCTTCATCGTGCTGCGCCGCGGCGCCGGCGCCTACATCTGCGGCGAGGAGTCGGCGCTGATCGAGTCACTCGAAGGCAAGCCGGGCAAGCCGCGCCATCGCCCGCCCTTCGTCGCGGCGGTCGGCCTCTTTGGCCGGCCCACGCTGGTGAACAACGTCGAGACCCTGTACTGGATCCCGCTGCTCGCCGCCGGCGCTCCCTTCGCCGGCGAGGGCCGGCGCGGGCGCAGCGGGCTGCGCAGCTTCTCGGTGTCGGGGCGGGTGAACAAGCCCGGCGTGCACCTGGCCCCCGCCGGCATCACGCTGCGCGAGCTGGTGGACGAGCACTGCGGCGGCATGCAGCCCGGCCATCGCCTGCTCGCCTACCTGCCCGGCGGCGCCTCGGGCGGCATCCTCCCCGCCGCGCTCGCCGACCTCCCGCTCGACTTCGACACCCTGCAGCCCCACGGCTGCTTCATCGGCTCGGCGGCGATCATCGTGCTCTCGGACCAGGACGAACTGCGCGCCGTCGCCGACAACCTGCTCGCCTTCTTCGCCGACGAGTCCTGCGGCCAATGCACGCCCTGCCGCCTCGGCACCGAGAAGCTGCTCGAACAGGTCCGCGCCGACGACTGGGACCTCGCGCGCCTCCAGTCCCTCGCGCAGACCCTGCGCGACGCCTCCATCTGCGGCCTCGGCCAGGCCGCACCCAACCCGGTGACGAGCCTGCTGCGCTTCTTTCCTGCCGAGCTCGCGCGCGAAGGCGTGCGGCTGCATGCCGCCCCAGCCGCCCACGATTCGGGGGAGGCACGGCGATGATCCGGAACGATCGCACGCACGCCACGGCGACCGATGCACGGGAGGCCGGCACCGACGCCTTCGAGATCTTCCTCGACGGTGTGGCGGTGCAGGCCTTCCCCGGCGAAACCCTCTGGCAGGTCGCGCTGCGCGCCGGCGAGCGCATCCCCCACCTGTGCTTCAAGGACGCCCCCGGCTATCGCGGCGACGGCAACTGCCGCGCCTGCATGGTCGAGATCGAGGGCGAGCGCACCCTCGCCGCGTCCTGCATCCGTGAAGCGCGGGCGGGCATGGTGGTGCACAGCGCCAGCTCGGCACGCGCCCGGCAGGCGCGCGAGGGGGTGCTCGAACTGCTGCTCGAGCACCAGCCGGCGCGCGCGGACAGCCCGGACCGCTCCAGCCATTTCTGGGAGCTGGTCGAGCAGATGCAGCTGCCCGCCGACGCGGCCACCGACGCACCCGCGCCCTCACCGCGCCCGGCCGACCGCTCCCACCCCGCCATCCACGTCGCGCTGGACGCCTGCATCACCTGCGGCCTGTGCGTGCGTGCCTGCCGCGAGGTACAGGTGAACGACGTCATCGGCCTCGCCCACCGCGGCGCGCGCGCGGCGATCGTGTTCGACTTCGACGATGCGCTCGGCGACAGCAGCTGCGTGGCCTGCGGCGAGTGCGTGCAGGCCTGCCCCACCGGCGCGCTGATGCCGGCCAGCCTGATCGACGCGCACGGCCGCGGCGACTCGGCCTGCGCCGAGCGCAA
>JAEUNQ010000345.1 GCA_016790365.1 Thauera sp. | reverse complement strand
CGCACCACCGCCTTCGAGGCCATGGTGCCGAAGGTGGCGATCTGGCTCACCGCGTCCTTGCCGTAGCGCTCGCGCACGTACTCGATGACGCGGTAGCGGTTGTCCTGGCAGAAGTCGATGTCGAAGTCGGGCATCGACACGCGCTCGGGGTTGAGGAAGCGCTCGAACAGCAGCGCGTACTCGAGCGGGTCGATGTCGGTGATCTTGAGCGAATAGGCCACCAGCGAGCCCGCACCCGAGCCGCGCCCCGGACCGACCGGCACGCCGTTGTTCTTGCCCCACTGGATGAAGTCGGCCACGATCAGGAAGTAGCCGGGGAAGCCCATCTGGATGATGGTGTCGGTCTCGAACTTCAGCCGCTGCTCGTAGCGCGGGCGCTGCTGCTCGCGCTCCTCGGGGTGCGGGTAGAGCTGGACGAGGCGCTCCTCCAGGCCCTTCTTCGCCTCCGCGACCAGGAAGTCGTCGAGCGTCATGCCCTCGGGGGTCGGGAACAGCGGCAGGAAGTTCTTGCCGAGCTGCACGCTCAGCGAGCAGCGGCGCGCGATCTCGACCGCGTTCTCGAGCGCCTCGGGCAGGTCGGCGAAGAGCTCGCACATCTCCGCCTGGCTCTTGAGGTACTGCTCCTCGGTGAAGTCGCGCGGCCGGCGCTTGTCGGCGAGCACGTAGCCCTGGGCGATGCACACCCGTGCCTCGTGCGCCTTGAAGTCCTCGCGCTTGAGGAACTGCACCGGGTGGGTCGCCACCACCGGCAGGCCGAGGCGGCCGGCGAGGTCCACCGCGTTGCGGATGTAGCCCTCGGTGCCGGGGTGCCCGGCACGCTGGATCTCGATGTAGAAGGCGTCCGGGAACAGCCGCGCCCAGTCGGAGGCGAGTTGCTCGGCGAGCGCGAGGTTGCCGGCCGCGATCGCCGCACCGATGTCGCCGCTCATTGCACCCGACAGGCACAGCAGCGCGCTCGCCGCCCCGCCCTCGAACCACTCGCGGCGCATCTCGGCACGGCCGCGGTGCTTGTTCTCGAGGTAGGCGCGGGTGAGCAGCTCGCACAGCTGGCCGTAGCCCGCACGGTTCCTGCAGATCAGCAGCACACGGTGGGGCTTGTCGCGCTCGGCCTCGTTCCGGATCCAGGCGTCCACGCCGACGATGGGCTTGATGCCCCTGCCGCGCGCGCCCTTGTAGAACTTGACCATGCCGAACAGGTTGGCGAGGTCGGAGACGCCAAGCGCCGGCATGCCGTCATCCGCCGCGGCGGCGATCGCCTGGTCGAGCTGGACGATGCCGTCGGTGATCGAGTATTCGGAGTGGAGACGGAGATGGACGAAGCGCGGCTGGTGCGGCGCCAGGTCGGGGGTGTTCGGGTCGGCAGTCATGGGCCGGATTTTACCCGAGCTCGCCTCCCTCGACGTCCTGCCCTGCGACCGTCCGGGAGACGGCCGGCAGCCAGCGCAGCAGGGCGGCGTAGAGCTTCTCGGGGATCACCGGCTTGGCGATGTGGTCGTTCATGCCCGCGGCCAGGCAGGCCTCGCGGTCATCCTCGAAGGCGTTCGCGGTCATCGCGAGGATGGGCAAGGCATCGGCGCCACGGCCCGGCAGCGCACGGATCGCGCGCGTCGCCTCCAGCCCGTCCATCACCGGCATGCTGATGTCCATCAGCACCAGGTCGTAGTCGTGCTCGCGCACGCGCTCCAGCCCGAGCCGGCCGTTCTCGGCCACCTCGACCACCAGCCCGGCGCGCCGCAGCAAGGCCTTGGCCACCTCCTGGTTGATGCGATGATCCTCGACGAGCAGGATGCGGCGACCGGCGCGCGTCTCGCGCAGCACCCGATGTGCGCTCGGTGTCTCCGCCGGTCCCGCCACAGGTTTGTCGACCGCGCGCACGTCCACCTGCACGGCCTCGAGATGAACGCAGATCCAGAAGGTGCTGCCCAGCCCCGGGACGCTCTCCACACCGATCTCCCCACCCATCAGCTTCGTCAGGCGCTTGCTGATCGCCAGTCCGAGCCCGGTGCCACCGTATTTCTTCGTCACCGAACCGTCGGCCTGCTCAAAGGCCTTGAAGATGCGTGCCTGCTCCGCCGGGTCGATGCCAATGCCCTGGTCCGCCACCTCGAAGCGGACCTGCATCGCAGTCCTTTCCGTAGTCAGGCTGCGGGCCCGCACGACGATCTCACCGTGCTCCGAGAACTTCACCGCATTGGAAAGGAAATTGACCAGGATCTGGGTGAGGCGGACCGGGTCGCCACGCAGCCCGGCGGGAAGCGCGGGGTCGAGCTCGCTGCGCAGGCGCAGTCCCTTCTCCCGGGCGCGATCGGCAACCAGAGCGATGGCGTTGCCCACCACGCCGGCGAGGGCGAACTCGACCTGCTCGATCTTGAGCTTGTCCGCCTCGATCTTCGACAGGTCGAGGATGTCGTTGATGATGCCGAGCAAATGATGGGCCGCACCGTTGATGTGGCCGAGGCGGTCACGGATGCGCTCGTTTCCGTCCTCGCGCAGAAGCAGTTCCGAAAGACCGATGATCGCATTCATCGGCGTGCGGATCTCGTGGCTCATGTTCGCCAGGAAGGCGCTCTTGGCAAGGCTGGCCGCCTCGGCCTGGTCGCGCGCCTCGGCGAGCGCGGCGGTGCGCTCGCGGACCATGCTCTCGAGATGGCCGCGGTGCCGCTCGAGCTCGGCCTCGACCTGCTTGCGCGCGGTGACGTCGCGCTCCATCGCCAGCACATAGGTCTCGCCGCCCCACTCCACCCGGCTGGACGACACCTCGGCGATGAAGCGGGTACCGTCCTTGCGCTCCTGCAGGGTCTCGAACAGGGTCGGCAGGCTCTCGCTGCGGTCCAGCATCACCAGCAGGGTGGCCCGCTCCATGCTGCGGTCCCAGTCCCACACGTGCAGGTGATGCACCTCTTCGCGCGTATAGCCGAGCATGGCGGCGAACTGCCGGTTGCAATCCCGCACCGCCCCGTTGCGGTCGATCAGGACGAGGCCGTCGCGCATGTTGTCGAAGAGGGCCTCACGGCGTGCCGTCTCCTCGGTGAGGGCGTCGAGCATGGCATCGAGCTGCGCCCCCAGCCGGCCGACCTCGTCGTCATGATCGGGTGCGCCGACGCGCGCGCGGAGGTCACCTGCCGCGGCGGCGCCGATCGTGCCCGTGATCCGCGTCAGCGGCCCGGTGATGCGACGCGACCAAAGCACATAGAGCGCCGACAGCAGCAGCGCCAGCAGGAGCAGCAGTCCGCCCACCATGCCGAAGATCTGCAGCTTCTCGCGCTCGTAGGGTGCCTCTGGAAAGCCGGCGAAGAGCATCCCGATCCGCTCGCCATCACCGTCATGGATCGGCGCGTAGCCGGCGATCATCGGCTGGCCGAGCACGCTCGCGCGCGCCAGCCAGATGTTCCCCTGATCGAGGACGTGTGCCACCACGTCGGGCTCCGCGAAGCTGCCCACCGCATGCGTGCCATCGGCCAGGCGCAAGGTGGTGGCCACGCGCCGGCTCCCCAGCAGCAGGCTGGTCTGCCCCTCGGTGCCGTCCGGCAAGGTGCCGGCGGGAAAAACGATGTCGCGGACATGGCCGACGAGGGCCTCGTTGCCGCTCAACGCCAGTCCGCCGAACAGGATCAGCGGCTGCCCCCCGGGTACCGCCACGGGTGCGGCCACCGTGAGCAGAAGGCCCTGGTCCTCGATGCCCTCGAGTCCCTGGCGGCCCGCGCCGGGCGGAGTGACGACGCGGACCCGCGCGGGCAGTTCGGGATCGATCGCCGCGAGCTGCACCGGATCCAGCCGTTCAAAGGCTGCGGACGCCAGGCCCTGCCGCGCCTGACGGAGCGCGAGACTGCGCGGCAGGCGCCCACCGAGCGGCCGGCCGGCGGTGCCGACCAGCACCTCGCCCTCGGCACTCGCGATCACCAGGAAATCCAGCCCGGCGATCTCCGCGCGACTCGCCAGGATGACCGCGGCCTCGCTCGTGCCGCCCGCCTCGCCGAGCAGGCGCGCCATCAACCCGGACTCGGCAAGCTGCCCCACGCGCTCCTCGGTCTGCCGACGCACGTTCTCGAGATAGCGCTCGGCGCCGGCGAGGTGGCTCTTGGCGTTGGCCACCACGACGCGGTCGAAGTATGCCCCTCCCCAAAAAACCAGAATCGCCATGATCATCGGGAATACCAGCAGCAGGGGGGTCAGTCCCATGACCAGCAGACGGGCGCGGATCGACCAGCGGACGACACCGTGCGCACGATCGGGCTTCATCCTCGCTCCTTGGTCACCGTCTCCCGTGCCGCCGACCGCGGCACGACCGCGAGCCCTCGCGGCCTCTCGCAGCCCCGGGATCGTCTGTCTTCGAAGGCGATCGCGCGGGGACACATCACTCGATTCGGGCTCGGCCGGCACGCGTGCCCCAAGCCGCTCCGGGAGAGGCGTGGGGTCGTTCGCTTGGGCTCGGCGATGCCTCGATCGCCCTGAGGAGATCCGCATATATGTTGTTTTTGTGTTTTACGGCTATATTTTTAATTATATACTTTCATCACCACGCACTCACGGCAATTCTCCTGCTGGAGCCTCCGATGACATGCCGTCTCCTCGTCCTCGCCCTGGCGGGCCTCGCCCTGCTCGGCTGCGAGCCGCCGCAGCCCATCCGCATCGGCTTCCTCGGCGGGCTGAGCGATCGTGCCTCCGATGTCGGCGAGGCCGGACGCAACGGGGTGCAGCTCGCGCTCGAGCAGCGCAACGCGGCCGGTGGCGTCCACGGCCGGCCGCTGGAGCTCGTGGCGCGTGACGACGCGCAGACGCGGGAGATCGCAGCGAAGGGCGCGAACGAGCTGATCGAGGCGAAGGTGGAGGCCATCGTCGGTCCCTTCGCCAGCGCGATGGCTGCGGCAGCGCTTCCGCACATCAACCGCAAGCAGGTGGTGATGGTGAGCCCGACCATCACGTCGATGGACTTCTACGGCAACGACGACTACCTGTTCCGGATCAACCGCACGACCCGTGACAACGCCCACGACTACGCAAGAAGACTGTTCGCGCAAGGCCAGCGCCGGGTCGCGGTGGCGTACGACCTGCGCAACCGCTCCTTCACCGAATCGTGGTTCAGGGAGTTCGAGTCCGCGTTCAGCGGCCTGGGCGGCAGGACGGTCGCCGCGGTGACCTTCGAGTCCCGGCCCGACGCCGACTTCGGCGAGGTCATGCGCACCATGCTGGCAGGCGAGCCGGACGGCCTGATGTTCGTCGCCGCGGCGATCGATCTCACCCGCCTGTGCCAGCAAGCCAAGCTGCAGGCGCCGCAGATGCCGATCGCGGCGGCGGAGTGGGCGGCAAGCGAGAAGCTGATCGAGCTCGGCGGCAAGGCACTGGAAGGGCTGGTGATCGTGCAGGCCTTCGACCGTGATGACCGGTCCGAGCACTACCAGGCCTTCCGTAGCGCCTATTTCAAGCGGTTCCAGCGCGAGCCCGGCTACAGCTCCGTGCTGGCGTACGATGCCGCGACCGCGCTGTTCGATGCCATGGAGCGACGCGGTGCCGACGAGACACTCAAGCAGGCCCTGGTCAGATACGCCCCCTTCCAGGGCCTGCAGCAGCAGATCGCCTTCGACGCCAACGGCGACACGCCGCGGACCGTGTATTTCACCCAGATCCGCGACGGCCGCTACGTATTGCTCGAATGAGGGTCGCCCCAGCCCTCGCTCAGGGCAGCAACACGCTGGACCCCGTGGTGCGGCGCGCCTCGAGGTCGCGGTGGGCCTGTGCAGCATCCTTCAGCGCATAGCGCTGCAGGATCTCGATCTTCACCTGGCCGCTGCGAACCACCTCGAACAGCGCCCCGGCGCGCTCGACGAGCTCCGTGCGGCTGGCGATGTAGTCGGGCAGGCCGGGGCGGGTGACGTACACCGAGCCTGCCTTGTGCAGCAGCGCGCAGTCGAAGGGCGCCACCGGGCCGGTGGCGTTGCCGTAGCTCACCATCGTGCCGCGCCGCTGCAGGCAGGCGACCGAGTCGAGGAAGGTGTCGCGACCCACCGAGTCATAGACCACCGCGACGCCCGCACCGCCGGTGAGCTCGCGCACGCGCTCGGGGAATTTCTCGCGCGAGTACACGATGACGTCGTCGCAGCCGAGCGCACGCGCACGCTGCGCCTTGTCGTCGTTGCCCACGGTGCCGATCACCCTTGCACCGAGCCGTTTCGCCCACTGCACCAGGATCGAGCCGACCCCGCCGGCGGCGGCATGCACCAGGATGGCTTCGCCCGCCCTGACCGGATAGGTCGCATGCAGCAGGTACTGCGCGGTGATGCCCTGCAGCATCATCGCCGCGCCCTGCTCGAAGGAGATGTCGTCCGGCAGCGGCACCAGGTGGCGCGCCTCGATGTTGCGCACCTCGGCATAGGCACCGAGCGGACCGCTGGTGTAGGCCACACGGTCGCCCGCCTTCAGCCCGGCAACCCCCTCGCCCACCGCCTCCACCACGCCCGCGCCCTCCATGCCGAGCCCGGACGGTAGCGACAGGGGATACAGCCCGCTGCGGTGATAGGTATCGATGAAGTTGAGCCCCACCGCATGGTGGCGGAGACGCACTTCGCCTGCCGCTGGCGGCGGCAGCTCGACGGCCTCCCACTGCAGGACTTCGGGACCGCCGGTATGGTGGATTCGGATCGCGTGGGTCATGGGATTTTCCTTTTGGTTCGTTGGCTGCGACGTCAGGGAGATTCAGCGTACCAGCGAGACGCCGATACGGTACTGCACCTCCTTGTTCTCGTCGTATTCGAGCAGGGTCTCGCCGTAACCCTTGAATGCCTGCAGATGGACGAAGGCGCCCACCCCGGAGAACACGCTGCGCCGGATCGGATAGGAGAGGTCGTACTGGGTGCCCATCTTGCCCTCGGTGCCACGTCGGATCAGCGTGGAGAACAGCCAGCCGTCGTCGCGGCCGAGGCGCACGCCCAGCTCGGCATGGCCGCGGAAGCGTGCGATGTCGGGGTTGTCCTCCCGATCGAGGTAGGTCCACGCCTTGGGCGCGATGCCCAGGTAGGCGCCGGACTCGCTCAGCCGCAGGCGCGCTTCGGCCCGCGCGAAGAGCGTGTCGATGCTGCGCGAGGGCATGTCCTCCTTGCCGTTCGACTCGTGCTCGTAGCCGCCGGAGAGGGCGAGCGAACCGCGCTTGTCGGGATCGTCGAGCGCGAAGCGGTAGAACAGCGAGGGGCGGAAGCTCGAGTCGCGGAAGGGCTTGGATTCGGACTGCAGGTCCCACAGCGAGGTCTGGGTGAAGCCGAAGTAGAGCCCGCTGGCCACCGGGATCGTCTCGGCCACCACCCCCTGTCCGTCGAAGACACGGTAGCGGAAGCTGAACTGGAAGCGCGCGGACACCGGATCGCGCCCCCCGATGAGGAAGTACATCGGTTCGTGGAAACCGAAGCCCGAAGGCTCCACCGGCGCAGCCTCTTCCGGAGCGACGGCCACCGGCGCCATCGGCGCCACGGCAGCCGGCACGGCGACGGGAGCCGCGACATGCGTCGCCGAGGGCCCGGCCGCCATTGCAGGAGCCGTGGGAGCCGCAGCGACGCTGGCCACCGCACCGGCGTCGAGCAGCACACGGGCCGACGGCTTCCCTGTGAGCGCGAGCGCCGCCACCCCGGTGAGTTCCATCGGCCAGCGCGCGAAATACCGCCGCTGGCTCGCGCCCGCCACGGGCTTGCCGATCGCCACCAGTTCGACCGCAATGCGCGGCCCGCCGGCGGGCAGCTCGATGCTTGCGGGCAGGCGCGGCGGCCAGTCCGCCGAGCGACCATCGCCGATCACGACCACCTCGAACCGCTGGCCGGGCACGACCTGCGGACTGGAGGAGGCGAGCAGCCAATCGGCGGCGACTGCGGCGGGGGCCGTCAGCGCAAGCGCGCCAGCGAGGAGCAGCGAGCGCGGGAAAGGAATTTTCGGCATGGCAAGCGCCTGTCGGGAACGAGGGAAACAACCGAAACGAAGCGGGGCAGCCCCTCGCAGGACTGCCCCGGGAACACGCCGCGCGCGCCTTCTCGCAAGAGGCTCGCACGGGAGCGGCGCCGAGCGGCACCGCCAGCGGACATCAGGACGCGGCGTTGCGCGACTCCTTGGCGTCGACCACCGCGAGCGCGGTCATGTTAACCAGTCGACGCACGGTGGCCGACGGCGTGACGATGTGCACCGGCTTGGCCGCGCCAAGCAGGATCGGACCCACCGACACCCCGTCGCCATTGGCCACCTTCATCAGGTTGAACGAGATGTTGGCGGCGTCGAGGTTGGGCATCACCAGCAGGTTGGCCTCGCCCCGGAGCGCCGAATCCGGATGAAGTTTCTCGCGGATTTCCTCGGAAAGCGCGGCGTCGCCGTGCATCTCGCCATCGACGTTGAGGTCGGGGGCGGTCTCGCGCAGGATCTCGCAGGCCCGGCGCATCTTGCGCGCCGAAGCCGAGTTCGAGCTGCCGAAGCTCGAATGCGACAGCAGCGCGACGCTCGGCTCGATGCCGAAGCGACGCAACTCGTCGGCGGCCATGCGCGCGATCTCGGCGACTTCCTCTGCGCTCGGATTCTCGTTCACATAGGTGTCGGTAATCGCCAGCATGCGCTTGGTCAGCAGCAGCAGGTTCATCGCCGCAAACTGCTTGGCGCCCGGCGCGAGACCGATCACGTCCGCCACCTGCTTGAGGTGGTAGTCGTAGGAACCGAAGGTTCCGCAGACCAGCGCGTCGGCGTCGCCGCGGCGAAGCATCATGACACCGATCAGCGTGGTGTCGCGGCGGATCTTGGCCTTGGCCAGTTCAGGCGTCACGCCGTCCCGGTTCATCAGCTTGTAGTACTCGGTCCACAGCTCGCGGTAGCGCGGATCGGACTCGGGGTTGACGATCTCGAAGTCGCGCCCCGGCACCAGGTTGAGGCCGATCTTCTTGATCCGCATCTCGATGACCTCGGGGCGGCCGATCAGGATCGGCGCGGCCAGGCCCTCGTCGAGCACCACGCGCACCGCGTGCAGCACGCGCTCGTCCTCGCCTTCGGCGTAGATCACGCGCTTCTGCTCCATCGGCACCGCCTTGGCAGCCGAGAACACCGGCTTCATGACGATGCCCGACTGGTAGACGAAGGCGTTGAGGCTCGACACGTAGGCGTCGAAATCCTCGATCGGCTTGGTCGCCACGCCCGAATCCATCGCCGCCTTCGCCACCGCCGGTGCGATCTTGACGATCAGGCGCGGATCGAAGGGCTTGGGAATGATGTACTCGGAGCCGAAGCTGAGCTCCTGGCCGCCATAGGCGCTGGCGACGATGTCGCTGGCCTCGGCCTCGGCCAGCTCGGCGATCGCCTTCACGCAGGCGAGCTTCATCTCCTCGTTGATCGTGGTCGCGCCGACGTCAAGCGCACCGCGGAAGATGAAGGGGAAGCACAGCACGTTGTTGACCTGGTTCGGGAAGTCCGAACGGCCGGTCGCGATGATGCAGTCGGGGCGCACGGCCTTGGCGTCGGCCGGCAGGATCTCGGGGTTCGGGTTGGCTAGCGCGAAGATCAGCGGCTTGTCGGCCATCTTCGCCACCATCTCGGGCTTGAGCACGCCCGCGGTCGACAGGCCGAGGAAGACGTCGGCGCCGGCGATCACGTCGCCCAGCGTGCGCCCTTCGGTCTTCTGCGCGTAGCGCGCCTTGGTCGGCTCCATGTTGGGCTCGCGGCCCTCGTAGATGACGCCCTTGGAGTCGCACACATAGATGTTCTCGCGGCGCAGGCCCACGCTGACCATCATGTCCAGGCAGGCGATCGCCGCCGCTCCTGCGCCCGAGCACACCAGCCTGACGTCGGCGATGTTCTTGCCGACCACCTTGAGGCCATTGACCAGGCCGGCGGCCGAGATGATCGCGGTGCCGTGCTGGTCGTCGTGGAAGACGGGGATCTTCATGCGCTCGCGCAGCTTCTTCTCGATGTAGAAGCACTCCGGCGCCTTGATGTCCTCGAGGTTGATGCCGCCCAGCGTGGGCTCGAGCGCGGCGATGATGTCGATGAGCTTGTCCGGGTCGTTCTCGGCCAGTTCGATGTCGAAGACGTCGATGTTGGCGAACTTCTTGAACAGGCAGCCCTTGCCTTCCATGACCGGCTTGGAGGCCAGCGGGCCGATGTTGCCCAGGCCGAGCACCGCGGTGCCGTTGGTGACCACGGCCACCAGGTTGCCGCGGCTGGTGAGCTCGAAGGCCTCGGCGGGGTCGGCGACGATCGCGTCGCAGGCCGCGGCCACGCCGGGCGAATAGGCGAGCGCGAGATCGCGCTGGTTGGTGAGGCCCTTGGTGGGCACCACCGAGATCTTGCCGCGCGTCGGCGAGCGGTGATAGTCGAGCGCTGC
>JAEUNQ010000260.1 GCA_016790365.1 Thauera sp. | reverse complement strand
ACGGAGCGCCAGACGCGCATGCGGCCGGTCGATGCCTTGGTGGGCAAGCTGACGAAAAGGGCGAGAAAGCCCAAGCGGGTCTCCTGGAGAGGTAATATGTAACATATTATACGTAATGTTATAGATAAAACAAACTATGTGCTTAGGCGTCAATTTAAGGCATACCCTAACCTGGCGTCAGCCCCCGGGCTGTAAAACGTCAGAATAGAGTCACTTCCAGAATTAATTGACATGTCCCGTCAAGGGTCATAGATTTCTTCCTGACACAAGGGCCTCAGGAGGACACTGTGCACGGTCAGCGCATCGGCTACGTCCGCGTCAGCAGCTTCGACCAGAACCCGGAACGGCAGCTCGAACACATCCAGGTGGACAAGGTGTTCTCCGACAAGGCGTCGGGCAAGGACACCCAGCGCCCCGAGCTGGAACGGCTGCTCGCCTTCGTGCGCGAGGGCGACACGGTGGTGGTGCACAGCATGGACCGCCTGGCGAGGAACCTCGACGACCTGCGCCGCCTGGTGCAGCGCCTCACCCAGCGCGGCGTGCGCATCGAGTTCGTCAAGGAACACTTGACATTCACCGGCGAGGATTCGCCGATGGCGAACCTGATGTTGTCGGTGATGGGCGCATTTGCCGAGTTCGAGCGCGCTCTGATCCGCGAGCGGCAGCGCGAGGGGATCGCGCTCGCCAAGCAGCGCGGGGCCTACCGGGGCCGCAAAAAGGCGCTCGCGCCCGAGCAGGTAGCCCAACTGCGCCGTCGCGCTGCAGCCGGCGAGAAGAAGGCACAGCTTGCCCGCGAGTTCGGCATCAGCCGGGAAACTGTGTATCAATACCTGAGAACGGATGACTGACCATGCCGCGCCGCAGTCTGCTAACGTCCGTCGAGCGCACCGGCCTGCTCGCCTTTCCGGCCACTGACGACGAACTCATCCAGCATTACACCTTCGCCGAAGCCGACCTGTCGGTGATCCGCCAGCGGCGCGGCAGCCACAACCGGCTCGGCTTCGCGGTGCAGTTGTGCTACCTGCGCTATCCCGGCTTTGCCCTGCCGACGGATGCGGAGCCACCCGTCTCCCTGCTGGACATCGTCGGCCGCCAGTTGCGTATCGAGCCGGACATCTGGCCGCAGTATGCGCAACGGCCGGAAACGCGACGCGAGCACCTGTTGGAGTTGCAGGCGTGGCTGAAACTGACACCGTTCACGGTCACCGACTACCGGCACTTCGTTCACCAGCTCGCCGATCTGGCACAGCAGACCGACCGAGGTATCGTGCTGGCCGAAGCGCTGATCGAGTTGCTGCGGCAGCAGCGCATCATCCTTCCGACCATCGAGGTCATCGAGCGCGTGTGCAGCGAGGCGCTGACACGCGGCACGCGCCAAGTCTATGAAGCGCTCACCGCGCCACTGGGTGATTTCCACCGCCGCGCGCTTGACGGCCTGCTGGCGATTCGCGAGGGCACCAAAGGCAGCGGGCTGATCTGGCTACGCCAACCGCCTGGCCCGGCGAAGCCCAAGCATGTGCTGGCCCACCTCGAACGACTGAAGACCCTCCGCGACCTGGTGCTGCCGGGCGACCTGGAACACGCCATTCACCAGAACCGCCTGCTGAAGCTCGCCCGCGAGGGCGGACAGATGACCGCCCAGCACCTTCGCGACCTGGAGCCGAGTCGCCGCTTTGCGACCCTGGTCGCGGTAGTCCTCGATACCCGCGCCACCCTCATCGACGAGATCATCGACCTGCACGACCGTTTCATGGGTTCGCTGTTCAGCAAGGCCAAGCGCAATCACGCCGACCGCTTCCAGCAGTCCGGCAAGGCGATCAACGACAAGGTGCGGCTGTACTCTCGTATCGGTCGCGCCCTGCTGGAAGCCAAGCAATCGGGCAGCGACCCGTTCGCCGCCATCGAGGCGATCATCCCCTGGGACGTATTCAGCGAAAGCATCACCGAAGCGGAAGCGCTGGCCCGGCCGGAGGACTTCGATTTCTTGTCCTTGGTCGGCGACGGCTTCACCCAGCTCCGGCGCTACACGCCGACCCTGCTGGAGGCGTTGAGCATGAAGGCCGCGCCTGCGGCGCGCGAGCTGCTCGCCGCCGTCGAAATGCTCAAGGGGATGAACGACCGTCAGGCACGCAAGGTGCCGGACGACGCGCCCACGTCCTTCGTGCGCAAGCGCTGGGAGAACCTGGTGCGCACGGACGATGGGCTGGATCGGCGCTTCTATGAGCTGTGCATTCTGTCCGAACTGAAGAACTCACTGCGCTCCGGCGACATCTGGGTGCAGGGCTCGCGCCAGTTCAAGGACTTCGAGGACTACCTGTTGCCGCCGCCGCGATTCGCGGCGCAGCGTGACCAGCGCGAATTGGGTCTGGCCGTGGAGACCGACTGCGAGCGCTTTCTGGAGGCGCGGCTCGCGGTACTGCAAGAGCAACTGGCGACAGTCGAGCGGCTGGCCGCCGCCAACGAACTGCCCGATGCGGCCATCACCAGCACCGGGAGAATCAAGATTTCTCCGCTGGACAACGCCGTGCCCGACGAGGCCGAGGTGCTGATGCAGCAGGCGTACAGCTTGCTGCCGCACCTGAAGATCACCGAACTGCTGCTGGAAGTCGATGGCTGGACCGGCTTCAGCCGCCACTTCAAGCACCTCAAGAGTGACGAGGCGGCCGAAGACCAACACCTACTGCTGACGACCGTTCTCGCCGACGCCATCAACCTGGGGCTCTCGAAGATGGCCGAGTCCTGCCCCGGTGTGACCTACGCCAAGCTGACGTGGTTGCAGGCGTGGCACATCCGCGACGAGACCTATTCGGCGGGTCTGGCCGAGGTGGTCAACGCCCAGTTTCGTCAGCCCTTCGCCGCCTACTGGGGCGATGGCACTACCTCGTCGTCGGATGGGCAGAACTTCAAGGCCGGCGGCCGGGGGCAAGCCGCCGGCCAAGTGAACTTGAAGTACGGTCAGGAACCAGGCGTGCAGTTCTATACCCACATCTCCGACCAGTACGCGCCGTTCCACACCAAAGTCATCAATGCCACGGTGCGCGACGCCACCCACGTCCTGGACGGGCTGCTGTATCACGAATCCGACCTGCGCATCGAAGAACACTACACCGACACGGCTGGCTTCACCGATCACCTGTTCGCGCTGATGCACCTGTTGGGCTTCCGCTTTGCCCCGCGCATCCGCGACCTGGCCGACAAGCGCCTGTTTATCCATAGCGACGCCAAGCAGTACCCGACGCTCGCCGGCCTGATCGGCGGCAACGTCAACGTGAAGCACATCCGCGCCCATTGGGACGAAATCCTGCGGCTGGCCGCCTCGATCAAGCAGGGCACGGTGACGGCCTCGCTGATGCTCAGGAAGCTCGGCAGCTATCCGCGCCAGAACGGTCTGGCCGTGGCTCTGCGCGAACTGGGGCGCATCGAGCGCACGCTGTTTGCGCTCGACTGGATGCAGAACGTCGAATTGCGCCGCCGTGTGCAGATTGGCTTGAACAAGGGCGAAGCCAAGAACGCGCTGGCCCGCGCTGTGTTCTTGAACCGGCTCGGTGAAATCCGTGACCGCAGTTTCGAGAACCAGCGCTACCGCGCCAGCGGCCTCAATCTGGTGGTGGCGGCAATCATCCTGTGGAACACCGTCTACCTGGGGCGGGCGGTCCAGGCGCTGCGGGACTCGGGTAAGAACATCGACGAACGGCTGCTGCCGCATCTTTCGCCGCTGGGCTGGGAGCACATCAACCTGACCGGCGATTACATCTGGCGGCAGAACAAGCAGGTCGCGCAAGGCAAGTTCCGGGCGCTACGAATGCCTGGCGAGGCTTAGCGTACGATTTTTTCCGTTTCGTGAGCTGACCCCAATTACGCCGCTTCGAAGACGTCGAGGAGCGCAGCTGCTACGACGGCATCTGGGCCTGTGCCAGCCTGTTGCATGTCCCCGAAGCCGACTTGCCCGTCATCCTCGCCCGCGTGTGGGCCGGCCTCAAGCCGGGCGGCGTCTTCTACCTCAGCTTCAAGCACGGCGAAGGCGAACGCAGCGCGGGAGGCCGCGACTTCACGGACGCGACCGAGGCAAGGCTCCGCGAATGGGTGTCGCGGCTGCCGGAGGTCGAGGCGCTGGAATGCTGGATCACGCGGGACCAGCGGCCGGAGCGTAGCGAGCAATGGCTCAATGGATTGCTGCGTAGGAAGACGGTGCCGACTCGCCGCCTCTTCACCGGTGAGCCACAGCACCCGCTGCTATCGCAACTCTGCCACTCGATCGCGCGCGCGGATGAGATCGACCTCGCGGTGTCCTTCGTGCAGGCCAGCGGCCTGCGCCTGCTGCTGCCCGACCTCCACGACGCGCTCGCCCGCCATGCGGTGGAGTCGCGACCGCCGGCGCGGGTCCGCATCCTCACCAGCGATTACCTCGATATCACCGACCCGAACGCGTTGCGGCTGCTGATGCTGTTGCAGGAACAAGGCGCGCAAGTGAGGATCTTCGAGTCCGGCGGCCGCAGCTTCCACCTCAAGGCCTACCTGTTCGCCCACTTCCCCGACGCGAGCGCGCTGCATGGCACGGTCTTCATCGGATCGAGCAACATCAGCCGCCCCGCGCTGACCGACGGGCTGGAATGGAACTACCGGGTCGACTACCCGGGCGACGACGGTTTCCTCGAAGCGCGCGCCCGCTTCGAGGAGTTGTTCCGCGACCCGCGGACGGTCGAACTCACCGACGCCTGGATCGAGCGCTACGAGGCGCGCCGCGTACCACCGCCCCGACCGATCGAGCCGAGCGCCGACGAGACCGAGCAGCCCCCCACCCCGACGCCGATCCAACAAGACGCGCTGGCCGCGCTCGCCCACACCCGGTGCGAAGGCTACCTGCGCGGCCTCGTCGTCCTCGCCACCGGTCTCGGCAAGACCTGGCTCGCCGCCTTCGACGCCCAGCAGATTGGAGCCCGCCGCGTACTCTTCGTCGCCCACCGCGAAGAGATCCTCAACCAGGCCGCGGACACCTTCGTGTGCATCCGCCCGCGTGCCCGCGTCGGCTTCTACATGGGCCAGATCCGCGACACCCAGGTCGACGTGCTGTGCGCCTCGGTCCAGACCCTCGGCCGCAACGCCCACTTGGAGCGGTTCTCGCCGCAGCACTTCGATTACATCGTCGTCGACGAATTTCACCACGCCGCCGCGCCCACCTACCGCCGGCTGCTCGCCCACTTCGCCCCGCAGTTCCTGCTTGGACTCACGGCGACGCCCGATCGCACCGACCAGTCCGACATCCTTTCCCTGTGCGACGACAACCTCGTCTTCGACCGCAATCTCTTCGCCGGCATCGAAGCACGGCTGCTGGCACCCTTCTACTACTACGGGGTCTGGGACGCATCGGTCGACTACAAGGAGATCCCCTGGCGCAACGGCCGCTTCGATCCCGACAAGCTGTCGAACAAGCTCGCCACCCTCGCACGCGCCCGCCATGCGCTCAAGGAATGGCGCAAGCGAGCGCAACGGCGCACGCTCGCCTTCTGCGTTTCGATCCGCCACGCCGAGTTCATGGCGACGCAGTTTCGCTCGCAAGGGATCGACGCCGCTGCTGTCTACGCCGGCTCGGAGCTCGCACGGGGCGAAGCGCTGGAGCAACTCGCCGATGGGCGGCTGGCGGTGATCTTCTCCATCGACTTGTTCAACGAGGGTGTCGACCTGCCGACGATCGACACCGTCCTGATGCTGCGCCCCACCGAGTCGAAAATCCTCTTCCTGCAACAGCTCGGCCGCGGCCTTCGCATAGCGGAGGGTAAGGAGCGGCTGGTGGTGCTCGACTTCATCGGCAACCACCACAGCTTCCTGCACAAGCCCCAGGCGCTCGGGCAGATCGGCAGCGGTTACAAGCGGTTGGCGGACTTCGCCCGCAAGGTCGAGACTCGCCGGCTCGAGCTCCCCGCAGGCTGCTACATCAACTTCGACCTGGAGTTGATCGACTTCCTCAAGTCGCTCAACGGTGACGGTATCGCCCGGGAGTACGAAGCCCTACGCGACGGTCTGGGCCGTCGACCAACCCTCGCGGAGTTCTATCGAAGCGGGGCGAATCTCGGGCGGATGAGGAAGGAGTACGAGAGCTGGTTCGGGCTCGTGAAGGCCCTGGACGATCTCGGCGAAGCGGAGTCTGTGGTTCTCGATGCGCATGCGGGATTCCTGCGCGAGATCGAAACGACTGCGATGAACAAGAGCTTCAAGATGGTCCTGCTCGAGGCCTTCCAGGAACTCGATGGCTGGCGGGCATCGCCGAGCCTCGGTCAAGTGGCCGAGCGCTCCTGGAAGATTCTCCAACGCCGCCGCCCCTTGCTCGCAGACCTTCCCGAGACCCTCGACGACACCGAAGAAGGCACGAGCAAGGGCTGGCAACGCTACTGGCGCGACAACCCGGTCAATGCCTGGATCGGTGGGAACCAGCCGACGAAGGGAAGCGTCTTCTTCCGGGTGCAAGGCGAAACCTTCGAGCCCTCCTTTCCCGTCATCCCGGAACGGCGCGAGACGCTCACGGCGATGGCGCAGGAGTTGATCGACTACCGCCTGGCCGGATACGAGGCGCGCCGTGCTGCGACGACCGGCACGGACAATGTTGTCCCCTTCGTTCGCCCACGCCCCGTCGGGGTCGAGCTCCCCTATTTCCCCAACCTGCGTATCGCCTGCGGGCATTTCCGCACTTCCCGCGCGGATGCCGAAGAACATCGCCGCATCGGTTCCGGACACGGCCGCCTCGATCCCGCCCGCCACTTCATCGCGCGCGCCTCGGGCAGTTCGATGAACGGCGGCAAGCACCCGATCCGTGACGGCGACTATCTGCTGCTCGAACTCGTCAGCCCGACGAATGCCGGCTCGATCACCGGCAGCATCATGGCGATCGAGCGCCAGGACCAAACGGGAGAAGACCAATACCTGCTGCGGGTCGTCACCAAGCAACGCGATGGCAGCTACGTCCTCGTCGCCAACAACTCCGATTACGAGGACATCCACGTCACCCCCGAAATGGCGGAAGAGCTGCGGACGCTGGCGCGTCTGAAGGCGGTCGTCGATCCCTTGGAACTCGTGGTGGGCGAGTCCTTCATGCGTGAAGAGATCCCTGCGCTATTCGGCGAGGAATACAACCCTGGGAACTGGAACGTGGGGCACGTCGTGCTACCGGAGCGAAAAGCCCACGTTCTCCTCGTCACCCTGAACAAACAGGGCAAGGCAGAAGAGCATCGGTATCTGGACCGCTGGGTGGACGAACGCACGTTCGAATGGTCGACGCAGAATGCGACGACGCCCGACAGCAAGAAAGGACGGGAGCTCATCGGGCACGAGAAGCTGGGTATCACGCTGCATCTGTTCGTGCGGGAAACGAAGTTGGCAGGCGGGAAGGCTGCGCCGTTCCTCTATTGCGGAACGGCTCGCTACAAGACCCACAAGGGGAGCGCGCCGATGAGTGTCGTGCTCGACGTCGGGTGAGTTGGAGCGTCCTCCACCAAAGCCGATTTCCAATGTTCCGGGAGATCCCCAGTGCCCCCGCAGACTGGGCTGCGTATTCGTCGTGACGTCGCAGACCGTGGGCAGGCCGTGAATAGCCCGGAAGCGCGATCCTCCCGCACGCCTCACCCCCTTCCCGCCGTAGAATCCAGCCTCGCCCCCTCCACTGCCAGGCCACCGCCCCGCCCTCCCCCGCACATGTCCCCCTCCCCCGACGCCACCCCCACCCTCCTCGTCGTTGACGACGATCTGGTCGCGCAGGCGCGCATGAATGCTTACTTCTCCAAGGAAGGCTATCGCGTGCTGCTGGCCGGCGACGGGGAGGCGTTCTGGCGGCAGCTCGGCCAGGGCGGGGTCGACCTGGTGCTGCTCGACATCAACCTGCCGGGCCAGGACGGGCTGTCGCTGGCGCGCGAGCTGCGTGCGCGCGACGCGTCGATCGGCATCATCCTGGTCACCAGCCGAGACGACGACGTCGACAAGATCGTCGGGCTCGAGGTGGGGGCCGACGACTACGTGACCAAGCCCTTCAACCCGCGCGAGCTGCTGGCCCGCGTCAAGAGCCTGCTGCGGCGCAGCGCGGCGCGGCCGGCGGAGGCGGCGGCGGACAGTCTGCGCTTCGCGGGCTGGGTGCTGGAGCTGTCGCGGCGCCGGCTGCGCGACCGCGCGGGGCAGGACGTGGCGCTGACGCGCGGCGAGTTCGAGGTGCTCGCGCTGCTGGTGCGCCACCCCGGCGAGATCCTCGACCGCGACCGCCTGTCGCGCGCGGTGAGCGGGCACGACTGGTCGCCGCAGGATCGCTCGGT
>JAEUNQ010000249.1 GCA_016790365.1 Thauera sp. | reverse complement strand
TCCGGCTCCCACCAGGACGCCATCAAGAAGGGATTCGCCGCCCAAAAGGCAGGCGCCCCGTGGAACGTACCCTACCTCCCGATCGACCCCGCCGACGTCGGCCGCAGCTACGACTCCGTGATCCGGGTGAATAGCCAGTCGGGCAAGGGCGGGATCGCCTACCTGCTCGAGACCGAGTACGGCGTCGTGATGCCGCGCCGCCTGCAGGTGGAGTTCTCGCGCGAGGTGCAGCAGGTCACCGACGCCAGCGGCGGCGAGATGTCGGCCGCGGCGATCTGGGACCTCTTCCGCGCCACCTACCTCGACAGCGTGGCGCCGGTGCGCTACGTCGAGCACCACCTGTTCGAGCACGGCGAGGCGCAGGGCATCCGCCTCATCGTCGAGATCGGCGGTACCCGCCACCTGCTCGTCGGCGAGGGCAACGGCCCGATCGACGCCGCCATCCACGCCTTGCGCGGCGCCGGCATCGACGTGCAGGTGCGCAGCTTCGAGGAGCGCTCGGTGGCGCCGAGCGAGGACGGCGGCAACGCCAGCGCCTGCGCCTTCATGGAGCTGAGCGATTCCGGCGGGCAGGGCGGCGAGCGCTACGGCGTGGGCATGGACGCCAACATCGTCACCGCCTCGCTGCGCGCCATCGTAAGCGGCATCAATCGCCTGCAGCCGGATTTCGCCCGCGCACCCGCGGCGCGCGCAGCCTGAGCAGCGCCGGCACCCGCCGCCGCTAGGAGGGCCGGTTGCCGCAGCCTGCCGCAACCGGCCGCGTCGTGCAGCAGCTCGCGCAGTAGTAGCCGTAGCGCGAGCTGCCGCGCACCACCTGGCGGCGCCCGCTCACCGACTGGCGCTTGCCGCAGCGCCGGCACATGAAGGTGGGGATGGTCACGCCGGCCAGCTTGGCCTGGCGCTCGGTCGCGTCGCGATACAGTTCGATCGCACACTTGTGGCCGTAGTTGGATCTGAAGCTCATCAAAGCCCTCCCACCTGGAAATCCTCACGAAGCGGCACCGCGACCCCGCGCCCGTGCAGCGCATCGAGACGAGCGAGCAAGCCCTCGGGCACGAACTCCACGACGGCGACAGCACCCGCGTGGATCGCCCCCTCGTTGCCGTCCAGGGTCAGCAGATCGCCTTCGCGCAGGATGTGGCCGCCGAGTTCGAGCATGCGCCCCGCCTCGTCCAGACGCAATGCCTCGCAGCCCACCAGGCAGACCTTGCCGAGCTGGCGTGCGACCACCGCGGCGTGCGAGGTGCGCGCGCCGCGACGGGTAAGCAGGCCCTCGGCAAGCTCGAGCGCGGCGAGGTCGCGCGTCTCGGCGTCCTGGCGCACCAGGATCAGCCTCGCACCCGCGGCGTGGCGGGCGCGGGCACGTTCCTCGTCGAAGACGATCTCGCCGCAGGCCACCCCGCTCGCCGCGCTCGCGGCGCACCCGAGCGGCACGAGCGCGCGCCCGTCTGCGCTGGCGATGCGGTGCTCGGCGAGCGCGCGCGCATCCAGCGCGGCGGTGCGCGCACGCGCGGTATCCGCGTCGATCACGCCCTCGTCGAGCAGGTCGAGCGCGATCCGCGCCGCGGCCTGCGGCGTGCGCTTGCCGGCGCGCGTCTGCAGCAGGTGGAGCACGCCCTGCTGCACGGTGAACTCGAAATCCTGCATGTCGCCAAAGGCGCGCTCCAGACAGGCGGTGGCGTCGAGCAGGGCCTGCCACACCGCGGGCGCGACCGCAGCGAGCTCGTCGTGGCCGTGCGCGCTGCGGCGGCCGCTGACCACGTCCTCGCCCTGCGCATTGAAGAGGAAGTCCACCCAGGGCCGCGGCTCGCCGCTGCTCGGATCGCGGGTGAAACCCACGCCCGCGCCCGACAGCCCGCCGGCGTTGCCGAACACCATGCGCTGCACGGTCACCGCGGTGCCCATGTCCTCGGCCAGGCCGTGCATCGCGCGGTAGGTGCGGGCCTTGTCCGCATGCCAGGACGCGAACACCGCGGCGATGGCCTGGCGCAGCTGCTCGTGCGCATCCTGCGGGAAGGCCTCGCCGGCCTCGCGCCGGTAGGTGTCGAGGTG
>JAEUNQ010000247.1 GCA_016790365.1 Thauera sp. | reverse complement strand
CCCGCACGGCGACTGCGGCCTCACCGGACGCAAGATCATCGTCGACACCTACGGCGGCGCGGCCCACCACGGCGGCGGCGCGTTCTCGGGCAAGGACCCGTCCAAGGTCGACCGCTCGGCCGCCTACGCCGGCCGCTACGTCGCCAAGAACGTGGTCGCCGCCGGGCTGGCCGACAAGTGCGAGGTGCAGGTCGCCTACGCGATCGGCGTGGCGCGCCCGGTGTCGCTGATGGTCAACACCTTCGGCACCGGCCGCATCGCCGACGCGAAGATCGTCGAGCTCATCGGCCGCCACTTCGACCTGCGCCCGAAGGCGATCATCCAGACGCTCGACCTGCTGCGCCCGATCTACTCCCGCACCGCCGCCTACGGCCACTTCGGCCGCGACGAGCCGGGCTTCACCTGGGAACAGACCGACAAGGCCGCCGCGCTGCGCGCCGACGCCGGACTGTAAGCGGGGAACTCCATGCTCCAGCAAGTCCTCATGTTCCTCGCCGGCCTGGCGGTGCTGGTCGTCGGCGCCGACGTGCTGGTGCGCGGCGCCTCGCGACTGGCCGTCTCCTTCGGCGTGTCGCCGCTGGTGGTCGGCCTCACCGTGGTCGCCTTCGGCACCAGCGCGCCCGAGATGGCGGTGTCGGTGGGCTCGGCGCTCGCCGGCAGCCCCGACCTGGCGATCGGCAACGTGGTCGGCAGCAACATCGCCAACGTTCTGCTGATCCTCGGCATCTCGGCGCTGATCACGCCGCTGCTGGTGGACGAGCAGATCATCCGCCAGGAAATCCCGATCATGATCGGGGCCTCGGCGCTCCTGGTGGTGATGGCGCTCGACGGCAACATCGGCCTGCTGGAGTCGATCGCGCTGTTCGGCCTGGTGATCGCGTACACGGTCTTCCTGGTCGTGCAGTCGCGCCGCGCCTCGAAGAGCGTGCAGGACGAGTTCGAGACCGAGATCCCGACCTCCACCTGGGACCGCCACTGGGCAGTGCAGGTTGGCCTGATCGCCGCCGGCCTGGTGATGCTGGTGGTCGGCGCCGACTGGCTGGTGGATTCGGCGGTGGCCTTCGCGCGCGCCTTCGGCGTCAGCGACCTGGTGATCGGCCTCACGGTGGTCGCGGTCGGCACCTCGATGCCGGAGATCGCCACCTCGATCGTCGCTGCGATCCGCGGCCAGCGCGACATCGCGGTGGGCAACGTCGTGGGCAGCAACGTGTTCAACATCCTCGCCGTGCTCGGCGCCGCCGGCATCGCCGCGGGGGCCGGCCTGCCGGTGTCGGAGGCGGCACGCAACTTCGACCTGTGGGTGATGCTGGCGGTGGCCTTCGCCTGCCTGCCGATCATGATCACCGGGCGCGAGATCGCGCGCTGGGAAGGCGTCATATTCCTCGCCTACTACGCCGCCTATACCGCCTGGCTGGTGCTGCAGGCGCAGCAGCACGCCAGCCTGCCCGCGCTCTCCGGAATCATGCTCGGCTACGTGATGCCGCTCACGGTGATCACCGTCGTGGTCAGCATCGTGCGCAGCAACGGCAAGCGCAGCGACACCTGATCGGGCTGAACTGTGGGAGCGGGCTTGGCCGCGAACATCACCGGCTGCACGCGACATTCGCGGGCAAGCCCGCTCCCACTGCGCTTTGCTTTGCTATAATCCGCGTGTTTTCCGAGGAGCGCTGCGAGGCGCCCGCCGGCTCTGCCGGCCGCGGCCCCCAGGCTCGGACCCCGCCGCCCGGCGGGTTGCAGCACAACGGCGCTCACCTGCGAATCATCTTCAACCCTGCCGGGTTCGGGATGTCGGGTGAGCCCCCGGCAGCGCCGCGCGCTGCCCTCCCCCACGTTCCGCCCGGCCAAAGCATGGAGCTTCCCATGAACGCTGTGGCTGACACTCACTTCACCGACTACGTCGTCGCCGACCTCGCGCTCGCCGCCTGGGGCCGCAAGGAAATCCGCATCGCCGAGACCGAGATGCCCGGCCTGATGGCGATCCGCGAGGAATACGCCGCCAGCCAGCCCCTGAAGGGCGCGCGGATCACCGGCTCGCTGCACATGACCATCCAGACCGCGGTGCTGATCGAGACGCTCACCGCGCTCGGCGCCCAAGTGCGCTGGGCCTCGTGCAACATCTTCTCGACCCAGGACCACGCCGCCGCGGCAATCGCCGCCGACGGCATCCCGGTGTTCGCGGTCAAGGGTGAGTCGCTGACCGACTACTGGGACTATACCCACCGCATCTTCGAATGGTCGGACGGTGGCTACAGCAACATGATCCTCGACGACGGCGGCGACGCGACGCTGCTGCTGCACCTGGGTGCGCGCGCGGAGAAGGACCTTTCGGTGCTGGCCAAGCCCGGCTCGGAAGAGGAAACCATCCTCTTCGCCGCGATCAGGGCCAAGCTGGCGCAGGACCCGACCTGGTACTCGACCCGTCTCGCGCAGGTCAAGGGCGTAACCGAGGAGACCACCACCGGCGTGCACCGCCTGTACCAGATGCACGCCCGCGGCGAGCTCAGGTTCCCGGCCATCAACGTCAATGATTCGGTGACCAAGTCGAAATTCGACAACCTCTACGGCTGCCGCGAGTCGCTGGTCGACGGCATCAAGCGGGCCACCGACGTCATGATCGCCGGCAAGGTCGCGGTGGTGGCCGGCTACGGCGACGTGGGCAAGGGCTCGGCCCAGGCCCTGCGCGCGCTGTCCGCCCAGGTGTGGGTCACCGAGGTGGACCCGATCTGCGCGCTGCAGGCGGCGATGGAAGGCTACCGCGTGGTGACCATGGAGTACGCCGCCGACAAGGCCGACATCTTCGTCACCGCCACCGGCAACTACCACGTGATCACCCACGATCACATGGCGAAGATGAAGGACCAGGCCATCGTCTGCAACATCGGCCACTTCGACAACGAGATCGATGTCGCCAGCGTCGAGGGCTACCAGTGGGAGGAGATCAAGCCGCAGGTCGATCACGTGATCTTCCCGGACGGCAAGAGGATCATCCTGCTCGCCAAGGGCCGCCTGGTGAACCTGGGCTGCGCCACCGGCCACCCGAGCTACGTGATGTCGAGTTCCTTCGCCAACCAGACCATCGCGCAGATCGAGCTGTTCACCCGCACGGCCGACTACCCGGTGGGCGTCTACACCCTGCCCAAGCACCTCGACGAGAAGGTCGCCCGCCTGCAGCTCAAGAAGCTCAACGTGCAGCTCACCGAGCTGACCGACGCGCAGGCCGCCTACATCGGCGTGCCAAAGCAAGGGCCGTACAAGACGGACTCGTACCGCTATTGAGCCCGGGAGCGGCACCGATCGAAACGACCTTGTTCGCGCCTTGCGGCGCTCCTACAGGGAAGCGTCGCGGATCGAAACGGCCTTGTTCGCGCCTTGCGGCGCTCCTACAGGGGAGAATCGCGGATCGAAACGGCGTTGTTCGCGCCTTGCGGCGCTCCTACAGGGGGGTGGCGCAAGGCTCGGTGCCGTTCAGGCAGGCGCGAACATGGCCTTGCGATTCCTGCAGGGCCTCCGCAAGCGCGGTGGTGGATGTAGGAGCGCCGCGAGGCGCGAATGCGGCGGCGGAAGAATCGGTCCGATGTCGCAAAGACGATGCATGGCGCGATTCAAGGCGCCGCGGTTCGCGCCTTGCGGCGCTCCTGCATGAAGGCACCTCACAGCTGACGCCATGTCGATGAACTCCTTTCATGCCCGCCAGGGCAAGCCGCGGCCGGCCGCGCAGGGCAAGGGCCCGGCGGACCGGCACGGCCTGCTGCGTGTGGACCAGCTGCTGGTTGCGCAGGGGCTTGCCGCCTCGCGCACCGCGGCGCGCGCGCTGATCGAGGCCGGACGGGTGAGCCACGAAGGCCAGCCGGTCGCCAAGCCGGCGCTCGAGTTGCCGCCGGACGCGCGCCTCGCGGTGACGCCCGCCGACAGCGACCGCTTCGTCTCGCGCGGCGCGCTCAAGCTCGACGGCGCGCTCGCGCGCAGCGGGCTGGACGTGCGCGGCGCGACCTGCCTCGACATCGGCCAGTCCACCGGCGGCTTCACCGACTGCCTGCTGCAGGCCGGCGCGGCCAAGGTGGTCGGGGTGGAGGTCGGCCACGACCAGCTCCATCCACGCCTGCGTGGGGATCACCGCTGCGTCACCTTCGAAGGCGTGAACGCCCGCCAGCTCGGCGCAGCCGACCTCGGCGAGCACTGCCCGCCGCAGGGCTTCGACCTGCTGGTGTGCGACGCCAGCTTCATCTCGCTCGCCCTGCTGCTGCCGCAGTGGGCCACCCTGCTCGCGCCCTCCGGCCACGTGCTGGCGCTGGTCAAGCCGCAGTTCGAGGTCGGCCCGCAAGGCCTGGGCAAGGGCGGCATCGTGCGCGACCCGGCGCGCTACACCGAGGTCGAGGCCCGCCTGCGCGCCGCCGCCGACGCCGCCGGGCTGCTCATCCTCGACTGGTTCGACTCGCCGATCACCGGCGGCGACGGCAACCGCGAATTCTTCTTCCACGCCATCCGCAGGCCGGGCGGCGACACCCACCGAAGCGAACCATGAAACCCGAAATCTCCATCGAGTTCTTCCCGC
>JAEUNQ010000246.1 GCA_016790365.1 Thauera sp. | reverse complement strand
ACCGGCGGCGTGGGCCGCGGCCCAGCGCTGCTGCGAGCGCAGCGCGAACGCGTCCTGGTCGGCGCGCGCGATGTTGAACTCGGCGGCGACGTTGTCCGCGGTCTGCGGCATCGAGTGCGTCTCGTACAGCTTCTTCATCATCGGGTTGATGAAGCGCCAGCCGATGGTGGTGTCGTAGATCGCGGCGCTGCGCGAGAAGGCCGACTCGGCCTTGCCCATCACGAAGGGCGCGCGCGACATGCTCTCGACGCCGCCGGCGATCATCAGCTCGGTGTCGTCGGACTTGATCGAGCGCGCGGCCAGCCCGATGGCGTCCATGCCGGAGCCGCACAGGCGGTTCACCGTGGTGCCGGGCACCTCGACCGGCAGCCCGGCGAGCAGGCCCGACATGCGCGCGACGTTGCGGTTGTCCTCGCCGGCCTGGTTGGCGCAGCCGTAGAGGATGTCTTCCACCGCGGCCCAGTCGACCTGCGGGTTGCGCGTCATCAGCGCCTTGAGCGGCACGGCGCCGAGGTCGTCGGCGCGCACTGCGGCCAGGGTGCCGCCGTAGCGGCCGATGGGGGTGCGGATGGCGTCGCAGATGAATGCTTGAGTCATGGCCAGGTCCTTACAGTTGCTTCGGGCGCTGGTCGATGACGCGGCGAGCCTTGCCGGTCAGCGTGCGCGGAATGGCTTCGAACTCCATCACATTCACCTTGGTGCTGATGCCGATGATGGTCTTGATGTGGTGCTGCAGCTCGCGCGCGATGTTCTCGGTCTCGGTGCGGCTGAGCTTGCCGGAGAGTTCGCGCTGGACCTCGACGCGGATCTCGACGTTGTCGAGGTGGCCGTCGCGCGTCAGCACGATCTGGTAGTTCCCCGACAGGCGCTTGTCGCGCATGATCTGTTCCTCGATCTGGGTCGGGAACACGTTCACGCCGCGCACGATCAGCATGTCGTCCGAGCGCCCGGTGATCTTGCCGATGCGGCGGAACGAACGCGCGGTCGGCGGCAGCAGGCGGGTGAGGTCGCGGGTGCGGTAGCGGATGACCGGGAAGGCCTCCTTGGTCAGCGAGGTGAACACGAGCTCGCCTTCCTCGCCGTCGGGCAGCACCTCGCCGGTGTCGGGGTCGATGATCTCGGGGTAGAAGTGGTCTTCCCAGATCACCGGGCCGTCCTTGGTCTCGATGCACTCGCTGGCCACGCCCGGGCCCATGACCTCGGTGAGGCCGTAGATGTCGATGGCGTCGATGCCGAGCTTGCGCTCGATCTCGGCGCGCATGCCCTCACCCCAGGGCTCGGCGCCGAAGATGCCGACCTTGAGCGAGATGTCCTCGGGCTTGATGTTCAGGCGCTCGAACTCCTCGGCGATCACCAGCGAGTAGGACGGCGTGACCATGATCGCGTCCGGGCGGAAGTCCATGATCTGCTGCACCTGCTTCTCGGTCTGGCCGCCGGACATCGGCACCGCGGTGCAGCCGGCGCGCTCGATGCCGTAGTGGGCACCGAGGCCGCCGGTGAACATGCCGTAGCCGTAGGCGTTGTGCACCATGTCGCCGGCACGCACGCCGGCCGCGCGCAGCGAGCGGGCGACCACGTCGGCCCAGTTGTCGAGGTCGCGCTTCGTGTAGCCGACCACCACCGACTTGCCGGTGGTGCCGCTCGAGGCGTGCAGGCGGGCGACCTTGTCGCGCGGCACGGCGAACAGGCCGAAGGGATAGTTGTCGCGCAGGTCCGTCTTCGTCATGAAGGGGAATTTCGCGAGGTCGGCCAGCGACTTGAGGTCGTCGGGATGCACGCCCGCTTCCTCGCAGCGCTTGCGGTAGGGCGCGACGTTGTCGTAGGTGTGGCGCACCGACCACTGCAGGCGTTGCAGTTGCAGCGCGGTGATCTCGTCACGGCTGGCGGTCTCGATCGGGTCGAGATCGCCGGGACGGGGGCTCTTCACGGTCATGGTGTGGTCTCCTCTTTGTCTCTAGGTGTGCGTGGGGCCGTTCGGACCCGTCTAGGCCTTCTCTGCGGCGAGTCCGGCAATCACCTCGCCGGAGATGCGGTAGCTCTTGCCCCGGAACAGGGCGACGGTGTTGCCTGCGCTGTCGCGCACGGTGACGTCATAGACCCCGGTACGGCCGGACAGCGTGCGCTCCGCGGCTTCGGCCAGCAAGGTGTCGCCTTCACGCCCGGTGGCGACGAAATCGATGTTGCAGCCGGACGCCACGGTGTTGCGGTTGTAGGCGTTGCAGGCGTAGGCGAAGGCGGTGTCGGCCAGGGTGAAGATGAGGCCGCCGTGGCAGATGTGATGGCCATTCACCATGTCGCCGCGCACCGTCATGCGCACGGTGGCGCGGCCGGGGCCGACGGACTCGATGCGCATGCCGAGCGCCTGGGCGGTGCGATCGCGTGACCACATCGCCGCGGTGACGGCCTCGGCAAGGGCTTGCGGATCGGTGGGGACGGGCTGCACGTCAGTCATGGATCTTCTTTCCGGCGAAGACGCGCTGTTGGATCAGCGGCGATACGCGATATCGATCCTCGCCGTAGAAGCGGGCGAGGTTGGAGAGCACGGCGCCGATTACCGGCAGGCCTACACGGTCGGCCCATTCCAGCGGTCCGCGCGGGTAATTCACACCGAGCTTCATCGCCGCATCGGCGCCGGCGGCGTCGCACACGCCCTGATTGACCGCGTCGGCCGCCTCGTTGGCGAGCATCGCCACCGTGCGCATCACCGCCAGTCCCGGCGTGTCGCCCAGGCGGCAGACCTCGAAGCCGGCGGCCTGCAGCAGGCTGATCGCGGCGCCGACCGCGGGCGCGAAGCCGTTGATCGCCGCGCCGACCGCGATGCGGGTGGCGGTGGCGTAATCGAGCGCGAGGTCGATCAGCACCACATTGGCGATGCCCATCTCGGTGGCGCGTTGCGTGGCGGTGCGGCCGTCGGTCACGAAGATCACCGCCCCTCCCACCTCGGCGATGCGGCCATCGGCGGCCTCGCCCCAGGTGTGGGGGATGTTGCGCTCGAACAGGCGGTCGGCGAGCGCATGCACGGCGGCCGAATGGCCGTGCAGCACGATCTCGTCCGGCGCGTTCTGCGCAACCGCGGCCTGCGGGGCGGGGCGTGCCGCACCTTCGCGGTAGTCGTAGAAGCCGCGACCCGACTTGCGACCGTAAAAGCCGGCGTCGACCAGTTCCTGCTGGATCAGCGAGGGAGTGAAGCGCGGATCGTTGTAGAACGCGTTCCAAACCGAGCGGGTCACGGCGAAATTGACGTCGTGGCCGATCATGTCCATGAGCTCGAACGGCCCCATGCGGAAGCCGCCGGCGTCGCGCAGGATCGCGTCGAGCGTGGCGCAGTCGCTGCCACCCTCGTTGAGGATGCGCAGCGCCTCGGCGTAGTAGGGGCGGGCGACGCGATTGACGATGAAGCCCGGCGTCGAGCGCGCATGCACCGGCGTCTTGCCCCAGGCCGCGGCGGTGGCGAACAGGGTGTCGGCCACGGAACGCCCGGTGGCGAGGCCGGAGACGATCTCGACCAGCTTCATCAGCGGTGCCGGGTTGAAGAAGTGCAGGCCGGCCAGGCGTTCGGGGCGCTGCAGGGCCGCGCCGATCGAGGTCACCGAGATCGACGAGGTGTTGGTGCCGAAGATGCAGTCGGCGCCGACGATGTCCTCGAGGTCGCGGTACAGCTTCTGCTTGGCCTCGAGGTTCTCGACGATGGCCTCGATCACCAGTGCGGCGTCGGCCAGTTCGGCGAGGCGCTCGACGGCGATCAGGCGGGCGCCGGCAGCTTGCGCCTCGTCGGCGCTCAGCTTGCCCTTGTCGGCGAGCTTGCCGAACTGGGCGCGGATGCCCTCGATCGCCTTGGCGGCGGCGCCCGGGCGGTTGTCGAGCAGCTTGACCACGTGGCCGGCCGCGGCCGCCACCTGGGCGATGCCGGCACCCATGGCGCCGGTGCCGACCACGGCGACGACGGCGGAGGGGGGCAGCGGCTGCGCAGCGGGCTTGGAGGTCTGGGTTTCAGTCACGCTCATTCCCCGGTGAACCTCGGTGCGCGCTTTTCCATGAAGGCAGCGACGCCTTCGGCGTAGTCGGGGCTCCAGCCCAGCTCGCGCATGAAGCCGCCCTCGAAGGAGAGCTGCTGCTCCAGCGTGTGGCCCGGTGCGGCGTGCATCGCCTGGCGGGTGCGCACCAGGGCCTTGGTCGGCATGGCGGCGAGCTGCGCGGCGAGCGCGTCCACCTTGGCAACGAACTCGGTGTCGTCGTACGCCGCCCAGATCAGGCCCCAGTCGGCGGCCTTCTCGGCGGGCAGCTTGTCGGCCAGCATCGCCAGGCCCATCGCGCGCGCCATGCCGACGCGCTGCGGCAGGAACCAGGTGCCGCCGGTGTCCGGGATCAGGCCGATCTTGCTGAAGGCCTGCAGGAAGGAGGCCGACTTCGTCGCCACCACCAGGTCGCAGGCCAGCGCGACGCTGGCGCCGGCGCCGGCGGCGATGCCGTTGACCGCGGCGATGGTGGGCACGCGCAGGTTCTGCAGGCGCAGCACGAGCGGCTTGTAGTTCTTCTCGACGACGTTGCCGACGTCGGGCATCTTGCCGCCCACCGCAGCCATGTCGGGGTCGGCGAGGTCCTGGCCGGCGCAGAAGGCGCGCCCGGCCCCGGTGAGCACCAGCACGCGCGCGGCCTTGTCGGCCTGGACGCGGTCGAGCGCGTCACGCAGCTCGGCGTGCATCTCGCCGGTGAAGCTGTTCAGCTTGTCGGGGCGGTTCAGGGTCAGGCGGGCGATGCCCGCCTCGACTGCGAACTGGATGTTGGCGTATTCCACGAGCGGCTCCTCAGACGTGATGGCGGCGCTGGACGACACGGAAGCGGTTGGCGACGAAGGCCGAATCCGAGTACGAGGCGTTGGCCGAGGGGTTGCCGCCGGTGCCGTGATAGTCGGAGAAGGCCGCCGACTGGTTCACGAACACGCCGCCGGTGAGGTTGATCGACAGGGCGACCTTGCCGCGCCAGGTGGCCTCGGTCATAGCGTCGATGACGTCCTGCTTCGTGGAGTAGAGGCCGACGGTGAGCGCGCCGTGGGTCCTGACCACGCGCTCGGAGAGCGCGATGCCGGCGGCGGTGTCGGCGACCTTGACGATGAAGCTGATCGGGCCGAAGCGCTCTTCCATGTAGGCCTTCTCGTCGGCGGCATCGCAGGCGAGCAGCACCGGTGTGCGCACCTTTGCGCCCGGGAACTCGGGGTTGTCGAGCTTCTGCGAGGCGAGCACGACCCTGCCGAGGGCGCCGCTGTTGGCGATGTCGATGCGCTCGGCGGTGTCGGCGGACTGAATGGAGCCAAGCACGGCGTGCGCGACCTCGGGCTTGGACAGGAAGCGCTCGACGGCGCGCGCGAGGTCGGCGCAGACCTCGTCGTAGCTCTTGTGGCCGTCTTCGGTGTCGATGCCGCCGGCGGGCACGAAGATGGCCTGCGAGGTGGTGCACATCTGGCCCGAATACAGCGAGAGCGTGAAGGCGAGGTTGCCCAACATCGCCTTGTAGGCGTCGGTCGAGTCGATGACGATGTTGTTCACGCCGGCGAGCTCGGCATAGACCTGAGCCTGGCGGCAGTTGTCGATCAGCCACTGGCCGAAGACGTTGCTCCCGGTGAAGTCGACCGACTGCACCGCCGGGTGGGTGGCGAGCGCCTGGGTGACGCTGCGCTGGGTGGCCACACACAGCGAGACCAGGTTGGGGTCGATGCCGTTCTCGGCGAGCACGGCGCGGATGGTGCGCACGGTGATCGCCGCCGGCAGAATGGCGTTGCTGTGCGCCTTGATGATGACCGCGTTGCCGGTGGAGAGCGCGGCGAACAGGCCCGGGTAGGTGTTCCAGGTGGGGAAGGTGCCGCAGCCGATCACCAGGCCCACGCCGCGACCGACGATCTGGTAGTTCTTCTTCATCACCAGCGGCGGGTTCTTGCCCTGCGGCTTTTCCCAGCTGGCCTCGGAAGGAACGAAGCTCTGCTCGCGCCAGGCGTAGGTGACGGCCTCGAGGCCGCGATCCTGGGCGTGCGGGCCGCCGGCCTGGAAGGCCATCATCCAGCCCTGGCCGGTGGTCATCATGACCGCGTGGGCGATCTCGAAGCTCTGCTTGTTCAGGCGCTCGAGGATCTCCAGGCAGATGCCGGTGCGGCCATCTGCGCCCACCGCCTGCCAGCCCTTCATGGCCTCGAGCCCGGCGGCGATCAGCGCGTCCGGGTCGCACACCGGGTAGCTGACGCCCAGCTCCACGCCGTAGGGCGAGGTCTCACCTCCATGCCAGCCCGTCTGGCCCGGCTGCCCGAGCTCGAACTGCTTGCCCAGGTGCGCATCGAAGGCGCGCTTGCCCTCGTCCGGCGCCGTTTCGCCGTAAAGCTTGGGGCTCGGCATCTCGGGGAAGGGAGACCAGTAGCCGCGCGTGGCGATGGCGTTCAGGGCGCTTTCCAGGGTGGCGCGGTGCTTGTCGAGCAAGGGGTGGGGCATGGGTCTCTCCGGGTGGATGGTCTTGTGGCTCAAACGATACAAATAGATTTGATGAATGTCAATACAAGGTATCTAATCAATAGGGTGTTTGTGTGCCAGATTTTGATAGGTAGAACCTGTTCGTAAATGAGGAAATTAAGAAAAAACAATAGGATAGATAGAATAACTGTACGGAATTCGGATGCTATGCCGAGCGAAGAAAGCGGAGTTGTGCATGCTTCCACTTCCGAAGAGATACAAAAAAATCACAAAAAGATAAAAAATTGTATCGCTTTATCTGGCCTTCGCGTGGCCGTTTCCCCGTACGGTCTTTTCGCGCTTCACCTTGTGGCCACGAGTTCCCGGTACCCGACGTCCTGCAGCTTCGCGTCTGCGGCCCCGCATGCCCGGAAAGCGGGCTCCGACGCTATGCGCATCCCCTCGGAATCGATAGACTTCTCGCCCCAACCGCCGGTCGGACAAGCTCGCCCGTGACTCATTCCATCCAAGATCGCCTCGAGGCTTTCCGCAAGCAGGATCGCGTGCAGGCCGGCTCGCTGATCATTTCCGTCTTCGGCGATGCGGTCCTGCCTCGCGGCGGACGCATCTGGTTGGGCAGCCTGATCCGACTGCTCGAGCCGCTCGGGCTCAACGAGCGTCTCGTCCGGACTTCGGTTTTTCGTCTTGCGCGTGATGAGTGGCTGTCCAGCGAGCCTTGCGGCCGCCGGACAGACTATATGCTGACGCCGTCCGGCCTGCAGCGCATCGAGGACGCGTCGCGCCGAATCTATGCGTCTACCGCGCCGGGTTGGGATCGTCGCTGGCGCTTGATCGTCGCGGTCGGCGAACTGGCAGCCAAGGATCGGGAGCAATTGCGCAGGGCGCTGTTCTGGCAGGGGTTCGGCACGCTCGACGGGGACTGTTTCGTGCATCCGAGCGCCGACCTGATCACTGCCTTCGATGCGCTCGTTGGCGAAGGGCTCGGGGAGCTGCTTCCCAAGCTCAAGCCCCTGATGGCGGCGGATGCGGCGCTCGGTACGGCGGCGAGCGACGCGGACCTGGTGCGCGCTGCATGGAACCTCGAACGCCTGGCGGAGATGTACCGCGATTTCGTCGACTGCTATCAGCCCGTGCTGGCCCAGCTCCGGGACGGCACCGGCGAGTCCGGCGACGAGGATGCCTTCCTGCTGCGAATGCTGCTGATCCACGACTATCGCCGCCTGCTGCTGCGTGATCCGGGGCTGCCGGACGTGCTGCTCGCGAGCGGCTGGCCAGGGCAGCGTGCGCGCCTGCTGTGTCGGGAGCTCTATCGTCGCTTGCTGGTGCCTTCCGAGCGCCACGTCGACGCGCATCTCCGCCTCGCAGACGGCCGGACGCCCGAGGCTTCGTCCCGGCTGGTGGAGCGCTTCCAGGACGCCGATCCGCTGCGCGGCGCCGCCTGAGGAGCGGGCGCCTCTGCACGCAGCCGGTCCCGTGACGGCCGTGCAGGATCGCCGGCGCTGCGGACGCATGTCCGTGCCGCTCCGCGTCCGCCTCAGCCTTCCCGTTTGCGCAGTGCAACCAGCGGCACCACGTCGGGCATGTGGATGCGCTTGCGTCCGGGCTCGATCGCCGTCAGCGGCACGGTCTCTTCCATCGTGGCCAGGCTGCGGCGGGTGAGATCCTGGTAGGTCGCGGTCCCCGAGCTCTTCCAGCGGATCTCCTCGTCGGAGAGCGGACGGATCGCCTTGGCCGGCATGCCGGCAATCAGCATGCCGGGCGGCATCTCGGCGCCCGCCTTGACGAAGGCCGAGGCGGCGACGATCGACGCCTCGCCGATCACCGCGTTGTCCATGATCACCGCGTTCATGCCGACAAGGGCGTTCCGGCCCACCCTGCAGCCGTGCAGCACGGCGCCGTGACCGATGTGCCCATCTTCCTCGACCACCGTATCGGTGCCGGGAAAGCCGTGCATCACGCAAGTGTCCTGCAGGTTCGAGCCACGCTCCAGGATCAGTCGCCCGAAGTCGCCGCGCAGGCTTGCACAAGGCCCCACATAGCAGTCCGGGCCGACGATCACGTCGCCGATCAGCACCGCTGACGGATGTACATAGGCGGTCGGATCCACCACCGGGACGATGCCGTCGATCGCATAGACTTTCAGCTGCTTCATCGTTGTTCTCCTCCGCTCGGACTTATGTTACATATAAAGGAAAGGTTTCTTCAATAAGTAATTTTGTGGGGGCTTCGATGAGCGACGAACTCGACGGCAAGCATGGCGTGCAGTCTCTCGAGGTGGGCATGAGCATCCTGCGTGCGATGGTGACCGGCAAGCGGTCCATGATGCTCAAGGACATCGCCCAGGCGGCCGACATGCCGCCTTCAAAGGCTCACCGCTATCTGGTCAGCCTGATCCGCAGCGGTCTCGTCGAACAGGACCGGCTCACGTCGCGCTATGACCTCGGTCCCTTCGCCCTGAACCTCGGGCTCGTCGCGCTTGACCGCGTCGACCGGATCCGTCTCGGCCTGAACGCGATCAGCGAGCTGCGCGACGTCACCAACGAGACGGTCGCGCTTGCGGTGTGGAGTGATCGAGGGCCGGTCGTCGTGCGCTGGGAGCGCCCCCGCCGGCCGATCACCGTGAACGTGCTCACCGGAACCAGCCTCAGCCTGCTCAGTTCGGCCGCCGGTCGCGTCTTCGCCGCGTGGCTTCCCGAGCAGCAGACGGAGGCGCTGCTGCGCTCCGAGATCGAGTCCGGCAAGGTGCCGGACGGCATCGCCACCCTCGCCGATGCGCGCTGCTTGCTTGCCGGGGTGCGCGCGCAGGGGCTTTCGGTGATCTCCAGCGGCTATTTCGCCCGTGGCGTCGAGGCGGCGGCGGCGCCCGTCTTCAACTTCAAGAACGAGATCAACATGAGCATCGCGCTCGTCGGCGTCGAAGGGACGCTGGACCTCGGTCGGGAAAGCCCTGCGCTGCATGCCCTGAAGGACGCCTGCGATGCCTTGTCGCTGAGGCTCGGTGCCACTGCGATCCCGGGTGCCGAGGCGGCTGACCACGTCGGCTGATGCGCGACCGCCGTGCCGAGCCGGCACGGATCTGGAATTGATACAAAGTTTTCTCTTGACTGGATCTTTTGTATCAATTCTAATTCAGGGAACGCGTTCTGCATTTCAGAACTGCCGCCCTTCGAGCGGCACGCCCACGACACGCCGGAGCCGGCGCACCGGTAACCCGCATACACAACGGAGGAGACCCCATGAAGCTGCGTAACACCCTGCTGGCCGCTCTCGGCCTTGCCTTTGCCGCCACGACCGCCCAAGCCGAAATAAAGGTCGGAGTCGTGCTCTCGGCCACCGGTCCTGCTGCCTCGCTGGGCATCCCGGAAAAGAACACGATCTCTCTGCTGCCCACTACGATCGGCGGTGAAAAGGTGAGCTACATCGTGCTCGACGACGCCTCCGACACCACCACGGCCGTCAAGAACGCCCGCAAGCTGACGGTCGAGGATGGCGTCGACGTGATCATCGGCTCCACCACGAGCCCGGCTTCGCTGGCCATGGTCGACGTCGCCGCCGAAACGAAGACGCCGATGATCTCGATGGCCGCCTCTGCGCGCATCGTCGCCCCGATGGACGACAAGAAGCGCTGGGTCTTCAAGACGCCGCAGAACGATCAGCAGATGGCGTCGGCGATCATCGGGCACATGAGTGCCAACAACGTGAAGAGGGTTTCCTTCATCGGCTTCGCCAATGCCTACGGCGAGGGCTGGTACGAGCAGTTCAAGAAGCTGGCCGAAGCCAAGGGCATCGAGGTCGCCGCCAGCGAGCGCTTCAACCCGGCCGACACCTCGGTGACCGGGCAGGCGCTCAAGCTGATGTCGGTCAAGCCCGACGCGGTCTTCATCGCCGGCTCGGGCACGCCCTCGGCGCTGCCGCAGAAGACGCTGCGCGAGCGCGGCTACAAGGGCCCGATCTACCAGACCCACGGCGTGGCCAACAACGACTTCCTGCGCATCTGCGGCAAGGACTGCGAAGGCACGCTGCTGCCGGTCGGCCCGGTGCAGATGGCGCGCAGCCTGCCGGACAGCCATCCGGTCAAGGCGAGCGCACTGGCCTACGTCGAGAAGTACGAGGCCGCCAACGGCGCGGGCTCGGTGTCGAGCTTCGGCGCCTACGCGTGGGATGCCGGGGTGTTGCTCGAGGCGGCCGTCCCCAGTGCGCTCAAGACGGTCAAGCCGGGATCGGCCGAGTTTCGCGCGGCGCTGCGCGATGCGCTCGAGGGCGTGAAGGAAGTCGCCGGCGCCACGGGCATCTACTCGATGAGTGCCGAAGATCACCTCGGCCTGGACGACCGCTCGCGCGTGATGATCGAGATCCGCAACGGTACCTGGTCGCTGCTGAAGTAAGCACTCCATTCCGCGGCGGGGCGCCTTGCGTCCCGCCGCGCGTCCGTCCGGCATTCCCGGCGCATCAACCCAATGGGGGCGGGCCGCAAGGCATCGCCAAGACGAGGCATTTCCATGGATATGTCAATTGCATTGATCCTGTCCCAGGACGGCATCACCAACGGCGCGATCTACGCGCTGCTGGCGCTGGCGCTGGTGCTGGTGTTCGCGGTCACGCGGGTGATCTTCATCCAGCAGGGCGAGTTCGTGGCCTACGGCGCGCTGACGCTGGCGATGATGCAGTCGGGCGTGCTGCCGGCCACGGTGTGGATGCTGGTGGTGATGGGGGCGCTGGTCACGGCGCTCGACGGCGGGCTCGCGCTCAAGGCCGGGCAGGGCCGGCGCGCCGCGGGCGTGGCGGGCTGGAACCTGGGCTATCCGCTCGCGCTCGCCGCGGCGCTCGGCGGGCTGGCGGTCGATGAACTGCCGTTGGCCGTGCAGGTGCTGCTGACGCTGGCGATCGTGGTGCCGATGGGGCCGATGATGTACCGCCTGATGTACCAGCCGATCGCTTCGGCGCCGGTGCTGGTGCTGCTGATCGTGTCGGTGGCGCTGCACATCGCGATGGTGGGGCTGGGCCTGCTGTTCTTCGGTGCCGAAGGCCAGCGCACGCCGGCATTCAGCGAGTTCAGCCTCGAGCTCGGCCCGCTGATGGTCTCCGCGCAGACCTTGTGGGTGCTGGTGGTGTCGGCACTGCTGATCGTGGGCTTGTACCAGTTCTTCGGGCGCACGCTCTATGGCAAGGCGCTGCGCGCGACCGCGATCAACCGCGTGGGCGCCCAGCTGATGGGGATCTCGCCCACGCTCGCCGGCAAGCTGACCTTCTTCCTCGCCGCCTTCATCGGTGCGCTCTCGGGCGTGCTGATCGCCCCGATCACCACGATCTACTACGACACCGGCTTCCTCATCGGCTTGAAAGGGTTCGTGGCCGCCATCATCGGCGGGCTGGCGAGCTACCCGCTGGCCGCGGTGGGTGCGCTCGCCGTGGGGCTGCTCGAAGCCTTCGCGTCGTTCTGGGCCAGCGCCTACAAGGAAGTCATCGTGTTCACCCTGATCATTCCCGTGCTGCTGTGGCGCTCGCTCACGAGCCACCACGTGGAGGAAGAAGAATGAGAGCCGACCGTCTGGTCCTCGGGGCCTTTCTCGCCCTGTTGCTGCTGGTTCCGGCGATCCTGTCGCCGTACTACGTGACGCTGTTGAACTACATCGGCCTGTACGCGATGGTCGCGCTCGGCCTGGTGCTGCTGACCGGCGTGGGCGGGCTGACCAGCTTCGGCCAGGCCGCCTTCGTGGGCCTGGGGGCCTACACCACCGCCGCGCTCACTACCGCCACCGACCTGCCGGCTTGGCTCGCCTGGGCGGGGACGTCGCCCTGGCTCACCCTGGTGGTCGGGCTGCTGCTGACCGCCGTGGTTGCGGTGCTGATCGGCTCGCTGACGCTGAAGCTCTCGGGGCACTTCCTGCCCCTGGGCACGATCGCGTGGGGCATCAGCCTGTACTTCCTGTTCGGCACGATGGAGAGCCTGGGCGGGCACACCGGCATCAGCGGCATCCCTGCGATCGGGCTCTTGGGCTGGACGCTGGACGAAGGCGGGGAGATCTACTACCTGATCTGGGCCTTCCTGCTCGTGGCCATGCTCACCACCCACAACCTGCTCGACTCGCGCGAGGGGCGTGCGATCCGCGCGCTCAAGGGCGGCCGCATCATGGCCGAGGCGATGGGTGTGGACACCTCGCGCTCGCGCATGGTGATCTTCGTGATCGCGGCGCTGCTGGCCTGCGCGTCGGGCTGGCTGTATGCGCACATGCAGCGCTTCGTGAACCCGACCCCGTTCGGCGTGCACATCGGCATCGAGTACCTCTTCATGGCGGTGGTCGGCGGCGCCGGCTACGTGTGGGGGGCGATCGTCGGCGCGGGCGTGATCACCGTGCTCAAGCAGTGGCTGCAGAACTGGCTGCCCAGCCTGCTCGGCGCCACGGGCAGCTTCGAGACCATCGTGTTCGGCTTGCTGATGGTGCTGGTGCTGCACCGCGCCCGCGAGGGTCTGTGGCCGATCCTCAAGAAGCTGGTGCCGGTGCGCGCGGTCCGCAAGACGATCGACGCCGACGCGGAGCCGCTGCCGCGGCGCACCCTGCCCAAGGCGGGCGAGCTGATCCTCGAGGCCAAGGACGTCACCCGCAGGTTCGGCGGCCTGATCGCCAACAACAACATGAGCCTGGAGGTGCGCGCGGGCGAGATCCTCGCCCTCATCGGCCCCAATGGCGCGGGCAAGAGCACGATGTTCAACCAGATCTCGGGCGTGGATACGCCGACTTCGGGCGAGGTGCGCTTCCTCGGCAAGCCGGTGGCCGGCCACGACTCGCGCGAGATCGCCCGCATGGGCATGAGCCGGACCTTCCAGCACGTGAGGCTGCTGCCGACGATGAGCGTGCTCGAGAACGTGGCGATCGGCGCGCACCTGAGGAGCGACAAGGGCGTGCTGAGCTCGGCCTGGCGCCTGGACCGCGCGGAAGAGGCGCGCATCCTCAAGGAGGCTGCCCGTCAGATCGAGCGCGTGGGCCTGGCCGAGCACATGTACGAGGAGGCAGGCAGTCTCGCCCTGGGCCAGCAGCGCATCCTCGAGATCGCGCGGGCGCTGTGCGCCGACCCTTGCCTGCTGCTGCTCGACGAGCCGGCGGCCGGCCTGCGCCTCAAGGAGAAGGAGGCGCTCGGCGAACTGCTGCGGAAGTTGCGCTCCGAGGGCATGGCGACCCTGATCGTCGAGCACGACATGGACTTCGTGATGAGCCTGGTCGATCGCGTGGTGGTGATGGAGTTCGGCCAGAAGATCGCCGAGGGCCTGCCGGACGAGATCCAGCAGAACCCGGCGGTGCTCGAGGCGTATCTGGGCGGTGTGGAGTGAGCGGGGAGAACGAGATGACACAGCAAACGCAAGCCGGCGCGCCCTCGAACGCGAATGCGAAGAACCCGGTGCTCGAGGTCCGCGACCTGTGCGTGTCCTACGGCAAGGTCGAGGCGCTCACCAACGCCAGCCTCACCGTGGGCGAAGGCCAGATCGTCACCGTGATCGGCCCCAACGGTGCGGGCAAGACGACGATGCTCTCGGCGATCATGGGCGTGCTCGGCTCGCACGGCCGGATCGCCTTCGACGGCAGCGTGGAAGGGGTGCCCGAGGTCGAGCGCATGGTCGCGCGCGGCATGACGCTGGTGCCCGAGAAGCGCGAGCTCTTCGGCGAGATGAGCGTCGAGGACAACCTGGTGCTGGGCGCCTTCCAGCGCTATCGCATGGGCAAGCGCGACCACGCGCAGACGCTCGAAGAGGTGTACGCCCTCTTCCCGCGCCTGAAGGAGCGTCGCGACCAGGCCGCCGGCACCATGTCGGGCGGCGAGCGCCAGATGCTGGCGGTGGGCCGCGCGCTGATGGCCAAGCCGAAGCTGCTGATGCTCGACGAGCCCAGCCTGGGGCTGGCACCGCTGATCACGCGCGAGATCTTCCGCATCATCACCGAGCTGCGCCGGCGCGGCGTGTCGATCCTGCTCGTCGAGCAGAACGCCCGGGCGGCCCTGCAGGTGGCCGACTATGCCTACGTGCTCGAGACCGGCCAGGTCGCGATGCAGGGCCCGGCACACGAACTGGCGGACGATCCGCGCGTGATCGAGGCTTACCTCGGGCTCGGCGGCAAGCATCAGGCGATGCTGTCGACCTGAGCCACGAGCTCATCTGCACCAACACTGGAGGACAAGACCATGGACGCGATGCGCATCCTGATGGACGAACATCAGTCGCTGGCGGGAATCATCCACGCCATCCGCCACATGATCGGCGAGATCGGCGAGGGCCGCCTGCAACCGGATCACAAGCTGCTCGAGGCGATGGTGCACTACCTCGATGCCTACCCCGAGAAGCGCCACCACCCCAAGGAGGACGCCTTCCTCTTCGGCCCGCTGCGCACCCGCACGCACGACGCCGACGCCGCCCTCGACCGCCTCGAGGCCGATCATGCCCAGGCCGAGGCTCGCATCGCCGTGCTCGAGGCCGCGGTCAAGGGCTACGCGCAGGACCCCGCCGGCGGCTTCGAGGCCTTCAGGCTCGCCTTCAACGACTATGCCGCCTTCTACCGCAACCACATGATGACCGAGGAGCGCGAAGTGCTGCCGCTGATCCGCAAGCACTTCACCGCTGAGGACTGGGACCGCGCCAACGCCGGCTTCATCGCCGACGACCCGCTCAGCGGCACACGCGCCAGTGCAAGGGCGGGCGAGGAAGACTTCGCGCAGATCTTCTCCAGGCTGGTGGCCGCCGCACCCGCGCCGATCGGCCTCGGCGCGGGACCGTACAAGGGCTGAAGGCGCGCGCCCGCGCTCCACGCCGGCGCCCGGCCGGGCTAGAATCCGTCATCGATTCCAGTCCGCCGGGTCGCCCCGTGCGTGTCCGGCCCCAACAGCGGTGAATGCGTGAGCGCCGAAAACAGCAGTTCCAGTTCCGAAACCTCCTCTCCCTCCGCCGCGGTTCCACGCGTGGATGACGCCACGGCCCAGTTCGTGGCCTGGGTGCGCGGCGCCGCGCCCTACATCCACGCCTTCCGCGGCCGCACCTTCGTCGTCGGCTTCGGTGGCGAGGTCGCCGCCGGCAAGCGCGCGCAGAGCCTCGCCTACGACTGCAACCTGCTCGCCGCGCTCGGCATCCGCCTGGTGCTGGTGCATGGCGCGCGTCCGCAGATCGACGCCGAGCAGGCGCGTCGCGGGCTGGAGCCGCGCTTCCACCATGGCCTGCGGGTGACCGATCCCGAGGCGCTGGAGTGCGTCAAGTCGGCGATGGCGGTGACCCGCTTCGAGGTCGAGGCGCTGCTCTCGCAGGGCCTGCCCAACACGCCGATGGCGGGCAGCTACATCCGCGTCACCGGGGGCAACTTCATCACCGCGCGGCCGGTCGGCGTGGTCGATGGCGTCGATTACCAATACACCGGCGCGGTGCGCAAGATCATCGCCGAGGAGATCAACGCCGACCTCGACCAGCAGAACGTGGTGCTGATCACCCCGCTCGGCGTCTCGCCCGCGGGCGAGATCTTCAACCTCGCGATGGAGGAGGTGGCCGAGGCGGTGGCGGTCGCGCTCAAGGCCGAGAAGCTGATCTACCTGTGCGACGCGCCGGGCCTGCTCGACGACGACGGTCAGCTCGTCGAGTCCGTCACCGCCGACGAGGCGCAGAACAAGCTGGAGACCGGCGAGGGCCTCACCGAGGACCTGCACCTGTTCCTGCCGTGCGCGATCCGCGCGGTGCGCAAGGGCGTGGCGCGCTGCCACCTCATCGACCACGACCTCGACGGCGGCCTGCTGCTCGAGTTCTTCACGCACGCGGGCGTGGGCACGGTGGTGTCGCGCGACCCGCTGTTCCGCCTGCGCGAGGCCACGGTCGAGGACGTCGCCGCCCTGGTGGCGCTGATCTCGCCGATGGAGGCCGACGGCACCCTCGTGCGGCGCGGCCGCGAGCTGCTGGAGCAGGAGATCGAGCGCTTCACCGTGGTCGAACACGATGGCGTGCTGGTGGGCTGCGCGGCGCTGTACCCGTTCAGTGAGGACAACGCCGCCGAGCTTGCCTGCCTGGCGGTGACGCCCGAGTATCGCCGCGCCGGCCTCGGCGACCAGCTCCTCAAGCGCATCGAGCGGCGCGCGCGCGTGCAGCGCCTCGAGCGCCTGTTCGTGCTCACCACCCGCACCGCGCACTGGTTTCGCGAGCGTGGCTTCAGCGAGATCGGCCCCGAGGCGCTGCCGCGGCAGAAGCGCGAGCTGTACAACTTCCAGCGTCGCTCCAAGGTGTTCGTCAAGCCGCTATGAGCGCCTTCCCGGGACCCGGCAATCCGGAGGACGCCGAACTGCTCGCCGAGATCGCGCTCGGGGTGCGCAGCGTAGAGGCGGTGTTCCGGCCGGGGCTCTCGCTGCGCTGGATCAGTCCTTCGATCGAGGCGCTCACCGGTTTCGGCGCGGAGGAGTGTGTCGCCGCGGCGGATCCCTTCGATCTGCTGGTGTTCGAGGATGACCGCGTCTTCTGCCGCAGGATGGCGCAGCGGGTGGAGGCCGAAGGGCGGGCGCAGACCTTCGAGCTGCGCCTTTCGGCGCGCGACGGCCAGACCGTGTGGGTGGAGACACACTGGCGTCCGCGTGCCGGTGGCGGCCTGCGCCTGTCGGCCGAGCATGTCCAGACGCGCAAGGCGACCGAGTTCACCCTGCTCGAGACCGTGGCGGAGCTGCGTCGCCAGGAGGCGCTGCGCGAACTCTATCTCGTGCGCAGCAACGACGAGCGTCAGCGCCTGTCCGCGCTCCTCAACCTGATCCGTCTTGGCATCCTGTTCATCGACCAGGACCGGCGCGTGCTCTACCACAATCGCGCGATGCTCGAGATCTGGGGCTACCCGCCCGACACCGTCCTGGTCGGCTGCCGCGACGCGGTGCTCAAGGAGCGGGCGCCGGTCGTGCTTGCCGACCCGACGGCTTATCTTGCGCACATCGCGAGTACCGTGCGCGGCAAGCAGTCGATCAGCGAGGAATACGAGTTCCACTTCGCCGACGGACGCATCGTCACCGATCGCTCGGCGGTGGTCGCCGGCGAGGAAGCCGGGCGGCGCATCGGCCGGCTCTGGATCTACGAGGACGTGACCCTGGCACGCCGGACCTCGATGCAGCTAGTGGAACTGGCCGAGCGTGACGAGCTGACCGGACTCTACAACCGCCGTCGTTTCCATGAGGAACTCGGCCGCATGCTTGCCGACGCCGAGCGTCGCGGCGGCCGGCTCGGCCTGCTCGCCTTCGATCTGGATGGTTTCAAGCCGATCAACGACTCTTTCGGCCACCAGGCGGGCGACGAGGTGCTGGTGCGCCTGGCGATCGAGCTCGGACGCACCGTGCGCCGCAACGAGACCCTGTTCCGCATCGGTGGCGACGAGTTCGCCTTGCTGGTGCCCGAGGGCAGCGCCGACGGCCTGCGCGAGCTCGCCCACCGCCTGGTCGAGACGGTGGGCGCGATGCGCTTCGTCTTCGAGGGGCGCGAGGCCGGGGTGACCGCCAGTGTGGGGATCGCACGCTTTCCCGACAACGCGCGCGAGGGCGAGGCACTGGTCGCCGCCGCGGACGAGGCGCTCTATCGCGCCAAGTCCGCCGGGCGCAATCGTGCGGAGGTGTCCGGGAGGCGAGGCGACGAATCGGCTAGAATGCCGTCCTCGAACCCCGATGAACCCGCAAGCAGAGAGGATTGAACATGGCTCGCATGGTGAACTGCGTGAAACTCGGTCGCGAGGCCGAAGGCCTGGATTTGCCACCGGTGCCCGGTGCGCTCGGCAAGCGCATCTTCGAGAGCGTCTCGAAGGAAGCCTGGCATCAGTGGGTCAAGTACCAGACCATGCTGATCAACGAGAACCGCCTGAACCTGATGGACGCGCGCGCGCGCAAGTACCTCGCCGAGCAGATGGAGAAGCACTTCTTCGAGGGCGGCGCCGACCAGGTGGCCGGCTACGTGCCGCCGCAGCCCTGACTCGATGATGCACCACGTCAAAAAGGGGACCCGAGAGTCCCCTTTTTCATGCCTGACGCCCTACGCCTCAGCCCTTGCCGAGCTTCGCCTGCGTGTTCTCGAAGCGCACGTCCTCGCCGCGCGCCACGAACACCACGTGCTCGGCGATGTTCATCGCGTGGTCGCCGACGCGCTCGATCGCCTTGGCGATGAAGAGCATCTCGAGGCAGCTCGAGATCGTGCGCGGGTCTTCCAT
>JAEUNQ010000226.1 GCA_016790365.1 Thauera sp. | reverse complement strand
TGGAGGGATGGTCGGGTCGGCAACCGCTGCTGTGGTTGCGTTGCCGTCGGCGGCAGCCAGCGTCGCGAGCACACCGCGCTTCAAGGACTTCGCCGAGACCTGGTTCGCCGAGAAAGAGGTGGAGTGGCGTCGCTCGTACCGCACGACGATCCGCCGGGAGCTCGACCGTGCGCTGATCCCTAAGTTTGGGGAGAAGGAGGTCGGCCAGATCTCCAAGGCGGACGTTCTTGCCTATCGCGCCGAGCTCGGCAAAGCGACCGCGAAAGGCAAGCAAAGCAAACTGTCTGCGGCAAGGATCAACAAGATGTTGAACCCGCTGAGGCAAATCCTCAATGAAGCGGCCGACCGCTTTGATTTTCGCACGCCGTTTGACAGCGTGAAACAGCTCAAGACCAAACGTAGCGATGTCGACCCCTTCACGCTCGCAGAGGTGAAGCAGGTCCTCGACACCGTGCGGCCCGACTTCAAGCACTACTTCACGGTGCGCTTTTTCACCGGCATGCGCACGGGCGAGATCGATGGTTTGCAGTGGAAGTACGTCGACTTCGAGAACCGCCTGATCTTGGTTCGCGAGACCGTGGTGGGTGGCGAGGAGGAATACACCAAGACCGACGGCAGCCAGCGCGACATCCAGATGAGCCAATTGGTCTTTGATGCACTCAAGGCGCAGTTCGAAGCCACAGGCAAGCTCAGCAAGTTCGTGTTCTGCAACCGGCTGGGGACTCCGCTCGACCACAAGAACGTCACGAACCGGGTGTGGTATCCGCTGTTGCGACACCTCAACCTCAAGAAGCGCCGCCCGTATCAGTGTCGCCACACCGCGGCGACGTTGTGGCTCGCCAGCGGCGAGGCGCCGGAGTGGATCGCCCGCCAGCTCGGGCACACCACCACCGAGATGCTCTTTCGCGTGTATTCGCGTTACGTGCCCAACTTGACGCGGCGTGACGGCTCGGCCTTCGAGCGACTCATCACGCAGACCTTGGGCACGACCTTGCCGGTGAAAACCGGGCAGGACGAAAACACCGTGCCGGAAACCGAGTCGGTCGCCGAACAGGCCGATGAAGGAGAGCATCATGACTGAACAGCACCTGCCCATCCCTTCCGCTGCTCCGGACAACGTGGTGGCGAAGCTGCCACCGATCTTTCGTGTGGAATCGATTAGCCGTTTGCCGCTCGATGATCACTATGCCCTGAACCGCGCGGTGCTGTTTCACGAGCGCGCCAGCCTGATGGTCGAGTGGCCTTCGCGCAAGGTCGACGCCCGGCTCGGCGTCGGCAGCCTGGTGTCGATCCGCTGGCTTGGCAGGCCCGAGAGTCTGGGGGGTGCGGTACGCATCAGCCGCCTCGCGGTGCTCGAGCGCCCAGAGGCGAGTGTCGATCTGTTCCAGACGATTCCGACAGCCTGGGTGCAGGAGCGCACGCTGGTCAGTCGTGCCAGTGCGTTGTGGCATCGCTTGCCGCCACACTTCCAGCACTTGTTTAACGCCATCTTCTGGGACGCGTCGCGACTGCACCGCTACCTGCTCGGCGCGAGTTCGCTGAGAGGGCACCACAGCGGCGCGCACGGCAACCTCCGCCACACGCTGGAAGTGGCGGAGCAGGCGCTCAAGATGGCCGAAAACCAGGCACTCGCCTGCCCGGACGTGCTCCTGATGGCGGCCTTGCTCCATGACGCCGGTAAAGCCGACGAGTACTGCCTGGGCGGTAGCGGCCTCGAGATGACGACGCGCGGCAAGCTCATCGGCCACCGCCACACCATCATCGAGTGGATCGCGGCGGCCGTCGCCAACGCCCGCGTCTGCATCCCCGAGCCCCAGTACGTCGGCCTGATCCATGCGCTCACGAGCGCTCGCGGCGCCCCGGAGTGGCTCGGGCTGCGCGAGCCCTGCACGCTCGATGCGATCCTGCTCTCGGCCGCGGACCGGCTCTCGGGGCAGATCGAGCTGATGGCGCGGCACTCACCGACCCAGGCAGGCTTCGGGCGCTTTCATCCCCACCTGCGCGGTCAACCCTACATGGTCGGAACAAGCGTCTGAAGGAGCGGGCGATGCCAGCGCCGGCAACGGGAATGTGAGCGCGTTCGGGGAGAACGAAGCCAGCCGGCGCCCTCACGCGCGCAGTTCATCAGCCCCCGCAGTCCAATGTGGCTGCGGGGGCTTCTTGAGTTTTTCCTGCCCTGCCCAGACCAGGCTTCGTGCTTCTCAGGAGAAACTCCCTTCTCGGGCCCAATGATGGAACGTATGATTCCTCCATGACGCAAGAATCCTGGCTTTTCGCCTGGATCGGGGCGGCGGACCATCAAGCGGCCGAGGCTGATGACCGTGAGCGGCCCGGTCCGATCGCTTCGGCGCTGCTCGC
>JAEUNQ010000225.1 GCA_016790365.1 Thauera sp. | reverse complement strand
CGCAGCAGCGCGATCTTCTCGTCGTAGTCGCCACCCTGCTTGGCGCCTTCCTTGTAGCGCCAGTGCGCGGCCACGCCGAGCTCGGCGTGCTTGTGCATGTCGAAGGTGCGGATCTGCACCTCGAGCGCGCGCCCGTCGCCGGCCAGCACCGCGGTGTGCAGCGACTGGTAGTTGTTGCCCTTGGGCTTGGTAATGTAGTCGTCGAACTCCTTCGCGATCGGCTGCCACATCTGGTGCACGATGCCAAGCACCGTGTAGCAGTCCTTCACCTCGGGTACCAGCACGCGCAGCGCGCGGATGTCGAAGACCTGCGAGAAGTCGAGCCGCTTCTTGCGCATCTTGTTGTAGATGCTGTAGATGTGCTTGGCCCGGCCGGTGATCTCGGCCTCGATGCCGACCGCGGCGAGCTCGCTCTTCAGGCGCTCGATCGAGTCCTGGATGAACTGCTCACGCTCGATCCGGCGCTCGTCGAGCATCTTGGCGATGCGCTTGTAGGTCTCGGGCTCGATGAAGCGGAAGGAGAGGTCCTCGAGTTCCCATTTGAGCTGCCACACCCCCAGCCGGTTGGCGAGCGGTGCGTAGATGTCCAGGCTTTCGCGCGCCACCTCGACGCGGGCGTCGCCCGGCAGGTCGGTGTAGAAGCGCAAGGTCTGGGTGCGCGAGGCCAGCCGCACGAGCACGACGCGGATGTCCTCGACCATTGCCAGCAGCATCTTGCGCAGCACTTCGGTCTGCGCGCGAATCTCGGGGGCGCTCGCATTGGTGGTGAGGCGGGTGAGCACGCGCAGGCCGTTGAGCTTGTGCAGGCCGCGCACGAGCCCCGTGATCGCCGGACCGAAGCGTGCCTCGATCTCCTCGGCCGGATCGTCGAGTTCTTCCCAGGCAGCGAACAGCAGGGCGGCCACGCGCGTCTCGGCATCGAGGCGAAGCGAGGCTGCGATCAGCGCAGCGCCGATTGCATGCGTCCAGGTCGACTCGCCGGTGCCGAGAACCTTGCCTTCATACAGGTCGGCGATCCATTCGAGCGCGGCCTCGATGCGCTCGCGCTCTGCAGCCTCCAGGCCGGCGGCGAGAAGATCGATCGGAGGGGCGGTGTCGCCCTGGGAAATTGCGTGGGTGACGGATACCATGGCTCGAATTATCCCACATCGGGCAGACCACCGTACGGGCTCCCCGTGGCTGCGGCGACCTTGCCCGGGCGTTCCTGTGCCTCGGGCACTACGCGGCCCGCCGCGATCAGCCGCGTCGCCGAGGAGTCTCGAAAGTGGTGAGCATGCCGCGCAGCAGCGCGACCTCCTCGCGCTCCAGGCGGACCCGGTTGAACAGACGTCTCATGCGCGGCAAGAGGCGCTTGGGATTGGCGGGATCGTGGAAGCCGCTGGCGGTCACCGCACGCTCGAGGTGCGCCATGAAACCCTCGAAATCGGCGTGCGTGGCCGGCTCGGGCTGGAGGTCGGCGGGCGCGGCTGCTTCGCCGAGCGCGGCCATGCGCAACTCGTAGGCGAGCACCTGCACCGCCGCGCCGAGGTTCAGAGAGGAGAACTCGGCGTCGGTGGGAATGGTGACCGGCAAACTGCACAGGGCGGCTTCCTCGTTGGTCAACCCGCTGGTCTCGTTGCCGAACACCAGCGCGACCACGCCGTCCTGCGTGCGCCCGACCAGCTCGTCCGCGGCGTCACGCGCCTGCAGGCGCGGCAGCGAGAGCTCGCGCCGGCGCGCGGTGAGCGCTGCGGAGAACACCGTGTCGGCGAGCGCCTCCTCCAGGGTGCCCACCACCCGTGCATCGGCCAGCAGGTCGGCCGCGCCCGAGGCACGTGCGGTGGCGACCTCGTCGGGAAAGGACTCCGGCGCGACCAGCCAGAGCTCGCGCAATCCCATGGTCTTCATCGCGCGCGCAGCGGCGCCGATGTTGCCGGGATGGCTGGTACGGGACAGCACGACGCGGATGCGGTCAAGCGCAAGGGGGCGATTCATATTAAAATTCCACGTTTTCCGAATTTGCCGGGCTGCCTGCCCGGAACGTGGCCCGGCGGCCGCACGGCGGCCCGATGAAGCGGGCGGCAGCGCACGCCAGGCGCACGCGGCAGGCCCCGATTCTTTAACCGAGACCGCTCCGCATGCATGCAACCCTGAACATCGCCGTCAAGGCCGCCCGTCGCGCCGCGACCGTCATCAACCGCGCGTCGACCCAGCTCGACCTGCTGACCGTTCAGTCCAAGTCGCCCAACGACTTCGTCACCGAGGTCGACCGCGCCGCCGAACAGGCGATCATCGAGGTGCTGCGCGACGCCTTCCCGGGGCACGGAATTCTAGCAGAGGAGTCCGGCGAGTCCGGGCCGGAGAGCGAATTCACCTGGATCATCGATCCGCTCGACGGCACCACCAACTTCATCCACGGCCTGCCGCAATACGCGGTCTCGATCGCGCAGACGAAGACCGGCGTGCTCGAGCACGCCGTGGTCTACGATCCCAACACCAACGAGATGTTCACCGCCTCGCGCGGCGCCGGCGCCTTCCTCAACGACCGCCGCATCCGCGTCTCGCGCCGCACCCGCCTCAACGAGGCGCTGATCGGCACCGGCTTCCCCTTCCGCCGCTTCGACCATGTCGACGCCTATCTGGCGATGTTCAAGGAGCTCACCCAGAAGACCGCCGGCATCCGCCGCCCGGGCGCCGCCTCGCTCGACCTCGCCTACGTGGCCGCTGGCCGCTTCGACGGCTTCTGGGAGATGGGCCTGTCGCCCTGGGACATGGCGGCCGGCGTGCTGCTGATCCAGGAAGCCGGCGGGCTGGTGTCCGACTTGTCGGGCGAAGCCAACTACCTCACCACCGGCAACCTGGTCGCCGGCACGCCGAAGATCTTCGGCCAGCTGCTGCCGATCATCCAGGCCTGGCGCCCGGCCAACCTGCAGGCCTGAGGCCTCGGCCCCAAGCCTGCTATCCCGAGCCCGGCGCGCGCAAGGTCAGCGTGCCGCCGCGCTGGGTAAACTCCAGGTGACGCAGCGCCGACATGCCGAGCAGCACCTCGTCGCCCTGCATGCCCGGGTTGAGGTGGCCGGCCACGTCGCGGAACTCGAAGGGGCCGAAGGCGAGGCGCGGGATGCGCGTCTGGCGCACCGTCACCGCGCCGTTGGCGGTCAGCACCGAGGCCGGCGCGCCCGCCTGCAGGCCCAGTTCCGCCGCCAGCCGCGCCGGCACCGAGACCTGGGTCGCGCCGGTGTCGAGCAGCAGGCGCACCGGATGGCCGTTGATCTCGCCCGGCAGCAGGTAGTGCCCGGCGCGGTTGCGCTGCAGCACCAGCTCGCTGGCGCCCGGGGCGACCACGAGATTAGGGTTGGGGTCCTCGCGGCGCTCGAGCGCGCCGTCGAAGCTCACCCAGCCCAGCGCGAGAAAGGCGAGCGTCGCCAGCAGGCCCAGCCTGCGGCCGATGCGGCGGGTGTCGGCGTCGGGTGTGTTCAAGTCGGTCTTTCCT
>JAEUNQ010000213.1 GCA_016790365.1 Thauera sp. | reverse complement strand
TTGTGCATGTGGAAGCGCCCGCCCTCCGAGGTGGCGATGCCCGCCGCGTCCTGGCCGCGGTGCTGCAGCACCTGGAGGCCGTCGTAGAGCAGTTGGTTGACCGGGGAGGTGGCGACAACGCCGAGAATTCCGCACATGGATTGAGGCCTATCTGAATCGAATCTTGTCGGCCACCTCTGCAGGCAGCCAGGGTTTGGCGGCGATCACCGCAGACTCCAGCGGCGCCGAGAACAGCGCATCGCGCCACCACGGCTCCTTCGCGACTCCGGCAAGCCCGCCGATCAGCACCACCACGAAGGCAACCGCGAGCCCGCGCGCGATGCCGAAGAGCGCACCGAAGAAGCGGTCGGTGGCGCCCAGCCCGGCGGCGCGCAGCAGCTCGCGCAGCAGGTAGCGCAACAGCGCGGCGAGGATCAGCACCCCGACCACGACCAGCGCGCCACCCGCGACCTGGCGCCACATCGGCTCGACGATCATGCCGGTGAACACCTCGGCCGCCTCTCCGTTATAGCGCCACGCGGCGAAGAGCGCTGCCGCCCACGCCAGCACCGCCATGACTTCGCTGACCAGGCCGCGCCACATGCCGATGAGCGCGGAAAAGGCGAGCAGGCCGAGAAAGACGTAGTCGAAGACGGTCATGGTCGGGGAAATCAGCGCGCCTGCAAGACCGCCGCATGACCGGCGGCCTTGAGGCGGGCGGCCGTGGCGTCGGCGTCGGCGCGGCCGGCGACCGGGCCGACGCGCACCCGAGTGACGCTGCCGGCACGTTCGGTGTAGGCCGGGAAGCCGCGCGCGCGCAGGTCGTCGACGAGTTTGGCGGCCTTGACGGCATCGCTGAATGCACCGATCTGCAAGACATAGGAGTCACCGCGCGCCGGCGAGGCCTTGCCATCGATGAGGGCACGCAGGCGCGCCTCCTCATCGGAGGAGGGTCGGCGCGGCTCGGGCGTCGCGGCGGCAGCCGGCGGACGAGCCGGCGTGGCCGAAGGCGGCCGCGACGGCTCGCTGGCGGGCTTGGCCGGCACGTTCGAGGACGCCGGCGCGGGCTTGTCCGCAGCGTCCGGCGCCTTCTCCGCAGCAGTCGCAGGCTTGTCGGCGGCAACCACCTCGTCGTCCTCCGGCACTGCGACGGCGACCGGCGCACTCGCGCTCTCGGGCGTGCTCGCGCGACGGCCGGTGGCCGCCTTGTCTCGATCGGGGATCGAGACCTGGATGTCCTGGATCGATGGATGCGGTTCCTCGTCCATCATCATCGGCAGCACGATCGCGGCCAGCAAGGCGAGCGCAATCGCGCCAACCAGACGCCGGCGCGCGCGCTTCTTGATCTCGAGCGTATCTGCCTCACTCACCGCCAAAACCTCATCCGCGCCGGGCCGCCTTGATTGCGGCGAGTACGTCGGAAACCGTCAGGAAAGAACCGAAAACGACGATTCTATCATCCTCGGCGACCAGTTCTTGCGCCGCAGCATAGGCCTCGGCCGGCGTGGGGAAACAGCGGATGTCGGCCCCCTCCTTCACCTCGCGCACCTTCTCGGCGAGCGCCTCGGCGGAGAGGCCGCGCGGCCCCGGCAGGTCGGCGAGCAGCCAGTGGTCGACCCGGCCCGCCATCAGCTCGAGCACCCCTGCAACATCCTTGTCGGCAAGCATGCCGAGCACCGCCCAGGTCTCCGGGTAGAAGCCCATGTTGCCGAGATTGTCGGCGAGCACGCCGGCGGCCTGCGGATTGTGCGCCACGTCGAGCACCACCGAGGGTCGTCCGGGCTGAACCTGGAAGCGTCCAGGCAGCTCGACCAGCATCAGGCCCTGGCGGACGTGCTGCATCGAAACCGGGATGCGGTCGCGCAGGCACTCGAGCACGGTGATCACCGCCGCCGCGTTGAGCAGCTGGTTGGCGCCACGCAGCGCCGGGTAGGCCAGTCCGCCGCGGCGCACCAGCGTACCCTCGCGCGGCGGCTGGGCGTAGCGCCAGTAGCCCCACTGCTGGCGGTCACCGCCAAAGCCGAAGTCGCGCCCGCTGATCCACAGCGGGGCACCGATCGCGGCGGCGTGCTCGACCACGCTGGCGGGCGGCTGCGGATCGCCGCACACTGCCGGACGGCCGGCGCGGAAGATGCCCGCCTTCTCGAAACCGATCGCCTCCCGCGTGTCGCCGAGGTAATCCATGTGGTCCATCGCCACGCTGGTCACCAACGCGCAGTCGGGCTCGAACACGTTGACCGCGTCGAGCCGGCCGCCGAGGCCGACCTCGAGGATGATCACGTCCGGCTTCGCGTCGGCGAAGACCTGCCAGGCCGCCAGGGTGCCATGCTCGAAATAGGTCAGCGGGGTGTCGCCGCGCGCGGCCTCGACCGCGGCGAAGCCGGCCACCAACGTGGCGTCGTCGACGTCCTTGCCGTCGATGCGCACGCGCTCGTTGTAGCGCAGCAGATGGGGCGAGGTGTAGCAGCCGACACGGTAGCCCGAAGCGAGCAGGATGCCCTCGAGCATCGCGCAGCACGACCCTTTCCCGTTGGTTCCGCCGACGGTGATCAACACGGCGTCCGACTCGACCGCCATGCGCGCGCGCACCGCGGCCACACGCTCCAGCCCGAGCTCGATGCGCTGGCCGTGGCGTTGTTCCAGCAGGGCGAGCCAGCCGTCCAGGTCGGCGGGCAATGCGGTGTGCTCCACCATCACCCGGCAACCACGTCCGCGGGCTGGCGATTGAGCATCGCGAGCAGCACCGCGATGCGGTCACGCAGCTCGCGACGGTCCACGATCAGGTCGATCGCGCCCTTCTCGAGCAGGAACTCGGCACGCTGGAAACCTTCGGGCAGCTTCTCGCGCACCGTCTGCTCGATCACGCGCGGGCCGGCGAAGCCGATCAGCGCATTGGGCTCGGCGACGACGACATCGCCCATGAAGGCAAAGCTCGCCGATACGCCGCCCATGGTGGGGTCGGTCAGCAGGGTGATGAAGGGCAGCCGGCGCTCGGCCAGACGGGTGATCGCCGCGGTGGTCTTGGCCATCTGCATCAGCGAAAGCAAGCCTTCCTGCATGCGCGCGCCACCCGAGGCGGTGATGCAGATGAAGGGCCGGCGCTCCTCGAAAGCCGCACGCGCGCCGCGCACGAAGCGCTCGCCCACCACCGAACCCATCGAGCCGCCGAGAAAATCGAACTCGAAGCAGGCGACCACCACCGGCAGGCTCTTGATCGCGCCGCGCATCACCACCATCGCGTCGGCCTCGCCGGTGTCGGCCGCGGCCGCGGACAGGCGGTCGGGATACTTGCGCGAGTCCTTGAACTTGAGCGCATCGATCGGCGTGACCTCGGCACCGATCTCGACACGGCCCTCGCTGTCGAGCAGCTGGTCGAGGCGGCGACGCGCGCGCAGGCGATGGTGGTGGTTGCACTTCGGGCACACGCCGAGGTTGCTGTCGAGGTCGGAGCGGTACAGCACCGACTCGCAGCCCTCGCACTTGCTCCACAGCCCTTCCGGGATCGACTTGCTGCGCGACGAATCGCCGCGCTTGATGCGCGGCGGGATCAGTTTCTCGAACCAGCTCATGCCTGCACTCCCTTGCCCGCAGCCAGCGCATCGAGCGCGACACGGATCGAACGCATGAAGTCGCGTACGCGCGCGGCCTCCTCGCCCGGGTTGTTCTCGATCTCCTCGATGATCCGGCTGCCGATCACCACCGCGTCGGCAACCGCGCCGATGCGTTGCGCGCTGTCGGCGTCGCGGATGCCGAAGCCCACGCCCACCGGCATGCCGACCGCGGCGCGGATCTCGGGGATGCGGCGCGCGACCTCGTCGACGTCGAGCTTGGCGCTGCCGGTCACGCCCTTGAGCGAGACGTAATAGATGTAGCCGCTGCCGGCGCGCGCGACGTCGGCGAAGCGCTGCTCGCCCGAGGTCGGCGCGAGCAGGAAGATGGGGGCGAGACCGCCGGCCTTGGCGGTGGCAGCGAAGCTGACGCACTCCTCGGGCGGGTAATCGACCACGAGCACGCCATCGACGCCGGCCTCGTGCGCCGCGGCGACGAAGCGCTCCTGCCCCATCGCCTCGATCGGGTTGGCGTAGCCCATCAGCACCACCGGGGTATTGGCGTTGGTGGCGCGGAAGGCGCGTACGGTCTCGAGCACCTTGCGCAGGCTCATGCCCTGCGCGAGCGCGCGCTCGGAGGCGCGCTGGATGGTGGGCCCGTCGGCCATCGGGTCGGAGAACGGCACGCCGAGCTCGACGATGTCGGCGCCGCCCTCGACCAGCGCGTTCATCAGCGGCAGGGTGAGCTCGGGCGCCGGGAAGCCGGCGGTGACGAAGGGGATCAGCGCCTTGCGGCCATCGGCCTGGAGGCGCTGGAAAACGGTCTGG
>JAEUNQ010000193.1 GCA_016790365.1 Thauera sp. | reverse complement strand
AGAGGAGGTTTGGAGTTTTCATCGATGGGTTTCCGCTGGATAAAGGTGCTCAGTGCTCGCGTGCGACCGGCGCATTCGCCGCTGACCGGCGCCAGGCGATGGCCGCTATGCCAGCCCACACCAACGTGCGCAGCGTCATGGCGACCACCGTGCGTCGCTCCCAGGCGCCACCCAGAGCCACATGCACTCCGAAAGCGAGGAACACGAGTGCGGTCGCCACCGTGATGACAATCGCTAACCACGCGGCCCAGCGCCGGCGCATCCACAAGCCGACGCCGGCGATGATGTAGGCGAACCCGGCCAGAAAATTGAACCAGAGCACGAAGGGCACATAGTGGCCGGCGGCTTGGCGCGCCGCGCCGTCGACAAACAGAACGGCGCCGCCCTCCCGAAGAGTGAGCAGACCGAAGCCGATCGCAAGCAGGGAGATCAGCCAGTGCCAGATGCTGCGTTGTGGATGAGTGGTCATCTTCATGGCCTTTACTTGATCGGGGAAACTCCCAGGCCTTCGTCGTCGTCGCGGCGTGCGTGTGCATTCCGCCGGGCGGTCGGGCTGAGTGTTGAATGACGCGGATTCGCGCTGGAGGCGCAACGCGATCGCATGACCGTGGTGTGCCTCTCGGCTGACCGAGGAACTGCGTGGCGGCAGGATGGAAGGCGTTTCATCGGGTGTGCGTGATGCCACGGAGATAGATGGCAAACACGGCTGGCGCGTCGCGGCGGATGCGTGCTACATCGCCCGCCAGCAACGACTGCATCACCAGCCCTTGAATTGTGCCGATGAACAAGACGACGGCCGCGTCCACATCCAGTTCTGAATGCAGCTCGCTTCGCGCCTTACCGGCTTCGAGCAGTCGACGCAACCGCTCACCATATTGACGGGTCAAGGTCTGCACCATTTGCTTGGGCAGGGTCTCCCCCGGCCGCTGTAATTCGCCGAAGAGCATCCTCGGCACCCCCGGGTGCTCGGCCACGAAGTCGATGTGCGTCTTGAAGATCGCTTCAAGAGCTGCGAGGGGGGACGTAGCACCTTCTGCGGCCTTGTCTACTCGAGCGAGCAGGCGTTCCGTAACCCAGGACATCACCGCCTGCAGGATTGCGTCCTTAGTCGGGAAGTGACGGAACAGTGCTCCCTGGGTCAACCCCATGCGCTGCGCGATGGCCGTGGTCGTGATGTCGCTGGGGTTCTGTTCGGCAGCCAAGTCGACCACTGCCTCGACGGTGGCCGCGCGCCTCTCATCAGCCGGTAGATGCCTGGAGTGTCCGCTCATTGCTTGCATCCCAAAAAGTGAGTAATCTATTACTATCTTACCACTGTGCAGCCAGACCGCAAGAGGGGAAGCACGAAAAAGAGGTCTCGATGAACAGCAGAACTGCTATCTCAGACGGCTGCCAACGGTCGATTTCTGGCGGGCGCAAACGTCGCCCTCCGCACCTCATTGGCGGAAGGGCGCCGGCACATCGCAAGCCTGGCGGGGCGTAAGTGGGCGGGATGTGGATGGAGATGCTGGCGCCCGAGAGGCCGAACCAGAAGAAGACGAACAGGAGGTGGCCTTGGATTTCAGATTGCTGCGCTACTTCATCGCAGTCGCGGAAGAACTGCATCTGGCCCGGGCAGCCGAGCGTCTGGGCATCGAGCAATCGCCTGTGTCACGTGCGATGCGCGACCTAGAAAGCCAGCTTGGCGTGCAGTTGTTCGACCGCAGCACACGCCTGACGCGGCTGACCTGGGCCGGCCAGGTGTTCCTCGTCGAATGCCGGCGCGTGCAGGCCACCGTGGAGCAGGCAGTCAAGAGCGCCAAGGCGGCGGCACAGGGCTACCAAGGCAATCTACGCATCGCGATCTGCGACAGCCTGGCGCAGCCCCGCATCGCCACCTTGCTGGCACGCAGCCGCGAGGATGAGCCCGAGCTGGAGATTCGCGTCTTCGAGTTGCCGTTCGCGCAGCAGCTCAAGATGCTGCACAACGATCTGCTGGACATCGGCTTTGCGTTGTC
>JAEUNQ010000158.1 GCA_016790365.1 Thauera sp. | reverse complement strand
CGGCTTGGTCACGCCCTTGATGGTCAGCTCGCCCTCGATGGTCGCGGGCTTGTCGCCGTCGAAGCTCACCTTGGTCGACTTGAAGGTGGCGGTCGGGTACTTGGCGGTGTCGAGGAAATCCTCGCCCTGGATGTGCTCGTCGAAGGTGGCGTAGCCGGTGCTTACCGACTTCATGTCGATGGTGACGTCGACCGCGCCGGTCTTCGCTTCCTTGTCGAGCGTGACGGTGCCGGTCGTCTTGTCGAACTTCGACATCTGGATCGACATGCCGAAGTGGCTGTAGGAGAAGCTCGGGAAGGTGTGGGTGCTGTCGATCACGTAGGTCTGGGGCGCAGCCAGCACCGGCGAGGCGGCAGCGGCGGAGACGAGGAGGGCGGCGGTCAGGCGGGCGATACGGCTCATGAGAAGGTCCTCTGTGAAGTGGGGGTGGGATGGAACGCAGGGTGGGTAAAATCGGGGGTGGAACGGAGGCGGATGAAGCACTCTGCGGGGCCGGCGTGCTGCTCGGCTGAAACGGCTCAGCGTGCCGCGGCGGTGATGCGGAAGCGGATCACGACGTCGTTGGCGACGACGTCGAAGGCCTTCCAGGCGCCTTCGCCGATCGAGAAGTCGCCGCGCCGGATGGTCAGCGCGCCCTCGAAGACGCCGCTGTCGCCCTGCGCGGTGAAGGTGGCGGGGACCACGACGTCCTTCGTCGTGCCCTTGATCGTGAGCTTGCCGGCGACTTCGTACTGGTTCCCGCCGAGCGGCTTCACCGCGCTCGACTCGAAGCGCGCCACCGGGAAGCCCTTGGTGTCGAACCAGGTCTTGCGGGCGACCTCCTCGTCGCCTTCCTCGCTGCCGGTATCGACGCTGGCGAGATCGACCTCGATGCGGGCCGAGGCGGACTGCGGCGCCGCGGGGTCGAAGCGCAGCTCGCTGGCGAACTTGCCGAAGGTGCCCTGCATCGCCACGCCCATCTGCTGGTAGTCGAAGGCGATACGGCTCTTGTCGGGCTGGACCTGGGCGTACTCCACCGCGTGGGCGGCGGTGGCAGCGAAGGCGAAGGAGGCGAGGAGGGCGAGGGCGATGCGTTTCATGGTGGTCATCCTGCAGGCGGTGGGAGGGTGGCGGTTCGCGGCGCGTTCAGCCTTTCCGGCGCGGCAGCATGCGGGTCAGCACGTCGTCGCGGTCGATGAAGTGATGCTTGAGCGCGGCGCCGACGTGGCCGAGCAGCACGGCGATCAGCGTGTAGTTCAGAACGACATGCACCGTCTCGAGCAGGTTGCCGAGCGCCTTGTCCTTGGCGAGCAGGTCGGGCAGCGGCAGCACGCCGAACCACACCGTCTGGAAGCCCTTGGCCGAGCTCATCAGCCAGCCGCTGAGCGGGATCGCGATCATCAGCACGTAGAGCAGGTGATGGCCCGCATGCGCGGCCAGGCGCTCGATGGACGGCATGTGCGCGGGCAGCGCCGGGGGCTTGTGGCCGATCCGCCAGGCCACGCGCACCAGCACGAGCAGGAACACCGTCACGCCCGCCCATTTGTGCCAGGAATAGAGCTCCAGCTTGGTGGGCGACAGGTCGAGACCGGTCATGTAGAAGCCGAAGCCGAGCATGCCGAAGATCATCAGTGCGATGAGCCAGTGCAGAATCTTGGCGGTGGCGGTGTAGTGCGTGTTCATGTCAGTCGTTCCTTCCGTCTGCCTTCGATCCGGGTCGTCGGCCATGCGTTCGCGTTCATTGCACTCTAGACGCATTCACAAGGCTTAAACAGCCGAGGATGGGCAAAGGTTCGTTGCCATATCCGCAACAATCCAGCCAAGATCGGGGGATAGATGGGGATGCGTTGCCAGATCAGGCCTCTTCGTTGGGCCGCGAGGGCGGGTTCCTGCAAGCTGGGCCTGCAATCCGTGGGCGTTTTGTCGCCCGGCATGCAACAGCGCGTTGCCGGTACCAACGTTTATCCCCGCGTGCGCGTCCCGTAGAGTGCAGCTCATCGTTCCGGGCGGTCGCGGCATGCGCTCGGCAGCCGGCTCGACTCCGCGGGCTCGTCGCGCGCCGCCGGACATCCAGGAGAACATTCATGCCGACCCTTCCCACCCTGTTCGTCTCCCACGGCGCCCCCACCTTCGCGCTCGAACCCGGCCGGGCCGGCGCGGGTCTCGCCGCGCTCGGCCGCAGCCTGCCGCGTCCGCGCGCGGTGCTGGTGGTGTCGCCGCACTGGATGACGCGCCAGCCACAGGTCACGCTGTCGCTCCGGCCCGAGACCATCCACGACTTCGGTGGCTTCGGACGTGCGCTCCACGAACTGCGCTACCCGGCCGAGGGCGCCCACCTCGCGGCCCTGCGCGCGCTGGAACTGCTCCAGCAGGCGGGCCGGCCCGCCACCGGCGACGCCGACCGCGGCCTCGACCACGGTGCCTGGGTGCCCTTGCTGCACCTGTACCCGCAAGCCGACGTGCCCGTGTTCCAGGTCTCGCTGCCGATGGGGCTCGATGCCGAGGGCGCCTGGCAGTATGGCCGCGCGCTCGCGCCGCTTGCGGACGAGGGCGTCTTGATCGTCGGCTCGGGGAGTCTCACGCACAATCTCTATGAGGTGCGCTTCGGCGACCCGCAGGCCGAGGTCTACGCGGGCGAATTCGCAGCCTGGGTGCGCGCGGCCGTGCTGGCCGGCGACGCCGACCGCCTGCGCCGCACGCTCGAGATCGCCCCCCATGCCCACCGCGCCCATCCCACCACCGAGCACTTCCTGCCCCTGCTCGTCGCTGCGGGGGCCGCATCGCAGCTCGAGCCCGCGACCGTCATCGAGGGCGGCGTCCTGCACGGTGTGCTGTCGATGGACTCGTTCATGTTCGGCACCGATCTCGCCATCGAGGCGCCCGCTCGCATGTAGAAGCGCCGCCAGGCGCGAATGCGGTCGTCGGCGCAGGCCCGCGCGTCGGTCGTGGAGCTGCCGGTTCGCGGCTTGCGCCGCTCCTACAGGGGGCGCGGCGAGGTGTTTTCTGTAGGAGCGCCGCGAGGCGCGAATGCAGCGGTCGGCGCAGGTCCCCACGTCGGTTGTGGAACCGCCGGTTCGCGGCTTGCGCCGCTCCTACCGGGGGCGCGGCGAGGTGTTTTCCGTAGGAGCGCCGCCAGGCGCGAATGCGGTCGTCGGTGCAGGCTCGCGCGTCGGTTGTGGAACCGCCGGTTCGCGGCTTGCGCCGCTCCTACAGGGGGCGCGGCGAGGTGTTTTCTGTAGGAGAGCCGCGAGGCGCGAACCTCGGCGGTGCAGCGGCGCGCTCAGACCTTTGGCAGCGTGATCGAAAGCGTGGTCACCCCGCCCTCCGACCGCGCGGCGATCTCGCCACCATGGGCGCGCACGATGCTGCGGGTGATCGCGAGGCCGAGGCCGGCGCCCTCGCCGTGGCGGTCGCGGCGAGGGCTGGCGCGGTGGAAGCGCTCGAAGACGCGCTCGAGCTGGTCGGGCGGGATCGGCTCGCCCTCGTTGCTCACCATCAGTCGCACGGAATCCGGCCCCGTCTCGATATGCAGCGCGATGCGCCCGCCGTCGGGCGTGTGGCGCAGGGCGTTGGAGAGCAGGTTGGAAACGGCCCGCCGCAGCATCAGGCGGTCGCCGCGTACGGTCGCCTCGCCCGTGCGCTGGATGCGGATGCCGCGTTCCTCGGCCAGGGCCTCGTAGAAGTCGCGCAGCGCGTCCGCCTCGTGGGCCAGCTCGACCGCCTCGGTGGCGTGGGCGAGCGCGTGCTCCTCGGCCTTGGCGAGGAAGAGCATGTCGCCGACCATGCGCGCGATGCGCTCGTACTCCTCGAGGTTGGAGGCGAGGGTGTCCTGGTATTCGGCGCTCGTACGCGGCCGCGACAGCGCCACCTGGGTCTGCGTCATCAGGTTCGAGATCGGTGTGCGCAACTCGTGGGCGATGTCCGCCGAATAGTCGGACAGGCGCTGGAAGGCGCCCTCCAGTCGGGCGAGCATGCCGTTGAGCGCCTCGACATGGTCGCGAACCTCGGCGGGCGCGTCGCGCGCGTCCAGGCGCTCGCCGAGGCGTTCCGCGGAGAGCTCGCGCGCGGTCGCGGTGACCCGGCGCAGCGGCGCCAGTCCGCGATGCGCGGCGAACCAGCCGAACACCGCGGCGACCAGCGCGGCGAGCGCCACGCCCGCCCAGGTCGCGCGCTGCGCCGAGGCGAGGAAGTGGGTGTGATGGGAGAGGTCGAGCGCGATGAGAACTTCGAGCGGCCGTTCAGGCGCGCCGCCGGCCCCGTCTTCCGCCAATGGGAGCACGATCGACCCCCGCAGCCCGCGGTAGCGGTGGCCATCCAGCTCCCAGCCCGGCTCCTCGCCCTCCACCGCCTGCCCCGCGCGCTGCGCGGCGGTGAAGTGCGCCGGATGGATCAGCCGCAGCACGCGCCCGTCGATGTCGCGCACGCGCACGCCCACATTGTCGTGGCCGACGAGCGCGGCCTCCACCGCATCCAGGCGCGCGGCCAGCGGCGTGGTGGCGTCCCCCTGGCGCAGCGTGTTGCGGATCAGCATGAGCTTGCCGTGCAGCTCGTGCACGTCGAGCTCGTGGAAGTGCGCGTCGAGCATGCGCCCGTGCAACAGCGCGGCCAGCACCAGCAGGGTCGCGGTGAGCGCGGCGAAGAGCGCCGCCAGGCGGGCGGTCAGCGAGCGGCCGTGGCTCATCGTGGCGCGGGCTCGACGGCCTCGAGTACGTAGCCCATGCCGCGCACGGTGCGAATCAGCTTGGGCTCGAAGGCGTCGTCCACCTTGGCGCGCAGCCGGCGCACCGCGACCTCGATCACATTGGTGTCGCTGTCGAAGTTCATGTCCCACACCTGCGAGGCGATCAGCGAGCGCGGCAGCACCTCGCCCTGGCGGCGCAGCAGCAGCTCGAGCAGGGCGAACTCCTTGGCGGTGAGGTCGATGCGCTGCCCGCCGCGCGTCACCCGGCGGCGCAGCAGGTCGAGCTCGAGGTCGGCCGCGCGCAGCACCTCGGCCTCCGGGCTGCGCCCGCGCCGCAGCAGGGTGCGCACGCGCGCGAGCAGCTCGGCGAAGGCGAAGGGCTTGACGAGGTAGTCGTCGGCGCCCAGCTCCAGCCCGCGCACGCGGTCCTCGACCTCGTCGCGCGCGGTGAGGAAGAGCACCGGCATGCTGCGCCCGCTGCGCCGCAGCGTCTGCAGGATGCCCCAGCCGTCGAGCGAGGGCAGCATCACGTCGAGCACCATCAGGTCGTGCCCGCCTTCGAGCGCCAGGTGCAGCCCGTCGAGCCCGTCGCGCGCGAGGTCGACGACGAAGCCGGCCTCGCTCAGGCCCTGGCGCAGGTAGTCGCCGGTCTTGGCCTCGTCCTCGACGATCAGGATCTTCATGCGTGCGGTTCCATGGATTGCGCCGCGGCAGGCCAATGCGGGCTGATCTTCGCGGGTTCGGTCTGCGTGGATTTTGCCCGAGGGGGGCGGGGCGGGTGGTGGATTACGGAAATGTAATCGGCGCGTCAGGCTGGTGTCGGAGAGCGGCTTCGATACTGGCGGCGAGTTTCCGGGCAGCCCGCCCGGCCCGACATCGAGAGGCTTGCGACATGAAGAAACCGCTCCGTTCCGCCGTCTGTTCCGCGCTCGCCGCGCTGTCTGCCTTTGCCGTGCCAGTGAGCGCGATCGCGCAGGGCGGCCATTCCTCTCACCACGGCGCGGCCGTCGCTACGCCGGCCGCGGCCGAGCTCGCCGAGGGCACGGTCAGGAAGATCGACCGCACGTCCGGCCGGATCACCATCGCCCACGGACCCATCGCCGCGCTGGAGATGCCGCCGATGACCATGATGTTCCGTGCCACCGACCCGGCGATGCTCGACCAGGTCAAGGTCGGCGACCGCATCCGCTTCGCCGCTGCGGAGCAGGACGGCGCGCTGGTGGTGACCAAGCTGGAAGCGGTGCCCTGATGCGGCGGAGCCGGGGCGTGAAGCACGTTGGAGGTTTGCGGCTTGCGCCGCTCTTACAGGAGGCCGCGAGCGCTGTTGTAGGAGCGCCGCAAGGCGCGAATCTTGGCCGGGCGGCGTGGCGACATGCTCCGGCGCGGGCGGGACGCTGTGGTTCGCGGCTTGCGCCGCTCCTACAGGAGGCCGCGAGCGCTGTTGTAGGAGCGCCGCAAGGCGCGAATCTTGGCCGGGCGGCGTGGCGACATGCCCCGGCGCGGGCGGGACGCTGTGGTTCGCGGCTTGCTCCGCTCCTGCAGGAGGCCGTGAGCGGGAGTCCTTCGGTCTTTGCAGGAGCGCCGCAAGGCGCGAATTTCGGCGGGATGATTTCTCTCGCATCATGAAAAGCGATTTCCCCTTCGGTGTGCACAGATCCCTGCGGCGTGCCGCGTGCATGATCGCGCTCGCAGCCGGCTTCGGCCTCTCCACGGCGTTCGCGCAGGGGGCGGGCGCGAACGCCGACGCCATCCCCGGCGCGACCGCGCGCAGCCTCATCGACCACGCCCGCCTGGCCAACCCCGGCTTCGCCGCGGCGCGCGCGGAGGCGGACGCGGCACGCGAACGCGTGACGCCCGCCGGCGCGCTGCCCGATCCGCGCTTCGAGCTCGAGCTGATGGACGCCACCAACACCATGAGCGGGCGCTCGGCCTCGCTGCTGCCCGGGCAGGTGGGCGAGACGCGCTACCGCGTCGTCCAGCCGCTGCCGGGCTGGGGTAAGCGCGAGCTGGCGGTGAAGACCGCGCAGGCGCAGGTCGGCCAGGCCGAGGCGATGCGCGACGCCGCCTGGGTGGAGCTGGCCGCGAGGATCGAGGCGCTGTGGCTGCGCTATCACGCGGCCGACCGCGAACGCGGCCTCGCGCGCGATGCGCTCGCCCTGCTGCAGGGCCTGGAGGCGCTCGGCCTCGCCCGCTACGAGCTCGGCCTGCTGCCGCAGCAGGCGGTGCTGCGCATGCAGCGCGAGATCACTGCGCAGCGCCTCGTGCTGGTCGACATCGAGCAGCGCCGCCAGGGTCTGGCAGCGGGCCTCAACGGCCTGCTCGGGCGTGCGCACGACGCACCGCTGGCGGCTCCGGCCGATCCCGATCCGCTGCCCGAACCCCTGGAGGCGGCCGCGCTGTTCGAGGCCCTGGCGAGCACCAATCCCGAGGTGCAGGTCGCCGTCAACGGCATCAACCTCGCCCGCGCCGAGCGCGAGCGCACCTACCAGGACCGCCTGCCCGACTTCGCGGTCGGTGTGACCAACAACCGTCCCGATGAAGGCAAGTCGTCCTGGGACGTGATGTTCGAGGTGATGATCCCGCTGCAGCAATCCAGCCGCCGCGCCCGCGAGCGCGAGGCCGAGTACCTGGTGATGGCGGCCGAGGCCCGGCGCGAGGACGCCCGCGCCCGCGCCAGCGGCGAGCTCGGCGGTGCCGCGTCGATGTACGCGCGCGGCCGCGAGACCCTGCGCCTGCTCGATCACACCCTGCTGCCGCAGGCGCAGGCCACCCGCGACGCCAGCCGCGCGGCGCTCGCCAGCGGCACGGTCGATCTCGACAGCGTGATCGAGGCCGAGCGCCAGCTCATCGACATCCGCACGCGGCGCCTGCAGACCGAGCTCGAGACCCGCCTGGCGCTGGCCGAAATCAAGAAACTGACCGGGGAATTCAAGTGAGCCTTGCGCTGCGGATGACGACGGCGGCGGTCGCGCTGGCGATCGCGGGGGGCGCGGGCTACTGGCTCGCGCGCGTGCAGCACGGGGCGACGCCCGCCACGCCGGCCAGTGCGCCGGGCGCGGTCGCCGCCGCCGCGGCCGAGGGCGCGGGCGGAGGCTCCGGCGGGGGCGAACGCCAGATCCTCTACTACCGCAACCCGATGGGCCTGCCCGACACCTCGCCGGTGCCGAAGAAGGACTCGATGGGCATGGACTACCTCCCGGTCTACGCCGACGACCGGCCCGACGACAGCGGCGCGGTGGCGGTCAGCCCGGCGCGCGTCCAGACCCTGGGCGTCCGCACCGCCGCGGTCGAGCGGCGTGCGGTCGATGCTACGGTGCGCGCCAGCGGCCGCGTCGAGATCGACGAGCGCCGCCAGGTGGTGGTGGCGCCGCGCTTCGAGGGCTGGATCGAGCGCCTGCAGGTGAACGCCGTGGGGGATGTGGTGAAGAAGGGCCAGCCGCTGTTCACCGCCTACAGCCCCGAGCTGCAGTCCGCCGGCGAGGAGCTGCGCATCGCCGAGCGCCTGGCCCGCGACAGCGCGGCGCACGACCCGCTGGCGAGCGAATCGGCCCGCCGCCTGGCCGAGGCGACGCGCGCGCGCCTGCGCAACCTGCAGGTCGCCGGCCAGTCCGGCGCGCGCCAGGTCTTCCATGCGCCGGCCAGCGGCGTCGTGCTCGAGAAGATGGCGGTCGAGGGCGGGCGCTTCATGGCGGGCGAGGCGCTGTTCCGCATCGCCGACCTGTCCAGGGTGTGGATCATCGCCGACCTCTACGAGCAGGACCTCGCCCGCGTGCAGGTCGGCCAGGGTGCGCAGGTCGTGCTCGACGCCTGGCCGGGCCGCAGCTTTGCGGCGCGGGTGGGCTACCTGTACCCGACGCTGGACACCGCCACCCGCAGCACCCGCGTGCGCCTGGAGCTGGACAATGCGGAGGGCCTGCTGCGCCCCGGGATGTTCGTGCAGGTCGCGCTCGCGGTCGGCGACGTCACCCCGAAGACGGTGGTGCCGGGCTCGGCGATCATCGACGACGGCGAGCGCCGCGTGGTGCTGCGCGCGCTCGGCGAGGGCCGCTTCAAGCCGCAGGCGGTGAAGCTGGGCGAGCGCGGGCGCGAGTGGGTCGAGGTGCTCGAGGGCGTGGAGGAGGGCGAGCGCGTGGTCGTTTCGGCCAACTTCCTGATCGACTCCGAGAGCCAGCTGAAGGCCGCGCTGGCCAACCTGGTCGCGCCCGCGGCCGACGCCGAGCCGCACGCGCACGCCGCGCGCCTGCGCTACGACACCACGGGCACGCTGGAGGCGATCGACCTCGGGACCCGCAGCCTGACCCTGAGCCACGCGCCCATCCCCGAGCTGAAGTGGCCGCGCATGACCATGGACTTCCAGCTCGCCGACCCGGCGCTGGTGGAGGGCGTCGCCCCCGGCAGCGCGGTGCGCTTCAGCTTCGAGGTGGGCGAGCCGGGCGAGTACGTCGTCACCCGCATCGAGGCCGCGCAGGCGCAGCCCGACACGGGCGGCGAGGTCGACGCGGCAGGCCGCGCGGCGCCGGGCGATGGGAGCGGGCAGGGCGCCGGCGCGCATGGAGGCCATTGAGATGGCGCCCTCCGAATCGCCCCCGGCCGCCGGCGTCCCGCCCGCGCCGCCTGCCGGCGCAGCCACCCCCGGCCCGCTCGACCGCCTGATCGACTGGTCGACGCGCAACGTCTTCCTGGTGCTGCTCGCCACGCTCTTTCTCGTCGCCGGCGGCCTCTATGCGGTGCACAAGACGCCGCTCGACGCGCTGCCCGACCTCTCCGACGTGCAGGTCATCGTCTACACCGACTTCCCCGGCCAGGCGCCGCAGGTGGTCGAGGACCAGGTCACCTATCCGCTCACCACCTCGATGCTGGCGGTGCCGCGCGCGAAGGTGGTGCGCGGCTTCTCGATGTTCGGCGCGTCCTACGTGTACGTGATCTTCGAGGACGGCACCGACCTCTACTGGGCGCGCTCACGCGTGCTGGAGTACCTGAGCACCGCCGCCAGCCGCCTGCCGCAGGGCGTGGCGCCGCAGATCGGACCCGACGCCACCGGCGTGGGCTGGGTGTACCAGTACGCGCTCCTCGGCCGCGACATGAGCCTGGCCGAGACGCGCAGCCTGCAGGACTGGTATCTGCGCTACCCGCTCAGCCAGGCCCACGGCGTGGCCGAGGTCGCCAGCATCGGCGGCTTCGTGCGCGAGTACCAGGTCAGCGTCGATCCGCTGCGCCTGGCGGGCTACGGCATCACGCTCGACCAGGTCACCCAGGCGATCCGCGCCTCCAACCGCGACGTCGGCGGCCGGGTGGTCGAGCTCGCCGAGAAGGAATACATGGTGCGCGGGCGCGGCTACCTGCGCGGGGTCGAGGACATCGCCGGCATCGTGCTGAAGGCCGAGCGCGGCACCCCGGTGCGGGTGGGCGACGTCGCCCGCGTCGAGCTGGTGCCCGCCGAGCGGCGCGGCATCGCCGAGCTCAACGGCGAGGGCGAGGTGGCCTCGGGCATCGTGATGGCGCGCTTCGGCGAGAACGCGCTCGAGGTCATCGGCCACATCAAGGCCCGGCTCGCCGAGATCGCGCCCGGCCTGCCCGCGGGCGCCGAGATCGTGCCGGTGTACGACCGCTCCGAGCTCATCGAGCGCGCCATCGCCAACCTCCAGTGGACCCTGCTCGAAGAGAGCCTGATCGTCGCCGCGGTGTGCGTGGTCTTCCTGCTCCACGTGCGCAGCGCGCTGGTGGCGATCGTGACCCTGCCGCTCGGCATCCTGTTCGCCTTCATCGCCATGCGCTCGCTCGGGCTGGGCTCGAACATCATGAGCCTGGGCGGCATCGCGATCGCCATTGGCGCGATGGTGGACGCGGCGATCGTGATGATCGAGAACGCCCACAAGCGCCTCGAGCGCCTGCCCGCGGGCGCCGGCGAGGCCGCGCGCGCGGCGGCGATCGTGCACGCCTGCAAGGAGGTCGGCCCGGCGCTGTTCTTCTCGCTGCTGGTGATCACCGTGTCCTTCCTGCCGGTGTTCGTGCTCGAAGGCCAGGAGGGGCGGCTGTTCTCGCCGCTGGCCTTCACCAAGACCTTCGCCATGGCGGGCGCGGCGCTACTGTCGGTGACCCTGGTGCCGGTGCTGATGCTGTTCTTCGTGCGCGGGCGCATCCTGCCCGAGGCCCGCAACCCGGTGAACCGGCTGCTGATCGCGCTCTACCGCCCGCTGATCCGCGGCGTGCTGCGCTGGCGCTGGGCGACGCTGGCGGTGGCGGTCGCGGCGATGGCGGCGACCGTGGTGCCCGCGCGCCAGCTCGGCTCGGAGTTCATGCCCACGCTCGACGAGGGCACGCTGTTCTACATGCCGGCGGCGCTGCCGGGCATGTCGGTGACCGAGGCTGGGCGGCTGCTCGCCACCACCAACCGCATCCTCAAGACCTTCCCCGAGGTCGCGTCCGTGTATGGCAAGGCCGGCCGCGCCAACACCGCGACCGACCCGGCGCCGCTGGAGATGTTCGAGACCGTCATCAACCTCAAGCCCAAGGACCAGTGGCGGCCGGGCATGACGACCGACGGCCTGATCGCCGAGATGGACGCCGCGCTGAAGTTTCCCGGCCTGGCCAACTCGTGGACCATGCCGATCAAGGCGCGCATCGACATGCTCAGCACCGGCATCCGCACCCCGGTGGGGGTGAAGGTCTTCGGCAAGGACCTGGAGACCCTGGAGAGGCTCGCCCAGGCCGTCGAGGCCGCGGTGCGCAAGGTGCCGGGCGCGAGCAGCGCCTACGCCGAGCGCGTGGCCGGCGGCTACTACATCGACATCGAGCCGCGCCGCGAGCAACTCGCGCGCCACGGGCTCACCATCGACATGCTGCAGGAGGTCATCGCGACCGCGCTCGGCGGCGAGACGGTGACGACCACGGTCGAGGGCCTGGAGCGCTACGCCGTCTCGGTGCGCTACGCGCGCGGCCTGCGCGACGATCCGGCGCGGCTCGCCTCCGACGTCTTCGTGCCGACGATGAACGGCCCGATTCCACTCGGCCAGCTCGCCGAGGTCGAGCTGACGCGCGGCGCGCCCGCGATCCGCACCGAGAACGCGTTGCTGGCCGCCTATGTGTATGTGGACACGCGCGAGGCCGACCTCGGCGCCTTCGTCGAGCGCGCGCAGCGGGCGGTGGCGGCGGAGGTCGCCTTCCCGCAGGGCTACTACGCCACCTGGAGCGGCCAGTTCGAGAACATGGAGCGCGCCAAGGAGAAGATGAAGATCGTCGTGCCCTTCACGCTGGCGCTGATCTTCGTGCTGCTCTACCTCAACTTCGGCCGCCTGGCCGAGACGCTGATCGTGATGCTGTCGGTGCCCTTCGCGCTGGTGGGCGGGGTGTGGCTGATGTGGTGGCTGGGCTACCAGATGAGCGTGGCGGTGGCGGTCGGCTTCATCGCGCTCGCCGGCGTGGCGGCCGAGACCGGCGTGATCATGCTGATCTACCTCGACCAGGCCTGGCAGGAGATGCGCGCGCGCTGCCGCGCCGAGGGCCGCGCGCCGGGGGTGGCGGAACTGCATCGCGCGATCATGGAGGGCGCGGTGGAGCGCGTGCGGCCGAAGATGATGACCGTGGTCACCATCATGGCCGGCCTGCTCCCCATCCTGTTGGGCAGCGGCACCGGCAGCGAGGTCATGAGCCGCATCGCCGCCCCGATGGTCGGCGGCATGGTGTCGTCGACCGTGCTGACGCTGGCGGTGATCCCGGCGCTGTATGCGCTGGTGAAGCGGCGCGAGCTGGGGTGAGTCCGCCTTCGCCAGCCTGCCGCCTTTTCGGTCGATTCAGAAGATGCGCTCCCCGAGCTGCCTCACCATGGCCGCCGGATCCACCTCGGGGACCTCGAACTCGAGATCGTCGAGGGAGAGGTCGAAGGCTTCCCCCTCGCGGTAGGTGACGGGGAAGCGGACGCCGAACTCCAGGCCCGAGCCGAGCTCGTAGGCGGCGAGCTCGATGCGCTCGTCGTAGAGGCTGGCGCCGAGCACGGTGACGGCGACGTAGCCGGAGACGTCGAAGCGGAAGCGTGGCTGGGCATGAAGCGCGGCCGCGGCCTCGATCTCGAGGCCGCGCGAGGGCATCCAGTCGATGCGCACGCCGGCCTCCGCCGCGCCTGCGATGCCGAGGGCACCGCCGATCTCGAGGCCGCCGGTGGCACTGGCGCCGGTGATGCCGAGGCCGATGCCGGCGCGCGCGCCGAGACGCAGGCCCGCCTGCGCGGGGACGTCGAGGTGGGCCTGGCCGGTGACGTGGGTGTCTTCCTCGTGAGCGGGGTTGTATTCGATGCGGACACCGAGCCGGTCGAGCGCGCCGGGGCCGACGCTGGCATTTGCGCTGAGATTCCCGCCGACCTCGGCGACCACGCCGGGGATGATGGGGATCTGCGTCGACATGCCGAACAGGCGCTTGTCGTACTCCAGCCGGGAGAAGATCTCCAGGGAGCCGGGGAGGGCGATCTCGCCGGATACGGTGAGATCGCCGTCGGGCGCGACCCGCAGTCCCGCGGTGCCCTGCAGCCAGGGGGCGAGCCGCACGGTCGCGGAGCCGCTGCCATAGACCACGATGGGCGCGTCCGCAGCGCCGGGCGGCCCGCCGGGAGTCCCGTCCGCGCCGATGGCTCGATTGGTGGCGCCGACACTGAGCTGCCCGGAGAGCATGCCGCGACGGAAGGCGCCTTCGAAGCGCGCGTCGAAGGCGCCGTCCGCATAGGAGACCGCGAGCTCCGAGTCGACGCCCGGGATCGCCGGCTGGGCGGTGCCGCTCGCCGAGACCCTCCACTCGCCGTCGGTCTGCTCGCATTCGACGTGCAGGGAGCCGGAGCGGATCGCCGGGTTGCTGGCAAGGGCGACGTCGCCCGCAAGTTGGAGTCCGTGTTCGCCCTGGCGGATCGCGATCGAGGCCTCGCTCAGGCCGGGCACGGAGAGTTCGGCACTGCCGGTGAACGACCAGCGCCCTTCGTCGACGCGGACCGAGGCGGTCGCGCTGCGGATGCCCCGGATCTTGTCCGGGGTGTCGATGCCGATCGTGCCTTCTGCGCCCAGGCGACCATTGCGCCACCAGGCGCGGACGCGAGCGCGATCGAAGAGGGCGGGATCGAAGGTGAAGCCGCCCTCGAAGGCGACGCCCCCGCCGGTCGACACCGAGGCGCGGAGCTCGCCGCTGCCTGCCCCCTCGATCGAAAACAGGATGTCGCCACCGATGCCCAGTCCGCGCGTGGTCGAGTAGAAGACGCTGACCCAGGCGTCGTCGATGGTGGTGCGCGGGATCGGCAGGCTGATCCGGTCCGGACCGTAGTCGAGCGCGAAGCTGAGCTCGCGTCCGCGCAGGCGAACCGTGAGCGGTGCGGCGAGGATGGGGATCGAAGGTGTGAGCGTGCCCTCGGCGGTCAGCTCCCCATCTTCCGTGGAGATGCGCGCGAAACCGACCGGGCTGAGATGGCGGTATTCGAGATCGAGCCCGGGCAGGGCCGACGGGTAAGCGCGGTATTCGCCATCGCCCTGGAGCGAGATCGTGATTGCGGGATTGGCGGGTTGCCAGTCGGCCGGCAGGTCCCATTGGGCGGAGAGCGTGCCGATGGGGCCGCTGGGCGTGCCGGTGTGGTCGGTGAGCGTGATCGCCGTGATGCGCAGGCCGGCGAGCGCGCGTGCCTGGGTGGCGCCGATCGTCGGCGCGGCGCCGGGAGCATGGCGGAAGCGCGCTACCGTGATGCCGCCCGGGGCCGAGGCGAGGATGAACTCCTCGGCGCTGCCCGCGAGATCGCCGTCCTCGGCCGCGTTCGGTGCGCTCGCGGTGCCGAGGGCGTGGGCCTGCTCGATCTCGGCCTTAGTCCACCAGGCCGAGGCCGTCGCCGCCGAGCCCGCGCCGGTGGCGGCGACCGCGGTGAAGACGACGTCGTGTCCACGCAGGAAGCTCGTACGGTCGGGTCGAGGCTCGAGGGTGTCGAGGAAGCCGTCGACCTTGCGATAGACGCTGCTGCGGATCGTGCCGCCCGAGCTCGAGTTGGAGGGCTGGTCGAGGAGCTCCATGTTCTCGACGCTGTTGCCGACGCCGGAGCCCATCTGGCCGGAGACCTGGAGTTCGACGATGTGGTCGACCTGGAAATCGCGCTTGCGACCCTCGCGATCCCACCCGGGGATGCGCAGCTGCGTCTGCAGCTCGGAAAGGCGCTTCGACGTCGTCTGCGCGCCGCGGTGCAATTTCAGGCGGACACGGCCGCTGGTGTCGGCGGGAACCGGGATACCACGTTCGCCCAGGCGCGCTCGCACGGCGTCGATGCCGACCTGGACCTGGCGGTTCCATACCGCGCGCTGGTCGGCGCCCTCGCGTCCGTAGCCGTGCACGCGCTTGAGCCGGCGTGCCTGCGCAAGACCGCTGTAGAGCGGCAGGTGACGCGACTTCACCGCCGGGATCTCGAGGTTCTCCAGGGCCGCGAGGGCGGCGGCACTGCGCGCGGTCTCGTGGTAGCGGGCGGGAGGGGCCGGTTCGATCGCGCGCGCGAGCGTCGCCGCGGCCTGGCCGTCCTGCTGCACGACGTGGGCGAGCTCGTGGGCGAGCAGGTGCCGCCCCCCTTCGGTGTCGGGAGCGAAGGCGCCTGCAGCCAGGTAGACCTCGCGTCCCGAGGTGAAGGCGCGTGCGCCGAGCGCAGCGGTCAGGCGTGCCGCTTCGGCGTCGGTGTGGATGCGCACGTCGGCGAAGTCGCGACCGAAGCGGTCCTCGAGCGGCGCGCGCACCTCGGCGGTGAGCGGCTCGCCGCGCCCGCGGCGGGCTTCGACGCGGCCCGCGGCATAGGCAGGGAGGCTCGCCGATGGTGATGAGGTATCGGCAGGTGTCCCCCCGCCGCGGTCGGCGCCCGCGGCAGTGGCTGCGGAACCGTCGGGGGGAGCTTCGGTGCCCGGTGTCGACGCCGGGGTTGCGGCCGAACTCGGGGTCGGGTCGGGCGCATCCATCGGCGCGACCGACGCCGCCTGCGCCTCGGCCTCGCGTTCGATGTTCTCGCCGGGATCGCTCGTGCGTGCGCGCGGCCGGGCGTAGGCGGGGACGGATGGCGGCCCCGCGGCCGGCATCGGCGCGATCCGCCGGTCACGACCGGCCACGGCGGTGGTCGTCGTGGACCCGGGCCGGGCGGTCGGCACGGGCCGCTCGACGGGCCGGCGCGCGAGCTTAGGCGACGGCGTTTCCATCATCGCCGCCCGGGGTGGCGCCCGGGGCCGGGTGGGTGGGCGCGGCCCCCGGGGGGGGTCGGGCCGGCACCGGCCAGTCGCCCGGCGGCGAGGGTGCGCCGCATTCCATCGCGACCTGCCATTTCGGCTTGTGCAGGCCCAGCGCCCAGGGCGACTGCGCGGTGACCGTGGCGAGCGCGTGATGGAAGGTCGCGTAGTGCTGCGGACGCACCTCGTTGCCGAAGGACATGATGCCGCCGTTGTGTTCCTTGATCGCACCGGGCAGATGGACGCCGTCGGCGTCGGTCATCGCCTGCGTCATGGCGTCGTGGTCGACCGGGTCGCCGATGCGGGTGCCGCCGGTCACGTACTCGTCGTCCAGGCCGAAGGCGTGCCCCCATTCGTGCGCGGCGGTGACCATGCGTTCGCCGCCATCGACGACGAGCTCGGCGCGCTGGTCGCTGGCTCGTCGCGGCTGCGTCGGATCGGCCTCGGCCTCGCCACGCGCAGTGATGCGCACGCGGCCGACGGTGTTCGCGAAGCCGTTGCGCTCGAGATGGGCGCGCACGGCCTCGGCGCGCCGACGCGAGAGGTCGAGGTTGTAGCGTTCGCTGCCGGCGGCGCTGGTGTGGCCGACGATGTCGACGCGCACCTCCTGGTGGGCAGCGTTGCCCACTGCGCCGTTGAAGCGCGTGATGAAGCCGTTCAGCGCTGCGATCGCGGTTCCGGTGAGCACGTCCGAGTCGTAGTCGAACTCGACGGACTGGCGCAGCAGGTCGTACTCCTTGGGTCCGGCCGTGGTACTGGCGAGCCGCATCGTCTGGTCGGCAGGGTCGGTCGTGCTACCCGAACCGACCTCGTGCGAGATGTCGAAGCTGCGCAGGCTCTCGCCCGGCGGGGTCTTGTAGATCTCCACGACGAGGTGGTCGGTGGCCGCCTTCGCGCGTTGGCCGATGTCCAGGTCCACGCTGACTTCCGCACCGAGCCAGTTCCAGCGCGGCTTGTTGAGGAAGAAGCTGTGCCGGCCGCCCCAGGTCGTCTCGACCAGTGCTTCGAGACGGACGAGCCAGGGTGCCTGCTCCGCTGCCGTCCATTGGTAGCGCGCGAGCAGGGCATTGCGCACCATGGCGACCGGGATCGCGTTCATCCGGCTGGCGAGGGTGCGGATTTCCGGCGTGGACGGGAGGTCGGGATGCGGCGTGATGACGCCCGCGTTCTGCACCAGGGTGTCCTTGAACTGCGCGGCGACCCCTTGTTCGATCGCGAGCACGCCGTCGCCCTCGACCGGATCGGTACGGTACTGGGCATCGAAACCGCCGATGCCGCCTGCACCGACGATGCCCCGGGGCGCTGCGGGGTAGGGGCCGGCCGTCGCCCATTCCTCCGCTGCGTCGAGCTCCCGACGGCAGCCGGCCATCGGATCGACGGGGGCGCGACCCCCGCCGAAGAGCGTGTCCCAGAAATCGCGTTGCAGCTTCGGCGCGGCACTGTGCAGGCCGCCGGCATCGGCCTGCTGACCGACGTGGGCGAGTTCGTGGGCGAGCAGTTCGAGGCCGCTGTCGCTCGCGGGGGCGTAGCTCCCCGCGGAAAAATAGATGTCGTTGCCGACCGTGAAGGCGCGCGCCAGCATCCCGGTGCACATCGCGTCGGCCTCGGCGTCGGTGTGGATCCGTACTGCGGACAGGTCGCGACCGAGTCGGGATTCGAGCTGCGCGCGCAGGCGAGGCTCGAGGGGCGCGCCCTGGCCGCGGCGCGCGGCGATGCGCTGTTCGGTCGCAGCAGGCGCCTGGTGAACGTCGGCCGCGCCGGTGCCGGCGTCGGCGTCTTGGGTGGTGGAGGCCAGCCCCGGCCCGGCGGGGCTTCCGGTCCGGGGCTGGCGCATCAACTTCGGGGCGAGGGTCGGCTGCCGCGGCGGCGTGATCGCCGGCTCGAGGCTCCCGCGCGGAGCTTCGCCGCGCCGGACCGGGGCATCCGGCGCGGAGGCAGCGCGGGTCGGGGTGCGCAGGGCGCGCGAGACCTCTCCCGCGACGCGGTCGGCCTCGCGCTCCTCGGCGTCCTGCGGTCGGCTCACGGCAAGCTTCGCCTGCAGGTAGCCCGGTGTGACCGGGCGCTTGCTCGTGGGGCTGCCGCCGGGCAGGGGGGCCGCGGTCGGCCCGGTCACGGCATCGCCGATGCGGTCCGCCCGGGCGCCGGGAGCGGTGGTCGCGGGCGCGAGGGGGGTGTCCGGCGCCTTCGGCGCACGAGTCGTCCGGTCCGTCGTGGGCGCAAGGCCTTGTGCTGCGGTGGCGGGGCGGCTCATGGCGCGCCCCGTGCGTGCAGGAGCTGTGGCGGAGGCGTGCGGCCGATCTTGCGGTACTCCTCGAGCAGCGCCGCAACCAGTCGTTCCGCAGCGATCGGGCGCGCCGGGGCGCCGGTGTCGGCGTCCCCGGCAGGATCGAGCGCTGCGGCCTGCAGCACGGCGTTGCGGATGTAGCCACCGGGGAGTGTGCAGTAGCTGGCGAGCTGGCGGCACAGCGCGGCGTCGGGGGAGCGTCCTCCGAGATGGGATTCCCAGATGCGCAGGCGTTCGGTCGCGCCCGGCGGAGGAAACTCGATGATCGCATCGAAGCGGCGGGTGAAGGCGCTGTCGATGCGGCTGCGATTGTTGCTCGTCAGCACGACGATGCCCGGGTGCTGCTCGATGCGCGTGAGGAGGAAGTTGGTGAGCATGTTGGCGTAGCGCTCGCCGGTGTCCTTGCCCTCGCCGCGGCGGCCGAAGAGGGCATCGGCTTCATCGATCAAGAGGATCACGTCCAGCGCCGCGGCTTCGTCCAGCAGGCGTCCGAGGTTCTTCTCGGACTCGCCGATGTACTTGTTCATCACCGCGGACAGGTCCACGCGGAACAGCGGCGCGCCGAGGATGGTCGCCAGCCGGCTGGCGGCGAGTGTCTTGCCGGCTCCGCTCTCGCCGCAGAACAGTGCGCGCACCCCGCGTACCGGTTCGGCAAGGCTGCTGCCGAGCCCGTCCGAGAGCGTTTCGCGCTGGCGGCAGCGTGCGACGAGGGCGTCGAAGCGTTCGAGCAGGTCGTCCGGCAGCACCAGCGCATCGGGGGGCACTTCGCGTGCCACCGGCTGCGAGAGCTGGCGCAGGCGCTCGCTGCCGAAGCCGGCACGCGCCCGGCGCAGGTGGCCGAGGCCGGGCGGTTCTCCGCGCATCCGGGCGTCGAGCCGCACGCGGCCGGCGAGCGTGCGCACGCTCGGGCCGTCGAGCAGCGCATGTTCGGCGAAGGCGCGCACGCGGTCTTCGTCGAAGCCGGGGTCGGGATCCGCATTTTCGCCGGCGAGGGCTTCGCGCCATGCGTCGCGGCGTTCCCGGGCGCTGAGCGGGGGAAGGTCGATCTCGATCAGTGCGGGCGCCTCGATGGCGCCGTCGCGCCCACTCACCAGCAGCATGGGCACGGCGAGCGCGGGGTGCTCGGGAAGGATGTGGCGTTCGCCGGGGCCGAGCTCGAGTGTCAGCACCGGCAGCCAGCCCGCATAGCGGCAGGCGGCGGCGAGGGCGGGCTGGCGCGCCCAGGTCGCGGCCTCCATGTGCAGCGGCGGGCGCCCTGCCGCGGCAGCGAGGCGCGCGGCGGCGGCAAGTCCTGCCGCACGCGCGCCGCGGAACACGACGTGGCGGGTGGCGCCGCTGCGCAGCATCGCCGCGAGCGTGGGGATCTGTTCGCGGAAGCCCTGCGGCAGCATCGCGTCGCCATCGGCGAGCGGGGCGGTGTCGCGCCAAGCGGTGGCGTCGCCGCAGAGCAGCGCCCACAGCTCGGGGGCGACCGCCAGGCTGCGGGTGGGCATCGGCCCGTCGCCCACGACCTCGAGCACGCCTGCCCGCACGAGGCGGTGGTTGGGCAGCGCGAGGGGGGCGAGCGGGGCGCCGAACAAGGCCTCGCTTGCGGCAGCGACGAGGTGGAGGCCGGGACGCAAGTCCCCGGGCGATTGCAACTCGGCGAGCGCCAGGTTGAGCAGATAGCTCGACTCGTTCTCGCCGCACAGCGCGAGGGTGAACCATTCGTGCAGTTGCAGCTTCAGGTCGGCAAGCAACCGCCCGAGGGGACCGTGCAGCTCGGGCGCGGCCTGTGCGAGGCCGACGCAGGTGGCTCGCCAGTCGTGAGGCGGGGTGCCGAGCAGGGTGGCGAGGTCATCGCTCCCCTGGCTCGCGGCGAGCGCCTCGAACACCGCGGATGGGGTGCCGAGGCTGAGGCGGGCGAACTCGGCGATGCCGGCATGGACGAAGGCGCGCGACAGGCGCGCGCCGTCGCTTGCGGAAGCGGATTCCGGACGCAGGCTGGCGGGTGCGTTCATGGCAAGGGTCCTCCGCGATCGACGACGTCGCTGCGGTCGTAATGGAAGCGCACGACCCGCCCGAGCCAGGGCAGCCAGCCGGGGTCGAGGTCGAGGCCGCCGCGGCGCAGCTCCAGGTCCACCTCCGCGAGGCGCAGGTGGATGTCGACATGGCTCGGATTTGCGCGCACCCGGGCGGCGCGTGCGGTGCGCAGCGCGCGCAGGGCCGCGTCGCCGACGTGGCGCAGCACGGCCTGGTCCACCGGGGCTGGGTCGGCGCGGGAAGACAGGGTGGCGAGGCTCCCGAGGCGCGCGAGGGGATCGAGCTCGCCGTCCAGCGCGCAGGCCTCGACCAGGAAGCCGGCGAGTGGGGCGTCGGGCACGAGGTCGAGCCGGAGCGCGAGCCGTGCGAGTTCGCGCCAGCCGGCGTGGGCTTCGTGCAGGGTCGCCCGCCACACGCGCAGCCCCGGCAGGTTCAGCACGTTGAGCAGGAAGAAGAGCCCGCCGCAGCCGGTGTGGAAGTCGACCTCGGCCTGCGTCGTCTCCACCGTGGATGCCGTCCGGCCGGTGACCTCGCCGGGGGCGCGTGCACGGGGCGTCGGCGCGGGGCGTTCGGCTTCGGTGGCGCCGGGAGGGGATAGGCCGCCGACGGCCGCGGGTCGTGTCGAGCGCTCGGCAGCAGTGGAGCCGGCGGGTGTCGAGCGCAAGCCGGTGTCTTGCGTCTGCATGGCGGCGGAGAGGTCCCGGCCCTCTGCGCGCGGGCGTGCGGCTCCCGATTCCCGTGCTGCCGGCGTTCCGGGACCTTGCCTGCCGCCGATTCCAGCAATGGCTTCCGCCTCGGTGCGCAGGATGTCCCTGCCGCGCGGCCCCGCCAGCACGGCGGGGGCGCTCCGCCACAAGTCGAGCACGGCCTCCAGGACGATGCGCGGGTCGTTGGCGGGCAGCTTGCCACGCGCGGCCGCGCCGGATGGAGCGACGGGGCGGGTCGAGTCCACCCTCGTCCTCGCCGGCTCGGCGGGCAGGCGCAGAGGAGGGGCCCCTCGACGGGGCTCGTCGCCGGGACTGCGCCGGATGGGTGTCTCTGATTCCCGCACGAGCTCCGCGTCGCCCCCTGCCGGCGCCGCCGCGCGGCTGCCGAGCGCGTCCGCGATGACGCCGTGCCAGCCGGTTGCAGTCGCGATCGAGTGCAGCAGGCTGCGTGCCGCGGCAGCGTCGAGGCGGCACCACAGGGCGGGCAAGGACTCGTGCAACGCCGGGTGTCCGAGCAGGGCGGGGAGCGCGAGGGCGTCCTCGCCGAGCAGCTCGGCGAGCGCGGCTGCCGTGGGGCGGGCGAGCAGGGCGGCCCGATGACGCCATAGCCAGCGGCCTGCGGCCGTCCCGGCGAGGAGGTCGCGGGCGAGGCAGGCGCGATAGTCGAGCAGGTCGCGGAAACGAACCACCTCGGCGCCATCGGCGGCCGGGGCCCACGGGTCGGCCGCCCGGTGGGCAAGCTGTCCGGCATGCGCAGCGGCGCGCGCGGCCAGCTCCGTGCCGGTGCCGCCGACGGCGATGCGCCGCACGACGAGGATCGCCTCCCCGTCGGGCCAGCGTGCGCGGGCGAGCGCGGGCGGCAGGGTCGCGCGCGCGTGTGCGATCGCCGTCGCGCTGCCGCGCAGTGTCACGCGACCGATGTGGAGGTCGGCGAGCGCGATCATCGGCTCAACCCCGATCGACTCCGCTGATGCGCAGTCCCGTGGCGAGCACGGCGCCAGGGTTGCGTTCGAGCTCGGGGTCGAGGATGGAGGCGACCGAGGCGACGGTGCCCTGGTCGTCATGGTCGTCGACGCGCAGGGTCGCGATCACGCGCTGGTCGTCGTCGAAGAGCTGGAGCAGGGTGCCGGGCGCCGCCTCGCGATCGAGCCTCAGGCGCAGGGCCTCGCCGAGGCGGAATCGTCCCGGGAGGGTCTGCAGGCGGCCCTGCACGAGCTGTTGCGGGTCGTCGCTGGCGGCGAGCAGCAGGCAGGCGCGCACCAGGTTGCGCATCGCGCCGCGCGCAGCGGCGGAGGCGTCGGCATCGAGCTGGCGGAACCACCAGGCGACCAGCTCGACCAGCGTGCGCACCCCGTTGAAGTCGCGCTCCTCCGCCTCGGCGAGGCCGGGCCAGCGCTCGGGGGCCTCCACGGCGAGGCGGTCGGCCTCGGCCGCGCTTGCCCAGTTCAGCCGTGTCGAGGGGGAGATCGCGCGCAGGCGTTCGAGCAGGCAGCCGGCAGCAGCATCCAGGCGCTGGTGCAGGGCACGCGCGGGTTCGCGCAGCAGTGGCGAGGGGATCGCGAGCAGGTCGTCGAGGGCGAGGATCGCACCTGCCTCGCGCTGCTGCTCGCTGAGGGTGCCGGCGCCGAATGGGCGCGCGGCGATGTCGCGGACCAGGGCCTGGTTCTGCTGCGCCAGGCCGGACAGCAAGGCGAGGCCGGCGTCGGTGGCGCGGTTCAGGCGCAGAGCGAGCTTCTGGCGGCGCATTTCGACCAGGCCGGCGAGGATCGTGCGCGCTGGCAGCAGGTGGCCGAGCGGGCGCAGGTGCGCCCACTCGCCTGCCGGGATGTTGTACACCGCCTCGATGAAGGGCGCCAGCGCGGCCGGCAGTGCGGTATCGCGTCCTGCGCAGCCGGGTACGAGCTCGTCGGGGCGGCTCGGGCGCAGCTCGAGCGGGTCGGGCAGGCTGCGGCCGAGCGGCGTCTCGCGCACCTTGACGTAGAACAGGCCTTGATGACCCTCGATGATGCGCTTGCGCTCGGCGTGCGCGGCTTCGACCTCGCGCCAGTGCTCGGCAAGCAGGCGTTGCGCGACTGCGTAGTCGTCCAGGGTTTCGGCGCGCTCGCGCTCGAGTACGTCGAGCCGGCGGAGCTCGCCGGGAAGCTCGGCTTCGAGGGCGACCAGGCGTGCGCGCAGGTCTTCGAGCGCCTCTTGGTGGCGGCGACGCAGCGTGGTCAGGGCCCCGCGCAGCGCCTCGATCTGGCGGATGTCGTCGGCAACGGCCTTTCCTGCATGGAACAGTGCCGATTCGTCGTTGTGCTTGACGCCCTCGATGTCGTCCTCGCCGGGTCGGGGCAGGGCGAGGTCGAGGCGCGGGCGCAGCAGGACGCCCTCGGCGTTGTGCAGGTCGGGTGCGACCATGAGCCGGAAGGGGCGCGCGTGGGCGTCGTCGTCGATGACGCCGAGCCGGCGCAGCTCTTTCGGTTCGAGGTAATCGTCGAGGAAGTCGCACACACGGTCGATGAGCGATTTCGCCTGATTCTGGCGGGCATTGGCCTTGGCGCGCAGATCGAGGAGGTCACGGCGCACGTTGAGGAAGCTGTCGTGCACCCGCTCCACGTGCGTCAGCATGCCTCGGCCCGTGCTTGCGGCCTTGCTGAAGACGGGCTCGGTGAGCGGCTCGTCGGGCGCGGCTTTCGGCCGCATCTCGGCGAGGGCAGCGAGCATGCCGGCGGAGATCGTGGCCTCGTTCCGGGTGGCGTCGGCGCGATCGACCGCCGACGCCGTGCTCTTCGCGTCGATGAACTTGAGCTCGGCGAATGTGCCCGCATCGTTGGTGAAGCGCTTGAGGAGGTCGCTCATGACGGGTTCTCCGGAGGGGGCTTGGGCACGAAGTTCGCCTTGGCCGTCCACCTGACGAGCTGCGAGCCGAGGCCGTCGCCCGGCACACCGCCGGCAAGGGTGCTGAACGACACCGTCAGCGCGTCGAGCTGCTGGCGCTGCAGGCCGAGGAAGTCGCCGACCTCCTCGAGCAGGCGGAAGCTCTTGTCGAGCGCGGCCTCGAGGTGGCGGACGTCGGCGCGCAGGGTCTCGCGTTGGCGCAGCAGACCGTCGCCGTCGGGCTGGACGTCGGGGACCGGCTGGTAGTCGTCCGGGGCGGGGTGCGGCTCGGCGAGGTGGCTGGCGTAAGGTTCGGGCAGCGCCGCCGCGGCCATCGTGGCGAGGTTTGCGAGGGGATGGGACGTCATGCCCTGCTGCGCAGGCCACAGCGCCTTCACGCGGTCGGTGACCAGCCTGGTGCGGTATTGCCCGGGCTCGGGTGGCGCCTTGGCGATCAGCGCAGGTGCGCGCAGGGCTTCCAGTTGCGCGCCGCTCAGGCCGTGGAAGAGCGCGTACCACTGTGCCTTCCAGTCCTGGTAGGCGTGCGTCGCCCGCTCGGCACGCCGGAACAGCTCGTCCTCGAGGCGGGTGTCGCGCTGCGGCAGGTCGAAGAGGTCGCGGCGGTAGTCGAGATCGGGGATCGCCAGCAGCAGGCGGAGATGCTCGCCGAGTCCGTGAATCAGATCGACGGTGCCACGCCCGAGCTCGCCGGCGACGACTTCCTCCACGGTGCCGGCCGGCACCGGCGCGAGCTCGACGCGCAGGTCGCCGGGCAGGAAGGCGAGGCTCGGCGTCCTGGCGGCGGGCGCGCGCAGCAAGGCGGCCGGGAGCGGGCCGGCCGCGGGAAGGAAGTCGAGTCCGAGGAGTTCGTCGAGCGTCTGCGTCGCCACCTCCGGCAGAGGGCCGGGATTCTCGCGCTGCCAGGCCTCGAGCGTGGCGACGGTGTGGGCGAGCAGGGTGTGGGCGGCCGCGTCCGGCTCGGCGAGCAGGCGTCCGGCGCGCGCATCGAACCACACGGGCAGCTTGCCCACGATCTTCACGAGTCCGAGCGGCACCGCTCCGGAGTCCGCGTGGAAGGGCGATTCGCGCAGAAGGCGGACGCTGATGCGGTTGGCGGCCCGCGCCTGTGCCATCGCCATCAGTCGCGGGCTGCCCGCAATGCGTTGCAGTCCGAGCAGGCTGACGGTCTCGATGCGGCGTTCGCGCAGCGGATCCGGTTCGCTGCGGGTGCAGGGTTCCGCTTCCGTCGCATCGTCGATCGCCTCGACCGCGCTGCGGAGTGTGAGCAGGAAGAGACCGTCGCGCAGTGGGGCATCCTGGTCGCGCTCAGCCTGGGCGACGAGATCGCCCCATGCCTGATCGAGCGGGTAGAACAGGCGTACGAGCTGGCCGGCCCCGCCCACGGCGAGACCGGGCCGGACGCGTACCCGGCTGTCGGCGGCGGTGCCGGAGAGCACGCACCCTAGGCCTTCGACGATGCCCGGCGCCAGGCTCGCCAGCAGCGGCGCGATGCGGTCGTCGACGTAGGCCTGCAGGCGCTCGAATTCGCGCTCGCCGAGTGCCCGCCCGGGGAAAAGGTTGATGCGGCGGGGATCGTCCGGGCGTCGCTGGGGCTCGTGCAGGCGGATGGACGGCGGCGTGCGGGGCAGCAGGGTCGCGGCCGGTCGCGACGCGAGCGCGGCGAGCAGGCCGGGCGGTATGAAGGACAGGGTGGCCATGATTGCTCAACGCCTCGTGTGGGTTCGGGATGCGATACCCGGAATGTCCATGGTCGTCAGCCGAGGACGCGCTTCCAGAGTTCGAGGAGCGCACCGGAGAGACCGAGGCCGGCGCCTTCCTCGAGGAAGAACTTCGCGAGATCGAGCTGACCGGCTGCGGCGACGAAGTGGTCGCGCAGCTTCATGAAGACGGCCGGGTCGAGTCGCGCCAGTGCCGGCAGGGTCGGCCACAGCGCCGGATCGAGACGGCGGTCCGCCATGCCCACGATCTGCACTGCGGCAACGTGCGCCCGGGCGTCGGTGCCGATCAACTTGTCGGTGCCGGCGGCGGCCTTGATGCCGGCCTCGTCTGCGCCGCGCGCCCGCGCGAGCAGCGCGAGGGAGAGCTCGCTGGCGAGTTCGCCGGCCGCAGCCGCTTCCGCGGCTTCGCGCTCGAGCCGCCCGATGGTGAGCTCGGCCGCCGCGAGCCGGTTGGCGAAGGCCGCGCGCTCCTGCTCCAGGGCGGCTGACCGGGCGCGCTCGCTGCCGAGCGCGGCGGCGAGCTCCTCGATGCGCGCCTTGAGCGTTTCATCGACCGGGGCGCTGGTGGTCTTCAGGCGCTCGATCTCGGCGTTGGCGGCGTCGAGCGCGGACTTCAGCGCGTCGATCCGATCGCTTGCCGCCTCGAGCGCGTTGGCGAGGATGGCGGCATTGCGGTCCTCGGCCTCGAGCGCGGCGATCTCCTCGCGGGCCATTTCGAGCGCGATCCCGAGGCGTTCGACCTCCGCGAACAGGTCGCTCGGCACGCCGGCGCCTGCAGCGGCGAGGGCCTTTTCGAGCTCGGCGATGCGCAGCCTCGAGCGCGCCGCCTCGCTCTCGAGCATGGCGCGCGCCTGCACGGCGGCGTCGGCCGCTTCGAGCGCCGCATCGAGCTGCTCCTCGAGCGCGGCGGCGTCGGGCGGCAGCGCGCTGCCGGGCGGCGGCAGGTTCGCGCCGAGGGCGAGCACCAGCGCGCTCACCCCGGTTTCCGCCGTCCGTGGCGGGCGGCGGACGTAGATCAGCTCGGATGGGTCCGCTTCGGCCCAGATCGCACGCCACACGTCCGCGTCCGTGTCCACGCGGTGGATCGGCGGGCGCGGGAGGATGCGCAGGGCGAGGCGGTCGAGGTTGGCGAGCCGGCCGAGCGCGCGCGGGCGGAACTCGGCCGGCGCCTCGAGCTGGCGGGCGCGCAGCGCGAAGGCGCCGTCGCTCATCGGCACGAGCACCATCACGTCGCAGTCGGCGTCGCGTTCGAGGTCGATCGGTGCGAGCCGGGTGGAGTCGGCGAGCACGGCGGAGAGCTCGCTGCGCCGCACCGGTGCGATGGCGACCTCGTAATCGTGCGGGAAGAACTGCTGGCTGCCGCCGACCGGGTCGATGGCCTCCTGCGGCAGCGGCCCCCAGGGGGGCAGCACCCGGAAGTACTGGCTGGCCGCGAAGGCGCCGCGCAGGCCGGCGCTGCGGCGTGCGGCGAGCACGGCCTGCATCAGCTCCTGGTAGTGCACGGCGAGGTCGCGCTGGATTGCGTCGGGGGTGTTGAGCGGACGCTGCGGCCGGCGCAGCAGCCCGCGGTCGAGCCAAAGGATCCGCCCGCGCTCGACCGCGATGAGGCCGAGCGCGACGGCGTCGTCCGAGGGCAGGGCGAGGCGCTCGCCGCCGGAGAGCAGCTCGCGCGCGAGGCCGGCGCGCACGGCGATCTCGTCCTGGCGCGGCAGCGGCAGCGGCAGCGGCATCAGGCGCAGCTCGACGCCCTCGGCCCAGGCCGCGACATGGGGGGCGCGTGGCGTGGAGAGGTCCTTGGGGAAGGCCTCTGCGACGCCATCGACGACCTGGGTGTGGGTCAGCGCGAGGGCATGGAGGCCGCGCGCGGGGCTGCGGATGCGGCCGTCGTTGAGGGTCGCGATCAGGCCGCTGTCGAGCAGGTCGATCCTCAGCACGGTGTTCGAGAGCTGCAGCACGCGGCCCGAGGGTGCGATCGCGATCCCGGGAGAGATCTCGAGCAGGTGACCGGAATGCAGGCTGGGCTCCAGGCCGCGCACGATGCCGGCGCCGAAGACCTGGCCGAGCTCGAGCAGCCGTTCGTCGAGGTAGATCTGGTCGCGATTGAGGTCGGCCGCCTTCAGGAGCTGGCCGTCGAAGTAGTTCGTGCGCGACAGCAGGGGGTCGACGCTGGAGATGCGCTCGCCGGCAGAGTTGCTCGTGCCGATCCGGAGCGGGGTGAAGTGGATGTTGGCCATGGCGGTTCCTTAGGCGCGGATCAGGCGAGCGAGCGCGACGGCGTTGAAGAGGAAGGGGCGCACGAGGTTGTCGATCTCGATGCGGCGCGGATTGACGATCAGGTCGGGATCGGGCGCGGGTGGCGCGAGACGGATCGCGATGCGCGCGAGCAGGGTGCGTGCGAGTGCCGCCGGGTCGGTCAGGAAGGCCTGGCGCGCGACCAGGGCCTGGTTGTCGTCGCCGAGCGAATGCAGCAGGCGGGCACCGAGTTCGAGCTGCTCGCGCGCACCGCCGGTGGCGGCGTCGACCCGGGCGCGTTCGTGCGCGCCCAGGCCGTCCTCGATCTCGGCGTAGGGGCGGATGCGTGCGTGGGCAGCAAAGAGGTGCTCCTCGTCCGGGGCGTCGGCGGGGCGCTCGGCGACGAGCTCGAACAGCACGCAGTCGGCGACGCGGCTGGGCTGCACCGGGTCGGTGCCCGCGTTGGCCGCGGTCGCGAGCACCGGCTGCAGGCCGCTCGCGCAGTCCTGGTAGCGCATCGTGACCTTCAGCCAGAGCAGGTTGTCGTCCGCGGCGTAGCCGTCCCGGATCAGCGCGTTCCAGCGCTCGGGGTCGTCGTGCTGGGCGGTGAGCCAGGCGCCGAGGTCGACGCAGTAGGGCTCGGCCACGCTCAGTTCGCGCCCGAGGCCGTCGACGCCGATCCCCGGGCTCACCACGAGGCGCACGCGCACGTTCTCGGTGTCGTTGCCGGGGTCCCTCGACTGCAGGCCCACGCGCAGGCCCGCGACCGTGCCGGCGCCATGCAGCCAGTAGCCGTGGCGGGTGGTGCGGCGGCGGTGGTAGTCCTGCTCGGCACGTGTCGCCTCGATGCCGAGCAACATGCCTGGTGCGTAATTCACACGCCTCAGCGCCTCCCCGAAGCGGCTGTCGCTGGCGAGGCTCGTGTCGCGCTTGTCGTCGGGCTCGCTCATGGCCCTTCTCCTGTGTTGTCGTTCACGGTGCGTCGCGGACGGTCGCGTCGATCGGTGCGGCGCGCTCGGGGTCGAGGGCGACCGGGTTGTGCAGCAGGTCGCCACGACCCAGCCGCGTGCGGTCGAGTACCGCGCGCCGTGACGGTGGCGAGGTTTCCAGCCAGGTGTCGATGCCCAGCAGCGGCGACAGGCCCGGCACGAAGGGGTGCTCGCTGCCGCGGATCGCCCACTGTACGGTCGCCGGCACGAGGGCGGGCAGGGCGTCCCGCACGACCGCCGCGAGCCGTCGCGCCGGTCCGTGCAGGATCACCGTGAGGCGCCGCGCGGCTTCGTCGAAGAAGCGCTCGACCACTGCGGCCTCGCCCTTCGCTTCGGCGACCTCCGGAGCGAAGAGGGCGAGGAACTCGCGGGCCAGGTCGTCGGACAGGATCAGGCTGTCGCCCACGATGCTGTTGCCGGAAAGGCCGGTACCCAGGGTCAGCGGGTGGTCGCGGTCGTCCATGTCCACACCGAGGATGGTCGCCATCGTGCGGCGCAGGCGGAAGTGCTCGACCGGGATCACCGCACCGCTCGCCACCGCGCCGTCGGTAAGGATGTCGAGCGCGAGCAGCAGGCCGCGGTAGCTGCCGTGGGTCTGCTGGAGCGTGCCCTGCGCGCCCAGCCAGCGCCGGCAGCGCGCCTCGGGCCAATGGGGCGGCAGCGTGGTGCCGAGCATCGCGGCGAGGCCGGGCAGGTGCGCCGCCGGCGTGACCGCGGGGTCGAGCAGGATCTCGGCTGCGGCGATGCGGTCCTCGATCGGGGTCAGCAGGCCCTCGAGGCTCGCCAGCAGGCGCTCGCGGAAATCGGCGCCGTTCGCCTCCGCGGGGTCGGGCCCTGCCGACGCGAGCGGACGCTCCTGCTGCTGGAAATGCTCCGGGAGGTAGTGCGTCTGCCACGAGAAGCGCGGGTACTGCACGCGCAGGGCGAAGATCGCCGGGCTGTGGCGGCCGTCGCCGTGCATCGTGATGCGCAGGCGCAGGTAGCGCCCGCGCACCTCGCGCACCGCGCCGCTGTCGCGCTGGATCAGCAGCTCGAACAGGCCGGCCCGGCCTGCGTGATCGCCGCCTCGGGGCGCACGCCCGCGCGCGAAGGGCAGCTCCGACGGCGCCTTGGTCAGCACCGGCTGTGGCTGTGCGATCCATTGCGCGGGGAGGTGCTCGCGGTCGTCGCCCGCCTGCACGGCGAAGTCGATCCGGCAGCCGGGGGGAATGCAGGCGTCGATGAAGATGCGGTCCCACAGCGTGTCCGGCATCGTCGAGTCGAGTGGTGCGCTCAAGGTGACCGTGCCGGTGGGTGCGAAGCGCGCCTGCGCGAGCCGGTAGAGGCGCACCGGGCCGTTGGCGCCCAGGGTCTGCGGCCGGCGGTCGCGGTGCTGCACGAAGCGGTCCGCGGCGGGTAGCGCAGCGGCGGAACGACGCGGCCAGCGCTCGGGCACCCACTCGGCGGCGGGCGCGTCCTCGCGCACGCAGACGAGCGGGCAGTCGCGGCGCATTCCATGTTCCGCACCCTCTTCGAAAGGCAGCAGGAGCAGGAGGCGGCCTTGGCCGGCTGCGGCGAGGTCGGTCGCGAGCGGCAGCCCGTCCGGCAGGCGCCGGATGCGGAAGCCCTCCCCGGGCGCGGCGCCGAGCGCACGCATGAAGATCTGCATGCGCGGGGCGTCCGCCGTGCTTTCCGGGGTCTCGCCGAGCACGAAGAGATGTTCCTCGTCGGCACACAGTCCGAGCAGCCCGCGGTGCGGTGGCAGGGGCTGCGTCCATGCCAGGCGCAGTGGAGCGGGATTGGCCTGCAGCGGCTCGAAGCGCTCGGGGCGGCCGGGGTAGGGCTGCGGCAGGGGGGCACCCAGGGCGAGACCCAGCTGCGTCTCGCCGAGCAGCCACACGCGGTCGCCGTCGGTGGTGGCCTCGACCCATGCGCGCCGCGCCGCGAAGGGCAGCGCGCAGCGGGTCTGCCAGCGCCGGCGCAGATGCACCGCGGTGAGGCCGTGCCGCGTGCCGCCGTCGCTCCATGGCAGCGCGACCAGGCCGCTACCCCCGAAGGCGAGGTCGGTGAAGCGGCCGGCGGGAGCATCGACCGGGTCGAGCACCAGTGCCTCGAGCGCGGGTGCCCCGGCTTGCGCGTCGTCGAGGGCGGCGAGCACAGGCTGCCAGGCCTGCGGCGGCCAGGACGGCGCGCACTCGAGGCGCAGGCCGTCATCCGAGAGGCGACCGAGCTGGCCGTGGTCGTCCAGCATCCACGGGGTCGCCGCGAGCAGGCGCTCGCGCACGCGCGCAGCCGCGAGCCGCGGCAGGCGGGGCGCGTCCTGGCGGGTCAGCGTGAACGCGCGCTGCTCAGCGTCCCAGGTGCATTGCCGGCTCGTGTTGTGGAAGTCGGTCGCACCGTCGAGGAGCAGGAAGCGGGTGCCGTTGCTGTTCATGGACGTGGCCTCGATCAGCACAGGTCCGGAATCACCGGTACCGGCACGGGGCGCGGGCCGTCCGTTGCCGGCCCCGCCTCCGGTCCGAAGCCGCGCGGCGGTGCCGGGCGATCCTCGCCGGGGCGGATGGCGACCGCCATCAGCTCGGGAAGCTCGAAGTCGAGCAGCGAGAGCGCCTGTGCCCCGGTGAGCTCGCGCCAGCTCGGCGGGTCCTGTTCCCTCGTCCGGTAGAACAGGCGCAGCGCATTGACCGCCTCGACGCCCCCGACGCGCCCGGCCTGGGTGCGCAGCTCGTTGATCTCGACCGCCTTGCCGCGCGGCCAGCCCGAACCACGCGGGCCGCCCGGCGGCAAGGCCCACAGGTAGCGCAGCAGGGCGCGTTCCACTTCCGCATGGACGTGCTGCTCGCTCGATGGATCGACGACCTCGAGCGACAGCGAGACGGCGACCGGCACGAAACGAGGCGACAGCACGTAGAGTTCGGTGCCGAGCATGCAACGCGCCGACAGATACTCGTGCAGGTCCGCGAGCAGTCCGGCGTTCGGACGCGGCGCGGCCGCCATCGCCTGCGGTGCAGGCGGCATCACGAACACGCTGACGGCGCCGGGCACGTTGCGGCGCACCGCCGCAAGGCTCGCGCCGGGGAAGAAGCCCGCCACTGCCTCGGCGCGCGCGACCGGGTTGATCGGGTTGTCGCGTGCGAGCACGGCGAAGTCCTCGGCCGTGACCGCACGGTCGCGATGGGACAGGAAGGCCGGGATGCGGCGCTCGGCCTCGTCGAGCGCCTCCGCGTCGACGCCGCCGCGGGTTGGCCACTCGTGGCGCAGCACGAGCCTTTCGCTGGCGCCATGGAGCTCCCGGATGCTGCCGGGCGGAAGGTTTCCGCCGCTGCCGCCGCCGTGGCGGTAGGACGCGGCACGGATGCGGGCTCCGGCGGGCGGACGCATGCCGCGGACGCCGTCGCCGAAATGCACGCTGCGGTCGGCGGGGTCGACGACGAAGACGGTGTCCTCGGGACCGCTGCCGGCGAAATGGGCGACCCGCTCCCAGCGCTGAAAGGCGCGCCGGACCTCCACTTCGATCTCGACGCTGCGCTCATCCACGTCCGGGTCCGGCAGTTCGAGGCGCTGGTCGGGACGGCCATTGCCCGCGCCGAGCACGATGTCGCGCGCGATCCCCTGGCCGATCACTTCGACCGCGTTGAGGCCGAGGTAGCCGAGCGCGAGGTCGGGCTCCTCCGCGCAGGACAGGCGCAGCCAGAACAGGAGCTGGTCCGGGCGGAGGTCGGCGGGCGGCTCGGGCGGCGTGTCGCCGAGGCCAGCGAACTGAGGGTCGAGGGCGCTCGTCGCGCGCAGCATCTCCGCGTCGCGCGGCAGGCGAAGGCGAGCGACGCCGGTCCTGCGCCCCCCCGCCGAACTGTCGGCGACGACTTCGAGCGGGAGGTACCGCACCGTCTGCGGCGCATCCTCGGGGTCGGGCCACCATGCGAGCTCCCACGCCAGCTTGCGGGCGCGCAGGCCGGTGGCGAGCACGCCTTCGAGCTCCGTCTCGGGTGCAAGCCCGACGTTGAGCAGGATGCCGGCGAGAGCCCGGCGCACGCGCTCGGCCTGCGCCGCGGGGGCCGGCCTGGCCAGGCAGATGGCCAGGTGCAGGGCACCGTCGCAGGTTCCGGCGGCGCTCGGCCGGTCGCGTCCGGGCTGCAGCGTGAGCGGTCGGAACGCGGCCGGCTCGACGTCGTACTGTGCACGCAACTGGTCGAGGCTGATGCCCTCGGCGGCGAGCGCGGCCTCGTCGAGCCTGCGCTTGACGACGATGCGCAGCGAAAGCGGGGTCGGCTGCACCTCGCCGACGGTCGAGAAGCTCGTCGTCCCCGCCTTGAGCAGCGCCTCGGGCGGAATCGGCAGCGGCAGCGCAAACCCGCTCGCGTCGACGCTGACGATGCCGCTTGCCGGGCGCGCCGGGCGCAGCGGGATCTGCAGCAGGTTCAGGAAGGCCTGGCGCTGGCGGTCCGGAATGCGGTTGGCCCGGTAGAGGATGGTCTCGGTGAGCCAGGCGAACAGATCCACCAGCGCGAACACCGGATCTCCGGGCGCCAGCGGGGCGAGCTCCGGCACGTGGCGCGCCAGGCGTGCCTGCAGTTCGGCGACGAGCTCGTCGAAGCGGCGGTCGTCGAGGTCGGGGACGGGGAACGGCTTCGGTGGCGACATTTGTTCGGTTCCCTCAGGATTCGGCTGCGCCGCGGGCGGAGGCGAAGGCGGCACCCTTCGCCCGGCGGCGTCGAGCCGGAGTGGAGGCGATCGGTCGGCGTGCGTCGTCCATGGCGCTCATCCCAGGTCCAGCGCCAGTTCCAGCGTCTCGCGCCGGTCGTCGGCGAGCAGCCGGTAGCGCACCTCGAGGTTCACCTGCGAGAGGCGCTCGGGGTCGGCCACGGCGCGTACCGACTCGATGCTCACGCGCGGCTCCCAGCGCCGCAGCGCGCGCAGCGCGGCATCGGCGATCAGCGCGCGCGTGGTCTCGTTGTTGGGGTGGTGGATGAAGCTGCGGATGCCGGCACCGAACTCGGGGCGCATCAGGCGCTCGCCGGGGCGGGTCAGCAGGATGTTGAGCATCACTTCGCGCACGCTCGCGTTGCCGGTCTGCCAGTGCTGGCGGCCGTCCGCGACCGGGCTGGCGAGGAGGGGAAAGCTTGTCAGCAGGGATTCCGGGGTCGGCATCGCGGTCTCCTCGTTCGTCTCACTTGCCCCGGAGCGCCTTCAGGCACAGGCGCGGCAGCGCGAGGAACACCCGCGGCAGCCAGCCGAGGAAGAGGTTCAGCAGGTTGATCACGACCATCAGCAGCATGGTCGCGCACAGCGTGATCGCGGGCAGGCTGAAGCTGAAGCTCCAGCACGCGCCGCTGCGGTTGCCGGGACCGTCGCCCTTCATGTCGGCATTCGGGCTGATCTTGCGCAGCACGTCGGCGAGCGACTTCGGCGCGAGCATCGCCACCCCGCGCGGAAGCCCGTGCTTGAGATCGTCGAGCGCGGGCAGGACCACCGTGGTCGGACGCTGCGCCTCCGGGTCGAAGGGCGACGCTACACGGAACACGTGGCTGGCCGGACCCCAGGCGACGCGCTCGCAACCGCACTCGTCCCGCCAGCGGATGAAGGGCAGGGAGATGAAGCGGTCTTCGTCGCCCTGGCCGTAGCGCGGCATCGGCAGGCCGTCGTCGAAGCGCACCTGGGCGCGTGCCAGGCGCAGTCCGACCAGGCTGCGCAGGTTCTCGGCTTCCTGTTCGGAGAGCAGCAGGCGGTCCGTGCGGCTTCCGCCCGCGCCGTCGGGCAGGCGGGCTCCACCCGCAACCGGCTCGCCGCGGCCGATACGGGCGAAGAGCTCGACCAGTGCCGGCGCGCTGCGATCCAGCCACTCGAGCACGCTGTCGCCGAACACCGGAACAAGCTGCGGGAAGTCTTCGCCCTCGACGAGGCGTACCTCGAAGTGGTGGAAGCGCACTTTTCCGAGCAGCTTGCGCAGGCCGGCGTTGTCGGGGTCGCCGGCATCGTCCACGCGGAACTGCGTGAGCAGGGTCTGCAGGACTTCGATGAAGGCCGCGCTGGCGACGCCCTCGGTGACGACGAGGCCGTCGCCGTCCGCCCAGTCCTTCGCGCCGCGGCTGCCGAGCGGCCACGCATGCTCGAGCCCGAAGTCGGGGGCCTCGTCGCCCTCGGGCAGCGGCAGCGGCGCGTCGACCTGCTGGCGGGCGCTGCCCGAGAGCGGAAGGTAGCCCCACAGCAGCGTGTGCTTGCGCGCCACTCCGCGCGCGTCGCGGCGGCTCACCAGGAGCGTGTGCAGGGGGACGACCTCCTCCCCTGAATAGGGTGGCTCGGGGAAGCGCGCCGGCAGCAGCCCGCGGGCGGCGACGCGGTGAACGTCGTCGGGGTCGTGATCGGGGATCCTGCCGTCGCGCCAGCCCAACGGCTGGCCGTCGGAGATCATCCAGCGCTGCGCCGTGCCGTCGGCCGCCACCCGGCGGACCACGAGGCTGGCGCCGAGGATCTTGCGCGGATCGAAGGCCGGGCTGCCCCCGGCCACGCAGCGAACCTCGGCGCAGACGAGGTAGAAGCAGCGATGCAGGGGCAGGCGCAGGGTCGGCTCCGCGCTGAAACGGCCGAACCGGTCGCTGTGGAACCACGGCTGCGCTGCAGTGCCGGTGAGCCGGCCGGCCTGGGCGTCGTTGAGAAAACGTGCGACGAAGTCCTCGTCGAAGTAGCGGTGCAGGGTCAGCCCCTCGCCTTTGCCGGCGAAGAAGGGGGCGACGACCTGCGGCTGGTGGGTCGCCGCGAAGGGAGCGCTGCGGCCTGGACGCATCGGGCGCTCGGCCCGCAGGGCGGAATCGATGCTCACCATAGGTTCCCCGCTCCCGGCGAATAGCTCGTGGACACCACCGTGTTGGTGATCAGCGTGTCGCACTGCACCACGCCGGAGAACTTGCTCATGCCGGCGTCGACCTTGACGAGGCCTGCGGAGATCGTGACCTGGGCGGCTTCGATGCTGACGATCCCGGAGCCGGCGATCCTGACGTTGCCCGGCGAGATGTCCACCCGCTCGCCGCCCTGTTCGATCGTGACCTTGCCGCCGCCCTGGTCGGTGATCACGAGGCGGTTTCCGGCCGGGGTCTCGATCGTCACGCTCGGCTGACGGTCGTCGAGCAGGACCTTGAGGCCGGCCGGGCTCTGCACGAGGTAGCGTTCGTCGACCGGGCGCGCGTCGGCGGGCTGGCTGGCGCCGCCGCTCCACACCGCACCGAGCACGATCGGCAGGTCGGGACCGACGAAGGCGGCCACGACCTGTTCGCCCACGCGTGGCAGCAGGCTGACGCCATAGCCGCTGCCCGCGCCCGGCACCATCACGGCGGCCCAGGCCTCCAGGCCGGTTGCCGCCAGGCGCAGCTTCACGCGACCGCGTTCCTCCGGGTCGTCGTTGTCGAGGACGACGCCGAGGTGCAGTTCCTGCAGCGGGCCTGGGCTATGGCGCGACATGGCGGGCGCTTCCTCAGGGGATCCAGTCCGGCCGCTCGACACGCAGTCGTGTCGACAGGCCCTGGGTGTTGTCGAAGTGGTGCCAGCACTCGGCGATGCGGTAGCGTCCGGCGAGCCGCGGCGATACTCCGCCGAGCTCGAGCTCGCGTCCGACACCCAGCTCGGGCGTGCCGGTGCACACGATCTCGCCGTGGAGGAAGCGCCGTGCATCGCGGCGGAAGGCGCCACGCGCGATCGAGTCGGCCTCGGCCTGGGTGCGCGGGAAGGGGTGGGGACGCGGCGAGCGCCCTTCCCAGCCGAGTTCCGCCAGCGTCGTCGCGGCGCTCCGTCCTGCGGGCGCGGGTGCGAGTGCGGCGCTGCTGCCCTGGGTGCTCGAGTCGGTTACGAGGTTGTAGCCGTGTGCGAGCACTTCCCTCGGCTGCTGGTTGAGGTCGGCGATGATGCGGATGCGGCGCGCGTTCGTTCCGGCGTCGATGCGGATGGGGTTCGGGTCTGCTTCCTCGGCGCGCGCGCGCAGGCGTCCGTCCTGCATGCGCAGCGGGATGTCGTGCGGACCCAGCAAGCGCAGCAGGAAGGCGAGGTCGCTCTCGTTATGCTGCAGCCAGTCCGCGCTACCCGCCTCGAGGCCGACGTCGGCCTGCAGTCCGGCGTCGCCGGCGATCGCACGGACGACCTCGGCGAGGCCGCGGTTCTCGAACACCCGGCTTGCGCGCCGGCGCGCGAGGCGGTGCAGCGGATCCTCGGCGAGGATCACCAGCTGCGGCGCGCCGTCGCCGTAGCGCTCCTCCAGCGCGGTGATCTCGCCGGCGAAGACTGCGCTGCGGGCGGTTTCGCCGAGGAGGATCTCGATGCGGCTGCCGAGGCGCAGGTCCTGGAAGGCGAAATCCGGCGCTGCGCCCGTGCCTGTCGCCCAGTTGACCACGCGCGTCTCCGCGCTCGCCATGCCGCTCGCGGGCAGGTGCACCGATAGCGCCTGCACTGCGGTACCGAGCGCGGGACGATCGTCGCCATCCACGCGGATGCGCGGACGTACGCTGAGAAGCGCAGCGCTAGTCGATGGCAAGGCGAGCCTCCCGTTCGCGGGCCAGGGCCAGCAGGTCGAGCAGGGTGTCGCCGGGCGGGCCGGCGGGCGGCCGGGCCTCGGTCGCCGGAGTCTGTGCGGGGTTCGACTCGGCCTGCACCTCGGCGACGAGTTCGTCGATGATCAGCGGCATCAGGAGCCTCCGGTCGGAATCAGCAAGGCGCCCGGAGCGGTGAAGCGCGGATTGTCGAGGCGGTTGAGCTCGGCGATGGCGCGCCAGTCGCGCGGGTCGCGGCCGGCGGACTGTGCAGCACTCGCCGCGTCGCGGCCCTCACCTCCGGCAGCGAAGCCGGGCATCGGGCGCCCTTCTGCGCGTACCGTGGGGTCGAGCGCGAACTGGTAGCGGTCCTCCTTGAAGGTGAGGGCCAGGGTGGCGCGCAGCGGGATGCCCTCGGGCGCGAAAAAGTCGAGGGTCTCCGAGTAGCTCGAGAGCATTCCGGTGAACTGAAAGCTGCCCCACTGGAATCGGCAGCGCCCGGGGGCCCGGGGGCGGTTCGACCCGGCGTCCTGCGGCTTCATGAAGGTTTCGGCGATGCGTTTGGTGAGTGCCCTCACGTCGCTGTCGGCGGCGACCGTCTCGCGATTCGCCCGGGTATCGGAGCCGAGCCGGGCGGCGACGCTGGTGTCGAACACGAGCTCGACCGCGAGGGTCGATTCGCTCTTGTCGATGTATTGCGCCGCCGCGCCGCTACCGCCGCTGCCGGCTCGGTTGTCGGCCTTCAGCGTGTTCGACAGGGTCACGCGCAGCGTCGCAGGATTGAACTGGACGTCGATGTGCTTCGATTCGTCGGTCTCGACCTGATCTCCGTTCATCGGGATCAGCTTGGCGCGGGCGATCTGCGGGGCAGGCATGTCGTCGTCTCCATTCAACCGCGTTCGAGCTCCAGCCCCTCATGCACCAGCTGCAGCTCCTCGATCGCGACCTGGCTCGCGGTCGAGGACAGGTCGGGACCCTTGAAGCGCGTCGGCAGGGCGTTCGTGATCCGCCAGCGCAGCAGCGGTTTGTCGGGGTCGTGGGGGTGATAGACGTCGATCGTGCCGGACAGGCGCAAGGCGTGGTTGGACTGGCGCGTGCTCACGTCGAACCAGGTCCACAGGTCCGCCACCTCGGTGATGCCGCGCTTGAGGATCACGGGCGCGAAGCTCGTGGGGCCGGCGAGCTGCACCTCGCCCCAGTTGCGCCCGCCTTCCCTCAGGGCCTTGGGCGCCATCGTGGCCTCCAGGCCGCTGACCTCGCTGAAGGCGCCGCGGCACAGCAAGCGGCCTCCCTCGCCGTCGTACAGCGCGACGCGGAAGCGGAAGGGGATGAACTCGCCGGCGGAGTCAGTCATCGATCGTCTCGATCCGGGTTTCCGTCACGGCAGCGTGGCGGTCGTGCAGGAAGGTCAGGCGCAGGCGATCGATCGGGTAGGCGGGGGCCACCTCGATCTCGAACGCGATTGCGGAGTCGACCGTGGGCAACTCGCGGATGCGGTACGCGTGCTCGGGCTGCGCGCCGCGCAAGGCGCCAGCCTCGTGCAGGCGCCCGAAGAAGCTGCGCAGGGCGAGCTCGGGCCGCGGGTCGCGCGGGTCGGTGTCGAACAGCAGTCGCTCGCCCAACGCCCGCAGTTCGCGTCTCAGCCAGCCAATGAAGCGCATCAGCTCGGCTGAACGCCAGTGTTCCAGCTCGCGTTGGGCCTTCGTCATGCTCCGCAGGTCGGCCACGGGCAGGCAGGGGGCGCACAGCGCCTCGTCGTCCACCTGCAGCCTGCCTGCACGCGTCAGGACCACCGTCGCACCCGGCGACTCGCGCAGTGCGGCAGCCCTCTGCTGCGTCGGCGGCGGCCATGGCAGCGCCCTGCCGGGCAGCGGGCGCCCGGCGATCGAGCGCCAGGGGCCCTGCCGGAGCGAGACCCCGGCCTGCATGCCGGCGATCAGCCCGCAGGCCGAGGCGAGCGGACGGTCCTCGCCACGCAGGTAGGGCCACAGTAGCTGCAGGTGGCGCAGCTTGCCGGCGAGCTCGGCGTGCGGAGCGTTCGCGGCATCGCTGCCGGGTTCGGCGCCCGCTGCGCCGACGATGCGGGCGACGTGCTCGAGGAAGCCGCGAGCGGGCGAGGGCAGCTCGTCCTGCGGGCGCTGATCCAGCGGCAGGGTCAGCAGGCACTGCATGTCGGGACGCAGCCGCGCCAACGCGCGCAGGATCGGCGGAACGAGCTCGGCGGGCGAGAGCGGTGCCTCCGCGGGCGGGAGCTCGCGCGAGTGGCGGCGCTCGCGATGCGTATCGTCGACTTCGGTGCCGCAGGGCAGGAACACGGCCTCGGGGTTGTCCAGGCGCATGCGCGGGATATCGGGGAGGGCGTGGGGGACCAGAAGCCGCTCGAGGTCGGGGAGCGCGAGCACGCCGGCACGTTCGACCAGCAGTGCCCGTTCGAAGGCGCCCAGCTCGGCGGGTTCGGTCAGCGTCGCGTCGGCGCGTGGCAGGAAAGCGGCCACGCCTGCGGCTTCGGGCACCCGGATCACCCAGAGCGCGCGGGCGTCCTCGAAGCCCCGCGCCTCGGCGGCGAAGAAATCCTGCACGGCGATCGGCAGCCAGGCCGCATCGCCCGCCAGAGTGCTGCGGTAGCTGCAGCCGACGGTGAAGGCCTCGGGGAAGAGCACCTGGAAGTGAGCGAGCGAGCGGATCGGGATCGGCAGCCGGTACAGGCCGAGCAAAGCTTCGTCCTCCACGGAGGTCGGGGTCCCGCCCGCCGCGAGTGCGCGCAGGCGTCCGACCTCGGCGTCGAAGCCGAGGGCCGCGATCTCGCCGAGCAGGGTAGGGTCGCGTGCGAGTCGGTCCCAGCGCGCGCGCCCGTCGAGCGAGGGGCAATGCCCGATCATGACGACCTCGACCGGCGCCAGCCGCCGCGCGGCGGGTCGTGCATCCAGCTCGATGCGCTTGTCGGCGAGCAGCACCGCCTCACTCCTGCTCGATGGTCTCGACCGAGAGGACCAGTTCCTCGATCGCGATGTCGCCACCGCCCTTGGCGGTGAGCGTCGGGCCGGTCCACTTGATCGGCATCGCGCCGCGCAGCTTCCAGCTCACCACGATGCCGCCGCGGTCCTCGGACTGCAGCTTGACGACGATGTCGCGCTTGACCTGAGCGATCTTGCCGCTGCGCCCCAGTTCCAGCCACTCGTAGAGGTTCTGCGCGCCGATGACGCCGCGCTTGAGGGTCACGTCGCCCGCCTTGTGGATGCCCGGGACCTTGCGCACGTAATTCACGCGGTCGTTTCCGGCACGGTACTCGGCGACCGTGATCTCGGCGTTGAGGCCCGAGACCTCGGAGAAGCCGGCCTGCACCTCCTCGCCCTGTCCCGGTTCGAGGTCGACGAGGAAGTTGAATGCCGAATACGGGGTTTCGCGAAACACGGCCATGACGATCTCTCCTTGTCTCAGGCGTCGGCAGTCTTCTGGCCGATGCGGAAGATGACGAACTCGGCGGGCTTGAGCGCGGCCACGCCGACGAGGCAAACCATGCGGCCGTTGTCGATGTCGTTCTGCGTCATCGTCGAGCGGTCGCAGCGCACGAAGAAGGCTTCCTTCGGAGTGGCACCGAGGAGGCGGCCGTTGCGCCACTCCGCAAACAGGAAGTCCTCGACGCTGGAACGGATGTTGGCCCACAGCGCCTCGCCGTTCGGCTCGAATACCGCCCACTGGGTGGACTTCTCGATCGAGCGCTCGAGGTAGAGGAAGTAGCGCCGCACGTTGACGTACTTCCATTCGGGATCGCTGGAGAGCGTGCGCCCACCCCACACCCGGTGGCCGCGCCCGGCGAAGGAACGCAGGCAGTTGATCCCGTTCGGGTTGAGGAGCTCCTGCTGGAAGGCGTTGATCTGCTGGTCGAAGCGCAGCGCGCCCATCACGATCTCGTTCGCCGGCGCCTTGTGCACGCCGCGGTCGACGTCGGTGCGCGCATAGACGCCGGCGATGAAGCCGGCGGGTGGAACGGTGATGTCGCGCCGGGTCCCGGTCGGATCCGGGATCACCACCCAGGGGTGGTAGATCGCGAGCCGGGAGTCGTCGAAGTTGCCTGCAAAGGTGCGGAGCTCGCCGATGCTCTGTCCGGAGCGGGCGTCGACGATGCCCATGCGGTAGCGCATGCGCCTGCAGTGCTTCTGCACCTCCATGACGACCCCCTTGTGGTCGTCTTCGGCGCTGCTCGCAGCGGCGGGCGTCATCACGATGGAGATGTCCTCGACGTCCTCGAGTGCCTTCAGGCCGGTGCTGCCCCGCGTCTCGTCGCTCTCGCCGGCATAGTCGGTCGAGGTGGGCTCGTTGCCGTCGCTGCCGCCGGCGAGTTCGATCAGGTAGCGCGGTTCGTCGAGCGAGGTCTCGCCCGGATTGAGTGCTCCGGGGTCGCAGATCGCCAGCAGCGCGGTGAGGATGGCGTCGCCGGTGGCGTCCGCGGCAAGCACGCAGGCGACCGGGGAGCTGAGCGCCTCGGCGCGACGGTCGGGCGTGACCGGGAGGCGGATGGGGAGGCTCGCCGGCCCCGCTGGCGCGGTGCTCAAGCCGGTGTAGGTACGGATCACCTCGCCGTCCTTGCCCCCGTTGCGCACGTCGAGGTCGAAGCTGCGCAGCACGAAGACCGCGCTCGCCGCACCCGGTGCCGCGGCGAGCGCTGCGAGGGGAAGGGTGATCGGCGTGGCGACTCCGGGATTCAGGACCGGATCCGCCGTGACCGTGAACGTCTCGCCTGCCGCATCGAGGGTCCCGCGCAGGGCCCTCAGGTTTCCCCAGCCGGCGCCGCCGGTGAAGGCGGAGATCGCGGTCGGCTGGGCGAGCCGCAGTTCGGCGCTGGTGCCTGCGGCGAGCGGACCCGATGCGGGCGGTCGCACGAAGATGCGGGTCAGCCTCGCGCTCGCGGGGAGTTGCGCCGGGACCAGGCTGGTGATCCGGTCGGCAGCGAGCGCTGCCGGATTCTCGTCGTCGGCCATCGACACGATCGTGGCACGCCCGTTCTGGATCGCCAGGTTCGTGCCGTCGAGCCTCACGATGGCCTGGATGTCGACCGGAAAGGCCGCATCGTCGATCGGGCCGGCGGCCTTGGCGGCGAGAGGCACGCCCCTGGCCTCGAGGAAATAGAGCTGGCCCGGGCTGGCGACCTTGGGGGTCTCGCTGCGCAGGAGGTTCTCACTGTCACGCCAGCGCAGTTCGAGCGTGTACTGACCCATCCTTCCGGGAAAGCGGCTGAAGAACTTGACCGTGTTGCCGGAGTCGGCCTTCACCGCCGCGCCCGGCCAGACACCGTCCGCGTCCGGACCGAGACCGTTGATGCCCTGCACGACGCGGGCGACGAAGAGCTGCTTGCCGCCGTTGTCGAAGAAGGCCCGCGCGGCGTGTGCCGTGTGGTTGAGCACGGCCTCGCCGTCCGCGCCGAACACGAGGTCCTGCGCGTCGCCGAAAATGCGTTCGAAATCCGCGTAGCTCGTCAGTACCTCGGGGAGGCCGCGGAGCGGTCCGCAGCGGGTGGGACCCACCAGCGCGGCGACGCTGGTCCCGACCCCCTCGATCGACTTGTTGCGGAAGCTCGTCTCTTCGACGAAGACGCCTGGAGCAAGGTACTCGGGCATGTCGCTTCTCCTTTGGTGCCGGTGATGCCAGCGAACGCGGTGGTTCAGGGAAACCGCAGGACGAGGGCGTCCCGTCCCGGGCTGACCAGGGTGGAGATGCGCCCGGGCGCGATCTCCACGATGAGTTGGGCCTCGTATTCCGTCGCCCCGCCGCCTCGGATCCCCACGCCGGGGAGTGCGTCGGGGTCGTTGCCCTCCGGTGCGGCGCGCAGCTCGAGGACAGCGGGGTAGGTGGTCGCCGGCGCGTCCTTGGTGAGCGCCGGGAGGCGCTCGAGCGAGATGCGGAATTCGCCGTGGGCGTCGCTTTGGGCGATGAAATCGAAGGGGGCGGCGAGCGGCGGCGTGACGCGTAGCGCGAGCACCGCCCAGGGCACGGGCGTACCGTCCTCGAGCGCGGTGCGGCCGATCAGCCCCCCCGCGCGGCCGAAGCGGGTCCCGAGCGGGGAGCGGTACAGCCGCAACCTGTGACCCGTGCGACGACCCGCATGCAGCGAGAAACGCCGTGGCAGGAAGTGCCCCGCCGGGTCGACCACCTCTCCGTCGAGCGGATAGAGCGGCTCGTCCGGCGCTTTCAGTGCGGTCGTATCCGCTGCACCGTCGATCACCTGGCGGAGTTCGGCCGGCATGCGCCGCCATAGCGCCGTTCCGCTGTCCTTGTGGATCAGGTCCAGGTCGGCGGGCGCATGGTCGAGGCGGATGCGCAGGGTTCGTGCGGACAGCGCGCGCCGCGCGCCGCCCTGTGCGCCGCTCGCATCTTCCCATTCGATGAAGTCGCTGGCGTGCAGTACCAGGGTCTCGACGATCATTGCGGGCTCCCGTCGGGTGCGCTCATCGGGAAGACCAGGGTCTTCACCGCGGGTCCCTCTTCGCGTTCGAGGTCGGGCGCAAGGCGCACGGTCTTGATCAGGTAGGGGGCCGACAGTCGATAGTCGTCCGGAAGACTGTCCCACAGCCGCATCAGATCCTCGGTGCTCATCTCCTCCGGGAGCACCTGCACGACGTCGTCCGATCCCCAGTCCGGATCGGCGAGGCTCATGTCGGCGCTCTCGAGCACGAGCCCGCCGCCGACGATCTGGATCGCGGCGGCGAGGTACTCGATCTCCTGTTCGGTGTGGGTGCACCACGCGACCAGCAGCAGGTGCAGATTGACCGGAAGTTCCGGGCGGGGCAGATGGCGGCCCGGCTGCGGCGGAAGGTGGCGGTTGCGGCTGAACGGATCGACCGAGATGCGATGCAGGTAGATCCCCAGCGTGTCGGTGTTGGCCTGCGGCTTGCCGGCGAGCGTCTGGGAGCCGAGGATCTCGACCTGCGGGTTGCCACCGAGGCGTGCGGCCATGCGGATCGCCAGGCGTTCCCGCAAAGCACGCAGGGCCGACAGGATTCCTTGATGCGACGCCAAGATAACCTCGCTTCGAGGCCGGAGCCTGGGGGGGACGGCGTTGCCTGGTGCGGAATGCCGATCGGGAGGCGACCGGGCTTTTCCGCGATTCACTCTGAAACGTGGCACATGGCTCGGCGTGCGCTAAAAAGCGAAATGTAAGTAAATGTTTTCCGATGCGCCCCGCCTGGCCTGAAACCCGTGTCAGGGAAGGAAGCGACCGATCCGCTCGAGTTCGCGCCCGAGGTGCAGGCGGTCCTGCTCCACTCCCGCCAGCAGCAGGGGAAGCAGGCGTTCGATGCGGGCGCGCAGGATGTGGTAGACATCGAGCAATTCGCGGTCTTCGCGATGGGCGAAGAAGTGACGCCGGAGCGGGTCATGAACCGCCCAATGGGCGTGCAGCGGCATGGCCGCTCGATGCGGGCAGCGCCCATCCGCATCGGCCGAGCATATCGTGATGACGACGTCGCTCGCGGATGGCTCGCCGCAGATCGCTGGCGTTCCGGCTCGAACGGGGCGGATGCCCTGCGCTGCGAGCAGTGCGAGTGCGGCCGGGGCCAAAACCTCCTCCCGGTCGCAAGCAAGCCGGCGGGCGCTGAGCCTGGAACTTCATCGTTCATTTGGGTGATGCGCCACGCGACGACGTTTGTCACATTGGATTGGCTGACCGGTCGGTCAGTGAAATCAACGTACAAACTTCACAGGGCATGGGGTGGACAGATGGGACTCGATTTTCTTCGCAGGGACAACGAGCTGAAGGATCATTCGCTGATCGGTGACGAGCACTTCGACGCCGAGGCACCGTCGGTCGTGTACGAGAAGAGGCCGGTGACGGCGCCGGACGGCACGATGGTGGAGGGCCTGCATTCCGCCTGGGTCATCCTGAACAATCCCCGGCAGTACAACTCGTATACGACGGAGATGGTCAAGGGCGTGATTGCGGCCTTCCAGCGTGCTTCGTCGGATCGGAGTGTCGTTGCCGTCGTGTTTGCGGCCGCTGGCGACAAGGCGTGGTGCAGTGGTGGCAACACCGCCGAGTACGCGTCCTACTATGCGCGCCGCCCGACCGAATACGGGGATTACATCGATCTCTTCGTCGGGATGGTGGATTCGATCCTGAACTGCAAGAAGCCGGTGATCTGCCGTGTCAACGGCATGCGTGTCGCCGGTGGCCAGGAGATCGGCATGGCCACGGACATCACCATCTCGTCCGACATGGCCGTATATGGCCAGGCGGGGCCGAAGCACGGCAGCGCGCCCGTCGGCGGATCGACGGACTTCCTGCCCTGGTTCCTGTCGATGGAGGACGCGATCTACAACTGCGTCTCGTGCGAGCTGTGGAGTGCGTACAAGATGAAGCAGAAGGGAATGATCTCCAAGGTCGTCCCGGTGCTCAGGAAGGATGGCGCCTGGATCCGCAACCCGCTGGTCCGGACCGATACTTGGGTGGAAGACGGCGAGGTCGTCTACGGCGAGATGGTGAGCGGCGAAGGGGTGGCGGAGGCGGAGGCGCTGATCGCCCGGTGCGAGACCGATTTCAGCCTCCTCGACAAGGAAGTCGATGCCTTGATCTGGCGCTTCACCAATCTGTTCCCCCACTGTCTGATGAACTCCATCGACGGCATCCGTGGCAAGAAGAAATTCTTCTGGGACCAGCAGAAGCAGGCGCAGCGACATTGGCTCGCGGCCAACATGAACAACGAGGCCTGGCTCGGCTTCAACGCCTTCGATTCGAGGAAGATCACCGGCAAGGATACGATCGACTTCGTCGCCTACCGTCAGCTCATCAACCGGGGGGCCACGATCGACGAGCACTTCGCCGAGCAGGTGATGGCGAAGCCGAAGGCCTGAGGCACGGTGCTGCGGACGAGTGGCTGCGCCGCGTCCGCAGTCCAGTGCTCAGCGCATTGGGGCGCCGACCGATCGCGCATCGGCGTCAGCTGCCGTCGCCGCTCGTCCTCCGCGGTTCAGGTGGCGGCGGAGGCGGTCGAGCAGGACGATCGCAGCGCCTGCCGTGCAGCAGCTCAGCAGCAGCGCGTGGCGCAAGGCCTCGTTGCCGAACGCCGGCTGCAGGAAGTCGCTGAGCAGCCCGGTCAGCACCGGTCCAACGCCGACGCCGAGCAGGGTGCTCAGCAAGGTCTGCAGGGCGAGGGCGACGGCCCGATTGCGGGGGCCTGTGAGTGTGGTCAGCAACGCGAACGAAGGCCCGAGCCACCAGACCGAGACGAAGCTGTGCAATCCGCACCACAGCATGGCTTCAGGGATGGGAACACCGCCGATCACCATCAGGATGTCCAGGGGCCAGAAGAGGTATACGGCCAATGACAGCAGGCCGACCAGGTGCCCTGCGAGCGGGATGCGCAGGCGCCAGTGGGCGCCGCGATCTCCCCCCCGGTCGACCAGCCAGCCCGCGAACATCACGCCAAAGCCGGCGCAGGTGCCGCCGATGAGTCCGGTCGGCAGGCCAGCGTGTTGTAGCGCGAGACCGTGGGAGCGGACGAGGAAGGTCGCGTTCCACATGCCGAATGCCGTGCCGCCCATGGTGGCCGTCGCGCTCGCCAGGATGAGGTAGCGGACAGCCTGCTCTGCCCACAGTGCCTTGACCGTCGACCGCATGTCCAGCGGAGAAGCCTGGCTGCTCGCACCATCCCAGCGCCCGCGCCGGGGCTCGCGGCCGAAGAGTGCGAGCAGGGCGCCGATCAGCAGGGCCGGCAGGCCAACGAGGATGAAGCTTGTACGCCAACCGTAGGTACCGACCAGCCAGGCGCCGAGGCTGAGCGCGATGATCGCGGCAAAGGTGGGCGCCGCCGTGAACACGCTGATCGCAAAGGCTCGTCGTTGCGGAGGGTAAAGGTCCGCGATCAACGACAGGGCGGTGGGGGCGGCAGGTGCTTCGGCGACCGCTACTGCCATGCGTGCCAGCACCAGCAACATGAAGCTGCCGGTGAGCCCGCACAGGATGGTCGCGATGCCCCAAAAAAGGCACGACACGGCCAGCAGGCCGATACGTGGCAGGCGATCGGCCAGGCGTCCCGCGGGGAGGCCGAGCACGGCGAAGACGGCGGCGAACGCAAGGCCGGAAATCAAGCCCATCGATGTATCGCTGGCGCCGAACTCGTGCTTGATCGGTTCGATCATCACGGCAACGATCTGCCGGCCGACGAAGTTGTCCGCGTACATCATCGCCAGCAGGAGCAGCAGGCCATGGCTGCGCCACGGCGAAACGGTGGCGGGTGTGGCCACGGCCTCCGTCGTCATGCTCGGGCCTGCGCTGCCTGGCGTGCCCGCGCCAGATTCAGCGCGGTGTCCTCGATCATGTCTTCCTGGCCGCCGACCATGCCGCGCTTGCCCATCTCGACCAGGATCTCGCGCGCCGGCACGCCGTACTTCTTCTCGGCGCGCTTGGCGAACAGCAGGAAGGAGCCATACACCCCGGCGTAGCCGAGCGTGAGCGCATCGCGGTCGATGCGGATCGGGAAGTCCATGA
>JAEUNQ010000153.1 GCA_016790365.1 Thauera sp. | reverse complement strand
CGTCGCCATGGCGATGGTCTGGAAGGCGTTCTGGATGTAGGGAAAGACGTCGCCGCCGGCCGCGCGCTGCGCCAGCGCATGCGCCTGTAGCGCGAACTCCTTGCTGCCGCCGCCCGCCGGGATCAGGCCCACGCCCGCCTCGACCAGGCCGACGTAGCTCTCGAGCGCGAACACCCGGTGCGCGGCGTGCATCACGAACTCGCAACCGCCGCCCAACGCCATGCCCTGCACCGCGGCCACCACCGGCACCTGCGCGTGCTTGATCCTCATCGAGGTGCGCTGGAACTTGGCCACCATCTTCTCGAGCAGGTCGAACTGACCCGCGCGGCAGGCCTCGCCCACCTGCTGCAGGTTGGCGCCGACGGCGAAGGGCGCCGGCTGCCAGATCACCAGGCCGTCGAGTTCCGTCTCGGCGCGCGCGATCGCCTCGAGCAGGCCGTCCATGACCTCCTCGCCCACCGCGTGCATCTTGGAGATGATCGACACGATGCCGATGCGCGCATCCTGGTCGGCGCGCCGCCACAGGCGCACGCCTGCGTTTTCCCACAGGGTCTCGCCGCGATCGTCCGGCGCCTCGCCGAGCACGCGGTCGGGGTAGAGCTGGCGCGGATACACCGGCAGCGCGGAGCGCGGCTTCAGGGTGTCCTCGGCCGCGCTGTAGGAGCCGGCCGGCGCATGCACACCCGCGCGCTCGAACACCCACGCGGGCAGCGGAACGTCGGACATGGCGCGGCCGTGCGCGATGTCGTCGCGCACCATCTCGGCCACCGCCTTCCAGCCCGCGGCCTGCCAGGTCTCGAACGGCCCCTGTGCCCAGCCGAAGCCCCAGCGCATGGCCAGGTCGATGTCGCGTGCGTTGTCGGCGATGTCGCCCAGATGCACTGCGCAGTAGTGGAACACGTCGCGGAAGATCGACCACAGGAACTGCGCCTGCGGATGCGGATGCGCAGCGAGCTGAGCGAACTTCTCCGCCGGGCTCCTCAGCTTGAGGATCTCGACAACCTCGGGGAGGATCTCGCCGCCGCTCTCGCGGTAGTCCTGCAGGTGCAGGTCGAGCACCTGGATCTGCTTGCCCTGCTTGCGGTAGATGCCGCACTTGGTCTTCTGCCCGAGCGCGCCCTTGGCGATCAGCGCCTGCAGCCACTCGGGCGTGCGGAAGTGCGCGTGCCAGGGGTCGTTCGGCAGGGTCGCCTGCATGGTGCCAAGCACATGCACCAGGGTGTCGAGGCCGACCACGTCCGCGGTGCGGAAGGTCGCGCTCTTGGGGCGGCCGATGCGCGGGCCGGTGAGCAGGTCCACCTCGTCGAAGGCCAGCCCGAGGCGGGCAGTGTGGTGCAGCACGGCGAGGATCGAGAACACGCCGACGCGGTTGGCGACGAAGTTGGGCGTGTCCTTGGCGCGCACGATGCTCTTGCCCAGGCGGGTGGTCAGCCAGGCTTCGAGGCCATCGAGCAGCACGGGATCGGTGGCGGCGGTCGGGATCAGCTCGACCAGCGGCAT
>JAEUNQ010000139.1 GCA_016790365.1 Thauera sp. | reverse complement strand
GGCAGCAGCGATACGAAGAACTGCAACGCGAGCGCAGCATCGCTGCACTCAAACGCCGAGCCACCGCGCTCGGGTTCCAGATCAACCCCATCGGGGCAGCCGCATGAAAACCGCCCCGGCTAGTTTTGTTTCTTGAGAGTCACGAACAGGGCTTGCGGGCAATCGACCCGCTTAACGGCTTCGCCTGCCGCATTCGCGGCTTGCGCCGCTCTTACAGCGGCGCGTTGCATGTCCGGGGCCATGTGTAGGAGCGGCGCAAGCCGCGAACAGCCGCAACGTGCATGAGGAAGCCCGCCAGCTGCCTTCGCGGTTGGCCGCGCTCGCGCAGGAGATCCGTCGCGTGCTGTCGGCGGGGTAGCGCTCAGGCTTCCGGGTCGGCGTAATCGGCCAGACGGGCCAGGTCTTCCGCCTCCAGCCAGCGCCATTGGCCCGGTGCCAGCCCGGTCGGCAGCTCGAGCCCGCCCACCCGGCTGCGGTGCAGCGCCTCGACGCGGTTGCCCGCCGCGCCGACCATGCGCTTGACCTGGTGATACTTGCCCTCGCAGATGGTCAGCCGCAGCGTGGTCGGGCTCATCCGCTCGCAGGCCGCCGCCGCGATCGGGGCGGGTTCGTCGTGGAGCTCGACTCCGGCCACCAGCTGGTCGGCGAAATCCTGCTCCACCGCATGCTTGAGGGTCACCTCATAGACCTTGGGCGTGCGCTTCTTGCCCGAGCTCCACTGGTGGATGAACTGGCCGTCGTCGGAGAGCAGCAGCAGCCCGGTGGTGTCCTGGTCGAGCCGGCCTACGCACTGCACGCCGCGGGCGAGCAGCTGCGGCGGCAGCAAGGTAAAGACGGAGGGGTGGAAGGTCGGCTTCTGCGAGCACTCGTAGCCCGCGGGCTTGTGCAGGACCACGTAGGCCCGGGTGCGGAAACGCCAGGGCTGGTCATCGACCGCGAATTCGAGCCCGGGCGAACCATCGTGGCTGCCGGGGTCGAAGTCGGCATTGGGGTCGTCGCAGACTTCACCGGCGACGCTGACGTAGCCGGCACGGATGAGGGCGCGGCATTCCTTGCGGCTGCCGAAGCCCTGGGCATGGAGGAGGCGTTCGAGTTGCATGGGACGCATGTTAGCAGGGCAAGCCTGTCGGCAAGATCGAGGCGCTGGCTCCTCATGCCCGATCGGCCCCACCCTTGTAGTGCCGGCCGAGGGGCGAGCGGGGTAAACTGCCGCCCTGCCCGCTCAGGAGATGCACTTGAAATTCGAACACCTGATCGAGGTCAATGATCTCGCCAACCCGCTGCTGACCCCGCTCACCCGCGAAGAGCTGTGGTTCGGCCTGCTGTGCCGCGCCGAGGATGCGCGCGCCTTCCTGCCCGGCCTCGAGGCCTGCCACGTCGTCGAGCGCGGCGAGGACAGCCTGGTGCGCGACCTGCACTTCGGCCATGCGGTGATCCGCGACCGGGTGAGCTTCGACACCCTGCGCTGGATCCGCTTCGAGTCGGAAGCCAACGCGCAGCATGCCGGCGGCAGCCTGACCATCACCATCGAGGAGCCCGAGCCCGGCGCGCTCTTCCTCCGTTTCGCCTACCACACCTCGCTGCCCGATCAGGGCGAGGACGCGCGCTACGCCGAGTTCGTGCGCTCGGCCTACCATCAGTCCGACCTCGACACCGTGCGAATCATCCGCATGATCGCCGAGTCCGGCGGGCTCGCGCAGTAGGCGCTGCGCGGGATCGGCACACCGCTGCTGCGGACCTGCTGCGGCGAGGGGACCTTGCCCGCGCACAACGCCCGACGAAATACCCTTTCCGGCGGCAAGTCCATTCCCATGAATGCCTGCTCCCGCGCATCGTCCATCCCGGACCATGCCGCTTCCGATGGCCGTCTCACGAGCGCTTCGCACGCTCGTCACAGTCGGGGTCGCGGCGTCGATTTCATCTTCACCAACAGGAAACAATGCCTTATGTGGTTCAAGAATCTGCAGGTCTATCGCCTTCCCGCGAACTGGGACATGAGCGCCGAGCGGCTCGAGGAGCAGCTCGCGAAGAAGCCTTTCCACCCCTGCGGCAGCCAGGACATGGAGAGCCGCGGCTGGCTGTCGCCGCTGGGCAACGAGGTGCTGGTGCATGCTGTCGGTGGCCAGTGGCTGGTGTGCCTGGGCTTCGAGCACCGCCTGCTGCCGTCCTCCGTGGTCAAGCAGGAGGCCGATGAGCGCGCCGAGGAGCTGGCCGAGCAGCAGGGCTTCAAGCTCGGCCGCAAGCAGTTGAAGGAGCTGCGCGAGCAGGTGACGCAGGAGCTGATGCCGCGCGCCTTTACCCGCCGGCGACGCATGTTCGCCTGGATCGACCCGATCAACGGCTGGCTGGTGGTGGATGCAGCCAGCCAGAGCAAGGCCGAGGACATGCTCGAGCAGCTGCGCCACACGCTCGACAGCTTCCCGCTGACCCTGCTGCGCACCGAGCTGTCGCCGACGTCGGCGATGGCCGACTGGCTGGCCGGTGGCGAGGCCCCCGACGGCTTCACCATCGACCAGGACTGCGAGCTGCGTTCGGTGGCCGAGGACAAGGCCGCGGTGCGTTATGCGCGCCATCCGCTCGAAGGGGACGACGTCAAGGGCCACCTGGAGGCCGGCAAGCTGCCGACCCGCCTGGCGCTGACCTTCGACGACCGCATCAGCTTCGTGCGGACCGAGAAACTCGAGATCAAGCGCCTCGATTTCCTCGACATCGTGCGCGACCAGGTGGGCGAAGCCGACAAGGACGACGCCGAGGCGCTGTTCAACGCCGAGTTCGCGCTGATGACCGGCGAGCTCGCCCACCTGCTGCCGGCGGTCGTGGTCGCGCTGGGCGGCGAACTGGCGGGCACGCCGGCGGAAACGGGGGGAGTGAGCGCCGAGCTGCCGCGCCTGCAGGCGGACAAGCCGGCCGCGAACCTCGTCGCCGCGGACGACCCGCCGTTCTGAACGCCGCAGGCGTCATTCGCGCCTCGCGGCGCTCCTACACGGCCCTACGGGAGCCTGGGTGTCGATGCAGGAGCGCCGGCAGAGGTTCGCTTCTTGGTGTACACAGAATTTAAAGATTTAAAAGATCATAAAGATCATGTACGCCCCAATTCTGTGGACAAGCATCTTTTCCAACGAAAAATCATCGTGTTGCATCAGGTAAAACCCGGTGCACGATCGACGTTTCAGGCAAGGACGGTTTGTGGATGAAAAAACCCCCGTCGCCGCATTCGTCACTTATCCACAATCTCCTGCCCCCTGCGGACACAGCTTTCCCACCGCCCGATAAACCTTGCACAGGAGCCGATCAGCGCTTGCGAACCCGCTCGCGGGCGAGCTGCGCTAAAGTCCGGTCATGAACGACACGCTGTTCCTCGAATGGTGGCATTGGGAGATCGCCGGCATCGCGCTGGTCCTGCTCGAGCTCGCCCTGCCTTCCTTCTTCATCATCTGGTTCGGGCTCGGCGCGATGCTCACCGGCTTCGTGCTGCTCGCGGTGCCGGACCTGGAGCTGTCGAAGCAGATCGCGGCGTGGATCATCGCCTCGATGGCGATGACCGTGCTCTGGTTCAGCGTGGCGCGGCGCTCGCGCTTCAAGACGCTGATCGGTACCGCCGCCGGCGAGGTGATCGGCGAGGTCGGCCTGCTGGTGAGCGCGGTGGCGCCCTTCGAGCGCGGCAAGGTGCGCTTCCAGCGCCCGCTGCTGGGCGCGGACGAATGGGCCTGCGTGGCCGAGACCGCGATCTCCGCCGGCGAGCGCGTGAAGGTGGTCAGCGTGGAAGGCAGCTATGTCAAGGTGACGAAGGCCTGATCCGAATTCCAGGAAAATGAAGGCAAGCAGATGATCATGTCGGAAGGACTCGCGATCGCGATCGCGGTGCTGGTGTTCGTGGTGATCACGATCGCCAAGGGCGTGCGCCTGGTCGCGCAGGGCGAGGAGTGGGTGGTCGAGCGCCTGGGCAAGTACCACGCCACGCTGCGCCCGGGGCTCAACATCCTGATCCCCTACCTCGACCGCGTCGCCTACAAGCTCGTGACCAAGGACATCATCCTCGACGTGCAGGAGCAGGAGGTCATCACCCGCGACAACGCGGTAATCCTGACCAACGCGATCGCCTTCGTGAAGGTCACCGACCCGGTCAAGGCGGTGTATGGCGTGACCGACTTCTCCGAGGCGATCCGCAACCTGATCATGACGACCTTGCGTTCGATCGTCGGCGAGATGGAGCTCGACGAGGCGCTGTCCTCGCGCGACAAGATCAAGGCGCGGCTGCGCGAGAGCATCGCCGACGAGGCGGTGGACTGGGGGCTGACGGTGAAGTCGGTCGAGATCCAGGACATCAAGCCGTCGGAATCCATGCAGCGCGCGATGGAGCTGCAGGCCGCCGCCGAGCGCGAGCGCAAGGCCGCGGTGACCAAGGCCGAGGGCGCCAAGCAGGCCGCCATCCTCGAGGCCGAGGCGCGGCTCGAATCCGCCAAGCGCGACGCCAACGCCCAGGTGATGCTGGCTGAGGCCTCGGCCGAGTCGATCCGCCGCGTGACCGCCGGCATCGGCGACCAGGCCGGGCCGATGATGTACCTGCTCGGCGAGAAATACATCGCCGCGCTCGAGAAGCTCGGCGAGTCCGGCAGCGCCAAGATCGTTGTGATGCCGGCCGACCTCCAGGAGACCCTGCGCGGCCTGGTTGGCCGCCTCGGTGCGCGCGGCTGAGCCCGCGCCCATCCAGCCCTCATCACACCCTCTGCAATCGATCACCCGGATCCATACCCGCAAAAGGAAGACAGCGATGCAAAAATCCTCGAACACCGTCCGCAGCCTGCTTGCCACCGTGGCGCTCGCCACCGCCTCCACCGGCGCGCTGGCGCAGAACTTCATGACCGACAAGGCCGCGGTCGAGAAGCTGCTCACCGGCGCCACCTTCATCGGCGTGTATCTGCGCACCGAGGCGGCCTACACGCTCAAGTTCGGCACCGACGGCACGCTCATCGACACCACCGGTGCGAAGGCGCGCTGGTGGGTGGACGATCAGGCGCGCTATTGCCGTGAATGGCTGGACGGGAAGCTCAAGGGCAACACCGGCTGCATGAACCTCGAGCTCGAGGACGGTCAGGTCGCGCTCTACTCGGAGGGCAAGAAGGTGGTCGAGGGTATCGTCACCGGGAATTGATCGGCCGGAGGAACGATGGTCGGGAGGGAGCGGACATGCGAGTGCTGATCGTCTATTCGACCATCGACGGTCATACGCTCGAGATCTGCGCGCGCATTGCGGAGATTGCGCGCGCATCCGGTCACGAGGCCGACTTGGCCGAGGTGGAGTCGGCCACGCCCGAACAGCTTCAGGCCTGCGACCGCGTCGTCATCGGCGCGAGCATCCGCTACGGCCACCACCGTCCTGCGGTGAGGGCCTTCATCGACCGCCATCAGGCGGCGATCGAAGCGCGGCCGAACGCCTTCTTCTCGGTCAACGCCGTCGGCCGCAAGCCGCACAAGCGCCAGGCCGACACCAACCCCTACGTGCGCAAGTTCCTGAGCCAGATCCGCTGGCAGCCGCAGCAGGTCGAGGTCTTCGGCGGCAAGATCGAATATCCGCGCTACGGCTTCTTCGACCGCAACATGATCCGTCTGATCATGTGGATCACCGGCGGTCCCACCGACCCGCGCTCGGTCACCGACTTCACCGATTGGGCGCAGGTCGAGGCTTTTTCGCGCCGGCTGGTCGCGGTATCCGCTCCTTAGTTCGGCGGGGCCACGTCCTCTTTGGTGTCGTCGGCATCGGGCTTGCGTTGTCTGCCGCTTTGAAGACGCTCGCGCATGATCGGAGCCGTCCTGGCGGCGCAGTCGATCAGCGCATCGGCAAGCTGCGCCTGTTCGGCTGCCGGAGCGTCATTGCGCGCCGCTGCTTCGAGTGCTGCGGCGCAGCTCGACAGTCTCGCTGCGCCCACATTGGCACTGCTGGACTTGAGCTGGTGGGCAAGCGTGCGCAAGGCGCCGGGGTCGGCGGACGCCTTCGCCTGCTCGACGCCCTGGATCAGATCGTCCAGCCCGCCCAGGAACAGCTCGAGCAGGTGCTCGACCAGGCCGCCATCGTTTCCATCCCCAAGTCCGGCAAGCATCTCCAGCGGTGCCGGGTCGAACAAGGGCGACCCGCTGTCGGGCACCGGTGCGGCAGGTTCGTCTGCGATGCTGTCGATGCTTCTCGCGGTCCAGCGCCGGATGGTCGACAGGATCACGTGCCGCGCGAAGGGTTTGGTCAGGAAATCGTCCATGCCGACGCTGCCGCAGCGCTGGCGCGTCTCGGGAAGGATGTCGGCGGTGAGTGCGATGATCGGGAGGTGCTCGCCCGGGGCTTCCGCCTTGCGGATACGGGTGGTCGCCTCGAATCCGTCGCAGACCGGCATATGGCAATCCATGAACACGAGATCGAACGAAGCGCGCGAAAGGAGCTCGACGGCTTCGTCGCCATTGTTCGCGATGGTGACGATCACGCCGGAATCCTTGAGCATCGCGTTGGCCACCTCCTGATTCACCGGATCGTCCTCCACGAGCAGGACACGCACGCCGACCAGGCCGGCATTCGACGGTGTCGGGGAGATGGTCTGTTCGGCGGGAAGCACATCCATCGCCGTGAAAGGTATGGTCACCGTGAAGCATGTGCCCTCGCCGGGCTTGCTCTGCACCGAAATCTCCCCATGCATCATGTGCACGATGCGTTCCACGATCGTCAGGCCAAGGCCGCTGCCGCCGTAGCGCCGGGTGATCGAGTTGTCCGCCTGGCAGAAGGGTTTGAAGATCTGTTCGCAGACCTCGGGTGAGATGCCGATTCCGGTGTCGATGACTTCCAGCGTCAGCAGCCGCGAGCGGGTGTCGCTGTCGAGTTTCTTGAAGTCCACATAGCCGACCTTCACCGTGACGGATCCGCGTTCGGTGAACTTGATCGCGTTGCTGACGAGATTCATTGCAACCTGTCCGAGACGAACCGGATCGCCGCGCACACCGAGTGGAACGCCAGGGCATTCGAGCTTCAGCAACAGTCCCTTGTCTTCGGCGCTGGCCGACAAGGTATCGACCACATCGGCGAACGGCGCGCGCAGGTCGAAGGGCATGTCCTCCAGATCGGTCTCCCTCGCGTCGATGCGCGAGAAGTCGAGGATGTCGTTGATGATCGAGAGCAGCGTGCGGCCCGAGCGCAACAGGCGGCTGACGTACGAGCGCTGCCGGTTGTCGAGTGACGTCTCGGCAATCATCTCGGTCATGCCGAGCATGGCGTGCATCGGCGTGCGGATCTCGTGGCTCATGACCGCCAGGAAATCGGACTTGGCGCGGTTGGCTTGTTCGGCGGTTTCCTTGGCGGCGACCAGCTCGGACTCGTGCTGGCCGAGGCGATCGAGGAGGCGGTTGAAGGCGCGCGCCACCACGTCGAGTTCCTTGCTGCCAGGATCATCCAGGCGTTGCGGGTATCCCGTCTCGCCCGGGCGGATGTGCTCCAGGGTGCGCACGATGCTCGTCAGCGGCCGGATCACGAAGCGGCTCAGGGCTAGGAGCAGCAGGAGCATGCTCAGGGTAAAGACGAGCAGATCGACGCCTACGGTGAGCGTGAGCAGCCGGGTTCGAGCCTCGGCGATGACCTCATGCGGGAAGCCGACGACCACGTGCGCCACTCTCACGCCACTCGGGTCCACGACCGGCACGGTGACCGCATGGCTGCCGTCGTCGAGGTGCTCGACGATCGACCTGCCGTTCGTGATCGCGGCAAGCACGGCCTGCGGCACCTCCGGGGTGATGCCTTCGGTCTCGGCGTTGTGGAACAGCAGGGCTCCGCGCTCCGAGACCACATAGGCGTAGGACAGGTCGGCATTGCGCGCGACGGCTTCCTCGCACTGGCGCTCGAAGCCCTGGAGATCCCCGATCGGAATGCCGAGGAACAGGATGCGTTCGAGCTGCCCGCCGAGCACTCGAGCGATCGCGCTCGCCCACATCAGGTGGGACTCGGTCTGCTTTTGCGTGAAGAAATAGCTGGAGGTGAGTGCATTCACCACCATCGCCACCACCATCACGATGGTGGCGATGAGCAGGATGGTGGTGCGCAGGCTGTGTTTCACTTTGGCGTGCGTGTCCATTGGAAGTCGGTGACGACCTCCGCGCTCAGCAGTTCGGAAGACTGCACGGTGATGCCGAGGCCGCGCGCGCGCGCCAGGTTGATCGCCGGGCGACCCTTGACCGTCGGTTCGACAGGAAGGGCTGCAGGCTTGACGCCATCGACCAGGATGGCCCGCGCCAGCTTGCCTGCGGCGATGCCCTGCTCCCGTTCGGAAACGGTGACCGAACCGAGCACGCCGAAGTGGATGCGATCGATCCAGAAGCTCACCTCGGGCAGGCGGCTGTTCTCGACCACCCAGCGCTGCACGACTTCGTAGGGCACGGGCTGGCCCTGGTCGTCCTTGAAATTGAAGATGCCCAGATAGACGACCGCATCGGCTTCCTGCTCGTAGGCTTTCACCCGCGCCTGGAATTCAGAGTAACGCTCGAGGACATCGACACGCACCAGTTCCACCCCTTCGAGCTTGGCCATGCCCGCATGGATGCGGTCGATGACCGGCTTGAAGTGCGGTGCGGGGTCGCTGATCACGGCGATGCGCTTCACGCCCGGAACCATGTTGCGCAACAAGCGGATCGACTCGACGAAGTGCTCGCGCTCGAGTACGCCGGTCAGGTTGGAGCGGCCGCTCAGGGCGTGTTCTTCCAGGGTCTTGTTCGCACCGCTGAAGACGAAGGGCAGCGGGCTGGTGCCATAGTGGGTGGCGACGTGTTCGATCGCAGCATCGTCCGACAGATAGACGAGGTCGGGCTTCCAGGTGTCGATGATGTCGCGCGCGAGTCGGCCACGCTCGGCCTTGTCCTCGCTCGAGGTGTAGCGCTTGATGTCCATCTGGAAGACCTTGTATTCGGCATCGACCACGCCAAGGCCTTCCTTGAAACCGGCGAACTGGCCATCCGTCCATCGCCATGGCGAGTCGAAGCTCATGACGTGGAAGATGCGCAAGGGTTGGGTCTGCGCCGACACGCTCTGTGCGACCAGCACCGTGAGCAGGAGCGTGGCGCGAATGAGATCCTTCAGTCTGCCGAACATGGGCTATTCCTTTGCCTTTGCCAGGAGGCATGAGTAGGATGAATAGCTTTGATTTTAGTGTTTTTGTCTTTTTAGAGTCATGAAGTGCGACACGGTTGGTCCATGGCGAAAGGTCGATGGACCCGTTCGGCTGCACCGGGTCCTGCGACCTTCGCAGGTCGTGCGACCCGGTTCGCCGTCCGGCTCAGCCTAGCACTTCGCCATGCTCGCGCGTGGCGTGGAAGGTGACCTTGGGCCACTTCTCAGCGGTCACTTCCAGGTTGTAGCGGCTGGAGGCGAGATACACCGGGTTGCCGTCGATGTCCTTGCCCAGGCGTAGCGCCTGCTCGCGCTCGAAGTTGCGACGGGTGACGTCGTCGGGGAAAGTCAGCCAGCGCGCGGTGTGGATGTCGGCGGGCTCGAAGATCGCATCGACCTTGTACTCGTCCTTCAGACGCTGGGCGACGATCTCGAACTGCAGCACGCCGACCGCGCCGAGCAGCATCTGGCCGCCTTCGAGCTCGAAGACCTGGATCGCACCCTCCTCGCCCAGCTCCTGCAGGCCCTTCTGCAGCTGCTTGGACTTGAGCGGATCGCGCAGGCGGGCGGCGCGGAACATCTCGGGCGAGAAGTAGGGGATGCCCTTGAAGCCGAGGTTCTCGCCTTCGGTCAGGGTGTCGCCGATCTGCAGCTGGCCGTGGTTGTGGATGCCGACGATGTCGCCGGCGACACCGTCCTCCATGATCACGCGCTCGTTGGCCATGAAGGTGAGCACGTTGGCGAGCTTCATCTCGCGCCCGGCGCGCACGTGGCGCACCTTCATGCCGGTGCTGTAGCGCCCCGAGCAGATGCGGAAGAAGGCGATGCGGTCGCGGTGCTTCGGGTCCATGTTGGCCTGGATCTTGAATACGAAGCCGGTGAAGGCGGGCTCGGCGGGCTGCACCATGCGGCTGCCGCCATCGCGCGCCTGCGGCGGCGGCGCCCAGTCGATCAGCGACTGCAGGATCTCCTGCACGCCGAAGTTGTTGATGCCCGAGCCGAAGAACACCGGGCTCTGCTTGCCGGCGAGGAAGTCG
>JAEUNQ010000121.1 GCA_016790365.1 Thauera sp. | reverse complement strand
GGTGTATTCCGGCATGCCGCGCGAGGAGCGCCACGCCCGCGCCGAGGAGCTGCTCGCCCGCCTCGGCCTCGGCGAGCGCATCCACCACCGCCCCGGCCAGCTCTCCGGCGGCCAGCAGCAGCGCGTGTCGATCGCGCGCGCGCTGATGAACGGCGGTCGCATCATCTTCGCCGATGAGCCCACCGGCGCGCTCGACAGCCGGAGCGGCGCCGAGGTCATGAAGCTGCTCGCCGAGCTCTCCGCCGCCGGCCACACCATCGTGCTCATCACCCACGAGCGCGAGGTCGCCGAGCAGGCGCAGCGCATCATCGAGATCCGCGACGGCCGCATCGTCGACGACCCCGGACCGCATCCGCCGCAGGCGCCGGAGCCCGACTTCGCCCCCCACGTCGATCGCAGCTCGCCGCTCTCCGACGTGGTGGAGGCCACCCGCACCGCACTGCGCGCACTGCGTGCCAACCTCTTCCGCACCATCCTGACCCTGCTCGGCATCGTCATCGGCGTCGCCTCGGTGATCGCCATGCTGGCGATCGGCGACGGCGCCAAGCAGAAGGTGATCGACCAGGTCAGCGCGATGGGCACCAACCTGCTCACCGTGCGCCCGGGCGCGCCCAACACGCGCGGGCGCGACGCCCCCGCCACCCTGGTGATCGAGGACGTGCAGGCCATCGCCGAGTTGCCCAACGTGCTCGCCTCGGTGCCCGAGCAAGGCGCCACCATCACGCTGCGCGCCGGCAACCTCGACCACCGCAGCAGCGTCAACGGCACCTCGGCCGACTACGTCGTGGCGCGCAACTGGGCGCCGGCGAGCGGCACCTTCTTCAGCGCCGAGGACGAGGCGCGCTACGCCACCGTCGCCGTGCTCGGCCAGACCGTGGCGCGCGCGCTGTTCCCGGGGCGCGACGCGGTGGGCGAGTTCATCCTGGTGAACAACATCCCCTTCCAGGTCATGGGGGTGATGACACCCAAGGGCGCCACGCCCTGGGGGCAGGACCAGGACGACATCGTCTTCATGCCCTACACCACCGCCAGCCTGCGCATCACCGGCCAGCGCTTCCTGCGCAACGTGACCATCGCGGTCGAGGACGTCGGGCGGATCGACGACACCCAGGCCGCGGTGCACGGCCTGCTGCTCGCCCGCCACGGGGTGGAAGACTTCCAGATCCGCAACATGGCCTCGGTGATCGACACCGTGTCGGAGACGCAGAATACGCTCACCGTGCTGCTCGGCACGGTGGCGGCGATCTCGCTGCTGGTCGGCGGCATCGGGGTCATGAACATCATGCTGGTGTCGGTCACCGAGCGCACCCGCGAAATCGGCATCCGCATGGCCACCGGCGCGCGCACCCGCAACATCCTGCAGCAGGTCCTCCTCGAGGCCCTGGTGGTGTCGGCGGTGGGCGGCCTGATCGGGGTCGCGGTGGGCCTGGCCGCCGCCGCCATCATCGAGGCCTTCGGCACCGCGGTGCAGTATTCGCTGACGCCGGTGGTGCTGGCCTTCAGCTGCGCCTTCCTCACCGGCCTGGTGTTCGGCTACCTGCCCGCGCGCAAGGCTGCCCGGCTCGACCCGGTGGTCGCGCTCGCTTCGGAATAGGCTTCGTACATGCGCCTTCTGCCAGAAACATACTGCGCCAACGCCTTGGAAGAACGCGATTTCGAGCGCCAGGGTCCGGGCCTGAATCGCGGCTTTCGCGGGCAAGCCCGCGCCTTGCTGCACGCCCGCCTGATCCCCGGCTTGCTGCTGCTCGCCCTCACCGCCGGCTGCGCGCTCACCGAACCGATCGTCCGCCCCGACCTCGACCTGCCCGCACAGTGGGCCGAAGCCGGCGGCGCGCCCGCGGCGAACGCCCCCGTCCACGACACCTGGTGGCGGGACTTCGGCTCGGCGCCGCTCGACGCCCTCGTCGCCGAGGCGCTGGCCGCCGCCCCCGACCTGCGCATCCAGGCCGAGCGTGTGGTGCAGGCCGAGCTCGCGCTGCGTCAGGCGGGGGCCTCGCTGCTCCCGGGGCTCGACCTGAGCGCCGGCAGCGGCGCGCGCAACGTGGACAGCAACGAAACGAACAGCACCAGCCTCAGCCTCGGCGCCAGCTACGAGCTCGACCTCTGGGGCCGCATCGCCGCGGGCTTCGACGCCAGCCGCGCCAGCCTCGCCGCCACCCGCTTCGACCACGACGCCGCGCGCCTGTCGATGAGCGCCAGCGTGGCGAGCACCTGGTTCCAGGCCCTGGCGCTGCAGGAGCGCCTCGAGATCGCCCGCCAGAACCTCGCCATCGCCGAGCGCGTGCTGCGCGTGGTGCAGGCGCGCTACGACAACGGCGCCGCGTCGGCGCTCGAGCTGAGCCAGCAACGCGCCACGGTGCTCAACCAGCGCAAGGCGATCGAGCCGCTCGAAGTACAACTGCGGCAGACGCGCAGCGCGCTCGCCGTCCTGCTCGGCCGCAACCCGCAGGCCAACTTCCCGACCGACGAGCGCCTGGCCGCGCTGCAGGTGCCGGTGGTCGACGCCGGCCTGCCCTCGGAGCTGCTGCTGCGTCGCCCGGACCTCGCCGCCAGCGAGGCCCGCCTCGCCACAGCCGCCGCCAACATCGCCGCCGCGCGCTCCGCGCTGCTCCCGAGCATCAGCCTGTCGGCCGGCGCCGGGGTGGGCAGCGCCGCGCTGCTGTCGCTCGCCGACACCACGCGCACGCTGTCGATCTCGGCCAGCGTGGTGCAGAAGATCTTCGACGGCGGCCGCCTGCGCGCCGACGTGGACATCCAGCGCTCCCGCCAGCGCGAGCTGCTCGAGACCCACCGCCGCGCCATCCTCGTCGCCCTCAAGGAGGTCGAGGACGCGCTCGCCAACGCGACCCGCGACGCCAATCAGGAATCCGCCCAGCGCGAGATCCTCACCGAAGCCCAGCGCAGCCTGCGCCTGGCCGAGCTGCGCTACCGCGAAGGCGCCGACGGCCTGCTCACGGTGCTCGACGCCCAGCGCACCCTGTTCTCCGCCCAGGATCAGCTGGCGCAGTTGCGCCTGGCGCGCCTCGGCGATGCGGTGAATCTGTACAAGGCGCTCGGCGGCGGGTGGAGCGCGGGGCGGGCGGACGGCTGAGCCGCGGCCGCAACTGCGAGCCGCTTGTAGTAGCGAATACGTCGCGATCGCAAGCCGGAAATCTTCTGGACTCGTTAAAACTTGTTGCGAACGATTCGCGTTTTTACCATAATTCGCAACGTCTCGCCCAGCCAGCCACCTGAAACGGTCATCGTCACTCCGTCGATCGGGAAGCCAGCCAGCACCGACTTCCCGATCCAATACCCCAGAGAGTCACGATGAAAGCTGCCGTTCGTTCCGGCGCGGCGCGGTCCGCGCACGCCCCCACCCGCCCGCTGCTGCCCCTGAGCGCGATCATGCTCGCCGTCCTGTCGGCGAGCGCGCAGGCGCAATCCACCCCCTCCTCGACCAAGACGCTACCGACGGTCACCGTCAACGCTGCCGAGGACGCTGCTCCGCAGGACGGCCACCGTGCCACCACGACCCGCGTCGGCAAGGTGCTGCAGGACCCGCACGACATCCCGCAGGCGGTCACAACGGTGACCAACAGCCTGATGGAAGAGCAGCAGGTCGGCAGCCTCAAGGAAGCGCTGCGCAACGTCTCGGGCCTGTCGTTCAACGCCGCCGAAGGCGGTCGCTCGGGCGACAACATGAACCTGCGCGGCTTCTACACCTTCGGCGACATGTACCTCGACGGCATCCGCGACACGGCGCAGTACAACCGCGAGACCTTCAACCTCGAGCAGATCGACGTGCTGCGCGGCTCGGCCGCGATGCTGTTCGGCCGCGGCCAGGCGGGCGGCGTGATCAACCAGGTCACCAAGACGCCGCTGCTCGGCAACCGCGGCCGCATCACCGGCAGCGTCGGCATCGACGACTACCGCGAGGTCACCGGCGACTTCAACAAGGAGCTCGGCGACACCACCGCGCTGCGCCTGAACGTCATGAAGCGCGACGAGGGCAGCTGGCGCAGCAACCCCGCCGACGGCGCCGAGCCCGAGATCCACCGCGAGGGCGTGGGCCTGAGCCTGGTCACCGGGCTGTACACGGACAACGAGTTCACCTTCAACCACTACTATCTGAAGACGCGCGACAACCCGGACTACGGTATCTCCTTCGATCCGGCGACCAAGCGCCCGACGAAGAACTTCTCCGCCGACACCTTCTGGGGCACCAACAACACCTTCGACGACAGCGACACTTCGATGAGCTCGCTGGTGCACCAGTACAAGCTGTCCTCGCAGGCCGAGATCCGCACCCAGCTGCGCCACGCGAGCTACGAGCGCGTGTACTGGGCGCAGGCTCCAACCCGGACGGCAGCCCCCAGCTTCGACGGCAGCACCGGGAGCCCGAAGGTCCGCCAGACCGAAACCGAGAACCTGACCCTTCAATCCGACCTCACCGCACGTACCGAACTCTTCGGCATGAAGCACGAGCTGCTCGCCGGCGTCGAATACCTCAAGGAGGACTCCAGCCGCTGGGGCTTGCAGGATCTGGATCCCGGGGCGGGCCGCTTCTATCGTCCGGGCGCCTTCACCTCGGCGCCGGCGATCACCTACGAGGGCGACACCCTGGCCTTCTACGCGCAGGACACGATCGAGTTCGTGCCGAACTGGAAGCTGACCCTGGGCGCACGCCACGACTCGCTGGACGCCGAATATTCCAGCCTCAACTCGCCACAGCTCGACTTCAGCGAGACCAGCCTCCGCACCGGCCTGTCCTGGCATCCGACCGAGTACACCCACTACTACATCAGCTATAGCGACTCCTTCAGCCCCACCGCCGACCTCTACCAGCTTTCCGGCGGCAGCTTCCCGGCCGAGCGTAGCAAGGTCACCGAGCTCGGCGCCAAGTGGATGCTGATGGAAGGCGATCTCGCCCTGCGCGCCGCGCTGTACCGCGCCGACAAGGAGTGGGAGCGCAATACCGACCTCGAGTCGAGCGCCGCGATCCTGACCAGGAAGCGCCGCACCGACGGTCTGGAGCTTGAAGTGGCCGGGCGCGTTACACCGAACTGGGAGGTCTTCAGCGGCTTCTCGCTGATGGACGCGGAGATCCTCGAGGTCGCTCCGGGCGCGGACGCACGCCTCGAAGGCCAGCGCCCGCGCAACACGCCCAAGCTCACCTTCAACCTGTGGTCGACCTACGCGCTCGGCGGCGGATGGAAGATCGGCGGCGGCGTCGAAGCCAAGAGCGACCGCTACGCCTACGTGCCGACCGCAGCCAACGCGAACAGCAACTTCATCGACGGCAAGTTCTCGCCCAACACCGCGCCCGGCTACGCACGCTGGGACGCGATGCTCGCCTACGAGCAGAAGAGCTGGGCCACGCGGCTCAACGTAAAGAACATCTTCGACCGGGTGTACTACGACGCCGTGTATGACCAGGGCGGCTTCGCCATCCCCGGCACCGGCCGCGCGATCATCCTGACCGGCGAATACAAGTTCTGATCCGAGCATCTCGATCGACGGGCCCCGACGGGTCCGTCGTTTCCACTGGAACACCCCGATGAACAAACGCGACTTCCTGCGCACGCTGGGCGGCGGCCTCTCGCTCGCCCTGCTGCCCCGCACCCTGTTCGCCGCCGCGGCCACGCCCGGCGCGCTCCCCGAAATCCGCCTGATCGCCGCCTGGCGCAGCCTGCACGAACTCGGCCGCGATGGCGCCTCGAACGGCGCGAAGGCGGAGGGCGGCACCGACTATGTCGGCATCCTGGCAACCGACTGGCAGCAAGGCGTCGCTCGCATCGAGACCGCGGTCGCGGTTCCCGACCGCGTCCACGGCCTGCTGCCCGACCGCGACGGCGGCTTCCTGGTCTGCGCCAACCGCCCCGGCCCCTGGCTGATGCGCTGCGCCGCCGACGGCGAAGTCCTCGCCCGCCAGGCGCTCGAGGACGAGAAGAGCGGGCGCACGCTCAATGGCCACGCGGTCTTCGACCCCGCGGGCGAGTGGCTGTACACCACCGAATCCGAGACCGGCTCCACCCAGGGCTGGATCGCCGTGCGCCGGCGCGACAGCTTGCGCAAGGAAGCGGAATTCTCCACCCGCGGCATCGAGCCGCACGAACTGCTGTTCGACGCCGAAGGCAAGCTGGTGGTCGCAAACGGCGGCATCCTGCGCGCCGCCGGCGACCGCAAGCGCGACCTCGACCGCATGGACTCCTCGCTGGTCCGGCTCGACCCGACGAGCGGCGAGCGCCTCGGCCAGTGGTGGCTGAAAGACAAGCGTCTGAGCCTGCGTCACCTCGCGCTCGGCGCCACACCGGCCGTGGGCGCGCGCGCGCTGGTCGGCGTGGCGCTGCAGGCCGAGCACGACGACCCGGCCGAGCGCGCCGCAGCGCCCATCCTCGCGGTGTGGAACGGCGACACCCTGGAGATCCCCAGCCGCGAGACGGTGGGCGCGGGTTACTGCGGCGACATCGCCACCGGGATGGACGGCGGTTTCTACCTGTCGGCCGAGCGCAGTCACCGCGTGACGCGCTGGCACCCGGCGGCGCCCGAACGCCTGGAGGTGATCGCCGAACTCAACAAGGCGGGCGCCCTCGCCGAGTTCCCGCTCGAAGGCACCCACGCGAGCCTGATCGGCTCGCCGCGCGGTCTCGGATTCTGGCACCCGCGGCGCGATCCCGTGCTGCTGCGCTGGGCGGTGGAGATCGCCCCGGACAACCACTGGACGGTGGTCGGCACCTGAAGCCTTGCGGCGCACCCGATCACCGCGTTCACCCCGCCATGCATCATCGCCTCGGCACCGCCGTATTCGCGGCTGCCGCCGCTCCTACAAGGGGCCGGAATGCTCGCCGGTCCGTTCTTGAACAGCGGCAGGCGCGAGGGTCGTGGTGAGCCCCTCGCGACGCGCTGCAGATGCAATGCCGCTCGCTTCAGGAGTGCCGACCGGTGCGAAGAGCGCGGACAGGCAGCACACCCCTGCCCCATCGCGCACGAACTGCACGCTCCGCTCGCTCTCAAGAAACAAAACTAGCCGGGGCGGTTTTCATGCGGCTGCCCCGATGGGGTTGATCTGGAACCCGAGCGCGGTGGCTCGGCGTTTGAGTGCAGCGATGCTGCGCTCGCGTTGCAGTTCTTCGTATCGCTGCT
>JAEUNQ010000111.1 GCA_016790365.1 Thauera sp. | reverse complement strand
GTTGATCGAAAAGCGGATCATCTCGAAGGCGGGAATCTTTGCCTCGCCGTAGGACGGATGCGGCCGCCGCTGGAACGGAGCGGCGAAGACGCCATCCATTTCCGGCGTCCTGAGCGGGATCGGCGGTGGATTGAGCCACACATCGCGCTCACCATGGCCCTGGATCAGCGCGCGCGCGTTGCCGGGGTTCGATTCGAGATGGAAGACGCGCGAGGCATGGGCATAGAGCAGCGGGTCGGAAGCCACCTGCTCGTAGAACGGCAGGCGAATCGCGCTGCGCGACCGGTCGAGCTTCGGCATGCGCTGATGCGCCGCGAAGTGCATGGCCACCACCTGTCCGGACGGTCCAATGGCTGGAATCTGCCGGGGCGTGCAGCTCGTCTCCGCGCCGCTGGCGGGAGTCATCGCGTAGGGGTCGGCATGGCGGATCAGCAAACCAGGCGTGTCGACTGCGGTCGAGTCGATCTCGCTCCAGCCCTCGCCGGGCAGCCAGCCGCGCGGCACCATGAAGGCGGTGCCGCGCAGGTCGCGGATGTTGCCGATCGGCTCGCCGGCGGCCAGGCGGTGCGCAAGTTCAACCAGTGCCCGCTCGGCGCTGCCATAGATCAGCAGGTCGGCCTTCGAGTCCGGCAGCACCGAGCGCCGCACCTTGTCCGACCAGTAGTCGTAATGCGCGATGCGGCGCAGCGAGGCCTCGATGCTGCCGATCACGATCGGCGTGCCGGGATAGGCCTCGCGCGCGCGTTGGGCGTATACCGTCACTGCGCGGTCGGGGCGCTTGCCGGCCTCGGCGTTGGGCGTGTAAGCATCGTCGGAGCGGATCTTGCGGTCGGAGGTGTAGCGATTGACCAGCGAGTCCATGTTGCCCGCGGTGATGCCGAAGTACAGCCGCGGCCTGCCCAGCGCGCGGAAGGGCTCAGCCGAGTGCCAGTCGGGCTGACTGAGGATGCCGACGCGGAAACCGTGCGCCTCGAGCAAGCGTCCGACGAGGGCCATCCCGAAGCTGGGGTGGTCGATGTAGGCGTCGCCGGTGACCAGGATGACATCGCACTCGTCCCAGCCGAGCGCGTCCATCTCGGCACGCGACATGGGCAGGAAGGGGGCGGCGCGGCGGCCGCGCGCGGCCCCGGAGAGGATGCTGGAAACCGTTGATTCGCCGACGGAAACCATGGCGTTGGAGGCAGGATGTGAGCGCATGATGGGCGCCATTGTATCGGGCGAGGCGGGCGGGTGCGGCATCGTTACGCGCGCGCCCGCGTGCGCCGGAACGCAGCCAGGTGGTTTCCGGGCTGAGGCCGGCCAGGCGCTCGCTGGCAAGGCGCGTCAAGATTTATTTCTGCTGGAAAACGGATCGGATCCGAGTCGATCGATTGGACTCCCCGCCCGCCGCTCGCACCCCCTTCACCACAACCGCGCATCGGGCCGGTATTGGATACGCCGCGTCCTCACCCGGCGCACATCCGGGTGCGCGGGGTTGAGCAGGTAGTTCCAGCCCACCGGCACCACCACCGACGGCACACGCAGCAGCAGTGATGTGCCGCGCGCCAGCCAGTCGTCGCCGATGCACTGCGACGCGGCGCTACCCACCGACCAGTCGACGTTGTCCGCATCCCAGTCGTCCGGCAGCACGACGCCCTCGGCGCTGGCCACGGCCGCGGCGGGCACGATCGCTTCGACCGCGGCCAGGTCGCGCGGCGGGCGCATGGGGGTGTGCACCCGCTTTTCGAGCTGCGCCAGGGCGAGGCTGTCGGCCAGGTAGATCACCGGCCGGCCGACGCTGTTCCAGCGTCCGCCGGCCGCGGCGGCGCCGTTGCCCGCGCAGGCGAAATCCTCGGCGGCGCACAGCAGCGCGCCGGTTTCCAGGTCTACCCAGTCCTGCGCCAGCCGCCACAGCGTGGCCGTGCGTGCGGCCATCAGGCGGCGGTGCCGGCCATGATGCGGCGCAAGGCGTTCATCACCGCCTGGTGGCCCGGCGTGGTGACGAGCAGTTCGATGGGGATCGCGCCGCCCAGCACCGGGATGGGGGCGCCGAGCCACTCGCGGGCGGCGGCTTCGTCCCCGAACACCCGCGTGGCCGCACGCTCGACGTCGATGAGGCGGGCGACGCGGTCGGAGTCGTCCTGTGACAACGGCTTGCCTTCGCGCACACGGCGGTCGTAGGTGGCCGGCGCCATGCCCAGCAGCTGCGCCAGGCTGCGCCCGCTGCGCCCGAAGCGGTGCGCGAAGGCATCGAGCGAGCCGGGCTCGAAGCCCTCGCGCACCATTTGGTCGCGCTCGAGCGCCGACGCAGCGTGCAGGTAGTGCTCGATGCTGGCCCCGCCCCTCACGCCACCCGCTGCGCCGCGCGCAGCGTAAGGGACGGCGGGCTCACAGGTGGACGGGCTTGGTTTGCTGGCAGACATTGTGATCACCTGATTGCTCCATGTGAATCAATTGAATCCCTTCGACCGTATCCTGTCAAGCCGCAGCGCCTGCGACCGCGGGGATTCGCGCGGCGGGTCGGCCGGGCCGCGCGTGCTAGACTCGCGCGCTTCCACGGACGCGTTCCCGATGCAGATCCAGCTCCTGATCCCCGGCCTGCTGTGGCCCGCCGCAACACTGCTCGGCCCCGCCTCCGGGCTCGCGCTGGACGGACTCTCGACCCTTCTCGGCCGCGGGCGACGACAGGTGACGGCCTTCGAGCCCTACGACCGCCAGCTCGCGCGACTCTTCGGCCTGCATGGCGACACCCTGCCGCTGGCAATGCTGCGCCGCCTCGGCGAAGCCGATGCGCGAGCGCCCGAACCGGGCAGCCACTGGCTGTGCGCCGACCCGGTCAACCTCTCGTTCGCACGCGAGCACCTGCTGCTGCAGGCGTTTCCGGATGAGGAGCTGGACCCTGCCGAGAGCGCCGAGCTGGTTGCCGAGCTCAACGGCATCTTCGCCGACCTCGGCCGCTTCGAGGCGTGCACGCCCACGCGCTGGTACCTCCGCCTGCATCGGCCGACTGCTGTCACCCTCTACCCGCTCGACGACGTGACCGGGCGGCCGGTGAAGCACTTCCTGCCCGAGGGCGAGGACGCCCGCCTGTGGCAGCGCACCATGAACGAGGCGCAGATCGTGCTGCACAACCACGCGCGCAGCCGAGCCCGCGAGGATGCCGGCCGGCGCGCGGTCAACAGCGTGTGGCTGTGGGGTGCAGGTGTGCTCGATACGTCGCCGCGGGCGCCTGCGCGCCAGGTACAGGCGAGCGATCCGATCGGCATCGGACTCGCCCGCGCCGCAGGCGTTTCGGTGGGTGCGCCAGATCCCGCCGCAGCGCTCGCCCAGGACACGCTGGTGGTCCTCGATGTGCTGCGCAAACCTGCCCAGCAACTCGATCTCGATGCCTGGCGCAGCGGCCTCGAGGCGCTCGAGGGCGACTGGTTCGCCCCGCTCGCCGAAGCCTTCCGCACCGGCCGCATCGACACCCTGCACCTGACCGCCCCCGGCGATCGCGGTACGCTGCAGCTCGAACTGCGCCGCAGCGAGCGCTGGAAGTTCTGGCGCAAGCCCTACGGCTTCGACGCACTGCTGAAGTCCATCGCTCCGGTGCCGATGCAGATGCCCGACACCGCCGGACCCGCCCATGGCCCCCGGTAGGAGCGGCGCAAGCCGCGAACACGGCCGCTCGACAAGCGCCGCCGTGCATCGAGCGCCGCATTCGCGCCTCGCGGCGCTCCTACATGAACCGCCGCGCGCGCCCTCGTGCAGGAGCGGCGCAAGCCGCGAACACGGCGGCATCCCCATGAACGGCGCCCGTACAACCCTGTTCCTCTACCGATGACCCGAATCCAGCCTCGCGCCATCCCGCAGCAAGCCTTCGCCCGCCTCGCCGATGCCGGCCTGCATCCCCTGCTCGCCCGCCTCTACGCCGCGCGCGGCATCCGCCGCGCCGACGAGCTCGACACCAGCCTCAAGAACCTGCTCCCGCCCGAGGCGCTCACCGGTACCACCGAGGCCGCGATCCTGCTCGCCGACGCCATCGAGGCCGGCGCGCGCATGGTCATCGTCGCCGACTACGACTGCGACGGCGCCACCGCGTGTGCGGTTGGCATGCGCGCGCTGCGCGCCTTTGGTGCCGACGTGCATTACCTGGTGCCCGACCGCGTCACGCTCGGCTACGGCCTCACCCCGGCCATGGTCGAGATCGCCGCGCGCCTCGAGCCCGACGTGCTGATCACCGTCGACAACGGCATCGCCAGCGTCGAAGGCATCGCCGCCGCGCGCGCCCACGGCATGGCCACGGTGATCACCGACCACCACCTGCCCGGCGACGTGCTGCCCGAGGCGGACGTGATCGTGAACCCCAACCAGCCCGGCTGCGACTTCCCGAGCAAGGCGCTGGCAGGCGTGGGCGCGATGTTCTACACCATGCTCGCGCTGCGCGCCGAGCTGCGTGAGCGCGGCGCCTTTTCCGGCGCCAAGGAACCCAACCTCGCCGAGCTGCTCGATCTGGTCGCGCTCGGCACCGTGGCCGACGTGGTCAAGCTCGACCGCAACAACCGCATCCTGGTCGCGCAGGGCCTCGCCCGCATGCGCGCCGGCCGCCTGCAGCCCGGCATCCGCGCGCTGTTCGGACTCGCCGGACGCGACCCGGCGCGCGCCAGCACCATGGACCTCGGCTTCATGATCGGCCCGCGCCTCAACGCCGCCGGCCGGCTGTCGGACATGAGCCTGGGCATCGAGTGCCTGATCACCGACGACCCCGGGCGCGCGATGAACATCGCCCAGGAGCTCGACAAGCTCAACCGCGAGCGCCGCAGCATCGAGGCCGGTATGCAGGAGGAGGCGCTGGCCCGACTGGAAGGCTTCGACGCCGGCAACCGCGCCACCGTCGCGCTGTTCGAGCCCGACTGGCACCAGGGGGTGATCGGCATCGTCGCCGGCCGCATCAAGGAACGCCTGCACCGCCCCACCATCGCCTTCGCCCGCGCCAACGACGGCGAGCTCAAGGGCTCCGGGCGCTCCATCCCCGGCCTGCACCTGCGCGACGCGCTCGACCTCGTTACCAAGCGCCAGCCCGACCTCATCGTGCGCTTCGGCGGCCACGCCATGGCCGCCGGCCTCACCATCCGCGAATCCGAGCTCGCGCGCTTCGACGCAGCCTTCGAGGAGGTCGTCGGCGAGCTCCTCGATCCCGCCCAACTCGAGCGCCGCGTCGACACCGACGGCAGCCTGGAGTCCGGCTACTTCGCGCTCGACGCCGCGCGCATGCTCGACAACGAGATCTGGGGCCAGGGCTTTCCCGCGCCGCTCTTCGACGACGTCTTCCGCGTCGAGCGCCAGCGCCTGTTGAAGGACAAGCACCTCAAGCTCGAGCTCTCGCGTGGCAGCACGCGCTACGAGGCCATCCGCTTCAACCACGCCGAGGGCGCCGCCGGCCAGATCCACGCCGCC
>JAEUNQ010000274.1 GCA_016790365.1 Thauera sp. | reverse complement strand
CGACTTCGACACCGACGGCCATCGCGCGCGCAAGCGCTTCGGCCAGAACTTCCTCTCCGACCCCAACATCATCCGCAAGATCATCGACGGCATCCGCCCGCAGCCGGGCGAGCTCATGGTCGAGATCGGCCCCGGCCTGGGCGCGATGACCGACCCGCTGATCGAGCGCCTCGGCCACCTGCACGTGGTCGAGATCGACCGCGACCTCATCGCCCGCCTGCGCGAGCGCTACAGGCCGGCACAGCTCACGGTGCACGAGGGCGACGCCCTGAAGTTCGACTTCGCCAGCCTTTGCGCCGGTGTCGAGGGTGGCGGTGAGCGCAGCCTGCGCATCGTCGGCAACCTGCCCTACAACATCTCCACCCCCATCCTGTTCCACCTCGCCGGCTTCGCCGACCAGGTCAGGGACATGACCTTCATGCTGCAGAAGGAGGTGGTGATGCGCATGGTGGCCGAGCCGGGCACCGAGGAATACGGGCGGCTCTCGGTGATGCTGCAGTACCGCTTCCGCATGGGGCGCCTCTTCGACGTGCCGCCGGGGGCGTTTCGTCCGGCGCCCAAGGTGATGTCCAGCATCGTGCGCATGGCGCCGCTGCCGGCCGAGCAGCTCGGCGCGCGCGACGAGGCCTTGCTTGGGCGCATCGTCGCCGCCGCCTTCGGCCAGCGCCGCAAGACCCTGCGCAACACCTTGCGCGAGTTCATCGACGACGCCGGGCTGGAGTCGCTCGGCATCGACCCCGGGCTGCGTGGCGAGAAGCTGTCGGTGGAGCAGTACGTCGCGATCGCGAATGCGTGCGCGGGGGGCGAGGGCGAGGCGTGAGGCGACAGGAGCGAGGTGCGCAAAAAAGCCGGCGATGTGCCGGCTTTTTCGCGGGGTGGGGCGCGCTTACTTCTTGCTGAGCGGGCAGGTGTTCATGCCCAGCATCGTGTAGGCGGGGCACCAGCCGAGCAGGCCGGTGGCGAGCGGGACGATGCCGATCCAGGCCCAAACCGGGCCGCCGAACACTGCCCAGGCGAGCAGCGCGATACCGGCCACGATGCGAAGGATCTTGTCGGCGCCACCAACGTTCGTTTTCATGTTTGTTCTCCAGTGGTTCAGGTCGATGTCGAAACAGTCGGCCCGAAAAGCATTCAGTGCGGGCCGAGGCATTGTCAATCTCTGCGGGAGCAGTCCTGCTCGGGATGGATCGAACTGGCTTGCAGTTCATCTGCATCGATGCTGATTTAAGCACAGCATCGAGTCCGGGTCTGTAACTCAGGTTACAGAGCACTGCAAGATCGTCGGGAGGTGCCAGAGATGTGGTGTGCGTGACCGAATTCACACCGGCGATTCGAAACGCTCTCCTGCATGGATGGCTCGATTGCATGGGTTTAGAAGGGGCGCCATGATCTTGCGGCTGAGTGCAGCCGAGAAAACCAATAATCGGCCACGAGAGCGCGGGCTGTGGAGAGGAGACGATGCCAGATTCGGGAAATGCTTCGGCGAACGGCGCATTGCAGGCGATCGTTGATTTTCTGCCGAGCGGCGTCAGCCTGTTCGATCGCGACTTCAACATGGTGCTCTGCAACCGGATCTTTCGCGAATTGCTCGAGTTTCCAGAGCATCTGTTCACCGACCGGCTACCCTCGCTCGAGGATCTGGCTCTCTTCAATGCACATCGTGGGGAGTACGGGCCGGGCGAGCCGGCGAACCTGGCCGCACAGGTGGTCGAGCGCGCCAAGGAGCGGAGACCCCACGTGTTCGAGCGCGAACGGCCGAATGGACGCATCCTCGAGATTCGTGGGAATCCGCTCCCGGATGGCGGGTTCGTTTCCATCTACACCGATATCACCGATCGCAAGCGGGCCGAACAGGAGGCCCGCCGCAGCGCACACTACCTCGACGCAGTCGTGAACGCGTTGCCACAGGGGATCTCCGTGGTCAACGAAGCGCTCGACGTGGTGCTTTGGAACCGTGCGTTCGTGAATCTCCTCAACCTGCCGGAGGACTTCATGACACCCGGTATCACCTTTGCCGATGTGATCCGCTTCAATGCCCGGCGCGGGGATTACGGTGAGGTGGATCCGGAGGAGAAGGTCCGTCAGATGGTGGATCTGGCGCGCCGCTTTGAGCGACACAAGCTCGAGCGCGAGCTGAGGGACGGTTGCGTGCTCGAGATCGAGGGGCGTGTCGTGCGTGAAGAAGACCATCCGGTCGGGTTCGTCACGACCTACACCGACATCACCGACCGCGTACGCAACGCCGAGACGATCCGTCGGGTGCGCGACCTGATGAGCGATGCCATCGATTTTTCACCCACCTATATCTGGGAAACCGGGTCAGATGGTCGGTACAGCTTCGTCCAGGGCGTCGAGAAGATCCTCGGCTTCAAGGACGACGAGATGCTCGGCACCGAGCGCGGGAAGCAATTCTGCACCGAGCACTGCGACCAGGATTGCCTCGGGCCCGGGGTGCGATGTGATCGCATGGAACCCGTTCGCGCTCGTGAGACGCTCGATCGCTGCACGCTCGTGACCCGTCGAGCGGATGGCTCGGTGGTTTGGCTGTCGTCGAGCGCACAGCCGATCTTCGAGGAGGGAGGGCGTTTCGTCGGCTATCGCGGCGTCGACGTCGATATCACCGAGTTGTCGCTCGCAAAGAGAGAACTCGAGCAGATGGCGCTGCACGATCCGATGACCGGCCTGGCGAATCGGCGGAAGTTCTGCGCTCGTTTCGATCTCGAACGCACGCGGCAGTCTGAAACCCGGAAGAGTTTCGCCCTGTTGCTGGTCGATGTGGACCATTTCAAGCGCGTGAACGATCAGTTCGGCCATCTGACCGGCGACGCGTGTCTCCGGCTGGTTGCCAACCAGCTGTCGACTGCCCTTCGCGTCACCGATCTCGTGGGCCGTTTCGGTGGTGAAGAGTTCATGGTGCTGCTGCCGGACTCCACTCCGGACGATGCGCTTCAGGTTGCCGAGACCCTCAGGAGCAAGATCGAGAGTGCGTCGTTTCCTTTGCCCGACGGCGGCTTCCTTCCGCTTACGATCAGTCTAGGGGTCGCTCGATGCGACCCCGAAGGCGGGCGGGACTTCGAAGCGATCCTGGAGGAGGCGGACCGCGGTGTCTATGCGGCGAAGCAGGCAGGCCGCAACTGCGTGCGCGCGGGCTGGCTGGTTCCGTCGGCAAGCGCATGAGCCCCGCCACGCCGGGCGCTCGTGCGTTGCCGTAGGCGTCATGGCGGGTATCCCGTGAGGGGAAGTCTAGCTTCTGATCGAACCCAGTGCGGCAAGCTGGCGCAAACCTGCTGCGTCGATGATTTCGACCTGCTCGCGGGCGAGGCGTACGAACCCTTGTTCGGCGAAGCCCTTGAGCAGCCGGCTGACGATCTCGCGCACGCTGCCGAGCTCGTCGGCGAGTTGCTGATGGGTGACGTGGAGTACCCGGCCCTTCCCCAGCAGCAGGGCCGCGAGGCGCTGGTCGAGCTTGCGGAAGGCGACCTCCTCGATCAGTTGCATCAGGTCGGCGATACGCTCGGCGAAGAGGTGGAAGACGAAGTCGCGGAAGGGGCGCTCGCCCATCATCTCGTCGAACACGGCCTTCGGCAGCAGCATCAGCAAGGTGTCGGACTCGGTGACGCCGCGTGCGTTGTAGTCCTCGTGGCCGAGCAGGCAGGACGAGGAGATGATGCAGGTCTCGCCCGGGCCGACGCGGTAGAGCGGCAGCTCGCGCCCGCTCGGCGCGCACTTGCTCACCCGCACCGAGCCCTCGACCACGAAGGGGAAGCCCTCGCAGGCCTGGCGGTCGTCGAACAGCATCGCGCCCGCGGGCACGCGCATCCAGTGCGCGCTTTGCAGCAGGTGCTTGCGCGCCGGTGCCGACAGCTCGGC
>JAEUNQ010000264.1 GCA_016790365.1 Thauera sp. | reverse complement strand
CCGGTCCAGTCGGCGTCCACATAGGTGATCGCCCCGGTCGGACAGGCGCTGGCGCAGGCGGGGTTGCCCTCGCACAGGTCGCACTTCTGCACCTTGCCGCTGTCCTGGTTGTAGTTGATGGTGCCGAACGGACAGGCGATGGTGCACACCTTGCAGCCGACACAGGTGTCCTCGAACACCATCTTCGCGCCGGTCGTCAGGTCGATGCGGATCGCGTCCACCGGACAGGAGTTCAGGCACCAGGCCTCGGTGCACTGCGTGCAGGTGTAGGGCACCTTGCGGCCCTCGTGCTCGAAGTTGAATACCTTGATGCGCGACTTGCTCGGATTGATGACCCCGGTGTGCTCGTAGGAACAGGCCATCTCGCATTGCAGACAGCCGGTGCACTTCGCGGGATCAATGTGCAGTGCTTTCCACATCGATCGTCTCCTTGTCGATTATCGATTCCAGCGTTCGGTCGCCGGGGCGCGAGAGCGCTGCCCGCGGCACACCTATGCAAATACAAGCATAAGTCGTACCTGTCCGCAGGCAAGGCGGGATTACCCGAGTCAGGAAACTCCGCCCGCGCGTCCGAGCTTGCGGTAAAGCCGGTTACGACTGACCCCGAGCGTGCGCGCAGCCGCCGAGAGGTTGCCGCCGACCTCGCGCATCACGCGCTCGATGAGCTCTATCTCCAGCTGGTCCAGCCGTTTCGCTGCGGAAATCGGCGGCGCATCGGCCGCCACCGGAGGCGCGGTGCCCGCCGCCACCGCGACCGGCCCGGTCGACGCGGCCACCGGCGCCTTGGCGCCATCGGCCGGGTCCGCGAGGAAGAGATCCTCGGGCAGGTGCTCGGGTCGGATCTCACGCTCGCCCTCGTCGAGCAGGGCGACCGCCACCCGGATCACGTTCTGCAGTTGCCGGACGTTGCCCGGCCAGCCATGACGCTCGACGAAGCGCATCACCTCGTCGCCGATCCACACGCCCTGCAGGCCCGCCTCGCGACACTCCGCGGCCAGGATGCGCTCGACGATGCAGCGGATGTCGCTGCGCTCGCGCAAGGGTGGCAGGCAGACGGTGAGGCTGTTGACCCGGTAGTACAGGTCCTCGCGGAACTCGCCGCGCGCGACCGCATCGCGCAGCACGCGGTGGGTCGCGCACACCAGCGAAATGTCGACCGGGATGGACTTGACCGAACCGACCGGCGTCACGCAGCGCTCCTGCAGCACGCGCAACAGGCGCGCCTGCATGCCGAGCGGCATGTCGCCGATCTCGTCGAGGAAGAGTGTGCCACCGTGCGCCTGCTGGATCTTTCCGATCGCGCCCTCCTTGCGCGCACCGGTGAAGGCACCGCCGACGTAACCGAAGAGTTCGGACTCGATCAGGGTCTCGGGCACGGCGGCACAGTTGAGCGCGACGAAAGGCTTGTCGGCACGCGCCCCGCTGTTGTGGAAGGCCTGGGCGAAGAGCTCCTTGCCCACGCCCGACTCGCCCTGGATCAGTAGCGGGATGTCCTTGCCGAGGATGCGACGGGCACGATCGACCGCACGCCCGATACCGACGTCGCCGGTGGCGAGCTCTTGCAGCGTGATCGGCCGGTCCGGCATCGGCGGCCTGGTCGGATTGGCGGCCGCGGCCTGGGACGGCAGGCTCGCGACCTCGACCCCGCGCACGGAATCCGCCGCCGGAGCGGTGCCGAAGGCGGTGAAGCGCGGTCGCAGCGAGCGCAACTGGACATGGAGCTCCGAACCATCCCGCAAGCCGAGGCGGATCAGCGCATCGCTCGAACTCATCGCCCGGTCGACCACCTTGCCCAGTCCCTGGCGAAACAGCTCGGCGAAGGAGCCACCACCACCGCATTCGAGCCGGCGCGCGATCCATTCACGCGCAATCGAGTTGGCGCCGACCAGGTTCCCCTCCGGAGTGACGGCCACCAGCCCCTCCTGCAGGCTGCCGACGTACTCCGGACGTTCGTGGAAGGCCACCAGGATCTGGTTGGCGAATTCGGCCTCGAACAGGCGCTTCTCGATCAACTGCACCGAAAGCCGCACCAACCCCAGCGAATGGCGCTGGTGCATGCGCTGCTCGCAGGACACATCGAGCACGCCCGCGAGCGCACCGCGCGAATCCCGGATCGGCGCCGCGGTGCAGGACAGGAATCCGTTGCGCTCGAGATAGTGCTCGCCGCCAAGCACCACGGTCGGCGCCTCGGTGGCGATCGCGGTGCCGATCGCATTGGTGCCGCGCGCCCTCTCGCTCCACGACGCACCCGGCTGCAGCGCGACGCGGCTCGCACGATCGACGAACTCGGCATCCCCGAGGCTGTGCAGGATCATGCCCTGGGCGTCGGAAAGGATCACGAGGCTGCCCGAGGCGCGGATCTGCTCGAAGACATGCTCCATGACCCCGCTGGCGTAGTCGAGCAACCCGCGGCTGCGCTCACGCGCTTCTGCAAGCTGCAGGCGCCCCGCGTTCTCGGCCGCCTCGCGGCTGTTGGCGTCCAGGCCGAGATCCCTGCAGCGCAACCAGGACTCCAGGATGGCCGGCGACACGCCGGCATCGGGCTGCCGCCCCTCCGAGAAGAACTGGCTGCGCGCCAGGTCGATCGCCCGCTCTCCGATGGCCGGTGCCATCGCTACCTTCTGCTTCGCTTCCATGTCCCCTCCGGGCCACCGTGCCGGGTCGCACCCCGCCAGCGGCCTCTTGTCGATCTCGAGCTTCGATTCAAAACGTAGCAGGTGATGCGGTTCGATACAAATCCGCTGCTCCGCCGGCGGAGAAATAAGCAGGAACCCTGCCAGCACAGTCGCGACTCGATGGCCGAAGCTTGAGGCCGATCACGCTCCTGCTGCCCGTGCGCTGCATGGCACAGGGATTGCAGTAAGACCAGCATCCGGGGTGAACCGGACCTGATCGACAAACCACCACATCGAAGAGGAAGACAAGGTGAAGACTCGTACCATCAAGGAGAACCTGCGCAGGCGTCTGGCGATCACCGCAACCGGCCTCGCCCTCGCCGCCGCCAGTACATTCGCCCACGCCCACGGCGACGTCACGCCGCAGGCGGTCGATACGTCCTCGCTCAAGCAGCTCGGCGAGAACTGGGTGACGGTGAACCCCTACCGCGGCAACAAGGACGCGATCCGCATCGGCGACTCGGCCTTCAACCAGAACTGCGCGCGCTGCCATGGCCTTGGCGGCGTCTCCGGCGGCATCGCGCCCGACCTCCGCCTGCTCGACATCAATGACGACGACACCGACGAGTTCTTCATCGGCAAGGTCCGCAACGGCGTCACCCGCAATGGCGCGGTGTACATGCCTCCCTTCGAAGGCACGCTGACCCAGGAGGCGATGTGGGCCATCCGCGCCTGGCTGGAGACCGTCCATGAGAACTGATCGCCGCCGTTTCCTGCTCACCGCCGGCGCGCTCGCCGTCCTCGCCGCCAGCCCGGCGCGGGCGGCCGCCGCGGAACTCGAGCTGCAGCAGCCCGGCACGTTGCGCGTGGCGGTCTATGCCAACTTCGCGCCCTACTCGGCCGCCGGCAAGGGCATCGAGATCGCGCTCGGGCGCGCGCTCGCCGAGCGCCTGGGCCTGCAACCGCAGGTCGTCGAGTTCCCGGCCGACGAGAACATGAACGACGACCTGCGCAACATGGTCTGGCGCGGTCACTACCTCGGCCACAAGCCGGGCGACGTGATGCTGCACGTGCCGGTCGATCCGCGCTTCGCCGCGGTCAACAAGCAGGTCAGGATCTTCGGTCCCTACCACCTCGAGACGATCGCGCTTGCGCGCCTGCCCGAGCGCGTTCCCGCACCCGATCGCTCGGCGGAGTCCAGCTTCGGGGTCTTCGAGAAGGAACGCATCGGCGCCGAGCTCGACTCGCACGCGAGCGACTTCCTCCGCCACATCCTGGGCGGCCGCCTGCAGCCCAACGTCACCCACTTCCGCAGCGTGGGCGAGGCGGTGGCGGCGATGAAGCGCGGCGAGATCGCAGCGGTCATGGGCTCGCGCTCCGAACTCGAGGCCGCGCTCGGGGGCGACGCGGCGATCGCGCTCGACACCCTGTCGATGCCCGAGCTGCGGGTCAACTCCTGGCCGCTCGGGATGGCCGTCAAGGCAGACCACGCCGCCCTGGAGCAGGCCTTGTCCGGCGCACTCGCCGAGCTGCAGCGCTCGGGCGAGCTGACGAAGATCTTCGCTGCGCACGGCGTGAGCCACCGCACCCCCTGAACGCTCCGCTGGAGCACACGAAAAAGGCTCGCGATGCGAGCCTTTTTTGTGCTCCATGCTGCTCCAGGATGGAGCAGCTGCTCCATCCTGGAGCAGCACCAAGGATTCACTCGAGATAGTGGCCGACGCCGACCAGCGAATTGCCCACCTTGCGCACGTAGGAACGCTTCTTCTCGACCGCATTGGTCACGGGGTTGCGCCACACGTAGTCGACGCTCGCTTCGTCGGCCTTCTGCAGCTTGGCGATCATCTCGGCGACGAGCGCATTGCCCGCGGCGTCCCGCAGGCCCACGGCATCGGTGTCCGACAAGGCGGGGTTCATCCCCATCGCCTCGAAGCGCCCGGTATCCATGTTCACCATGAACACATAGAGATCGTCCTTGACGAACTCGCCACGACGATCGTTGAAGCGCACTGCAGCCTTCGCAGCACCCTCGGCACGGGCGGATTCGACCGCGCGCTCGAGCATCGCGCGCGCGTCGTCGGCCGTCGCACGCGGGGCCGAGTAGCCGACGCCGACCACGTACTGTCCGACCTTTCGCACGTAGCTCACCTTGGGCTCGACCTTGTTGGTCGCGCGGTTCAGCCACACGTAGCGCACCGTCGCCTCCTGGTTCACCCGGGTGGCATCGATCATCTCGCGGAACAGGGGATTGCCCGCCGCATCCGTGGTGTCGAGGACCTTCAGGCCGACCAGCGTCTCGGGCGCCGCTCCGCTGGCGTGGTACACCCCCTTGTCGTCGATCGCGAAAACGTAGAGATCCTTGCGGACGAAGTTGCCCTGGCGATCGTTGAAGGCTGCAAACGCCCGTTCCGGACCGTTCTCTTCCATGTAACGCACGGCCTGCTCGAACATCGTGCGCGCCTCACGCGGCGTCGAGCGCTCGGCGGCCTGCGCAACGAGGCTGGTCCCCGCAGCAAGTACTGCAGCCACGGCCAATCGTGAAATCACCTGTTTCTTCATATCAGAAGCTCCAAAAATTCAAAAGACATACAGCGAACGGCGTCGTACTTGATCGCTCGCAGACTGACGCAAAAAACGGACCCATGCTGTTCAGGAGCACTCCATGGCTCGAATCGATGCCGATGGAGCAATCCACTGCAGCACATGTTGCGGATCGCAACAGCACGCATTCACGCGCGGGCCTTGTCCTCGAGGCTGACCAAGCCGTGCCTGACGGCCAGCAGCATCAACTTGAAGTCGTTCTGGGCACCCAGCTTCTGGCGCACAGCCGAGAGGTGGTTGAGCACGGTCTTCTCGCTCAGATGCATGCTGCGCGCAATGCACGCGGCAGCGTCGCCCTGGGCAGCCTGGCGCAGCACCTCGAACTCACGCGGCGTCAGGCGTTCCATGAGCGCCTCCGACTCGAAATCGGCGCACAGCACCGCATTGGCGAGCCCGTCGGCGAACACCCGCTTGCCTTCCGCGACCCGGCGGACCGCAGCCATCAGTTCGTCCGGCCCGCAATCCTTGGTCATGTAGCCGAGCGCCCCGGCGCGGATTGCCTGGCGCACGTACCCGGGTTCGTCGTACATCGACAGCACCAAGATGCGGATGCCGCGGTTGCGCTGCAGGAGGCGCCGGATCGCCTCGATCCCGCTGGCGCCCTTCAGGCTCAGGTCGACGACCGCGACATCGATGTCGCAGGCGCGCAGGCAGGCGCAGGCCTCGTCCGCCCCGGCCGCCTCGCAGACCACCTCCATGTCGCGCTCGGCATCGAACAGGCGCCGGTAACCGGTGCGCACCAGCGCATGATCGTCGAGCAGCATCAAGCGAATCATCTTGCTCCATCCCCCACGCCTTCGGCCTCGAGCGGAACCCGCAGCGTCAGCCCAAAGCCACCCGAACCGGATGCGTGGAAGCGGACGCTACCGCCGGCCAGCCTGGCACGCTCCTGCATCCCGAGCATTCCGCCCGACGGGCGCAAGGCTGCCGGATCCGCCCCCACACCGTCATCCTCCACGAGCAGCTCCACACCGCCGTCGACCGGTGCCAACCGCACCCGCACCCGCCGCGCGGCGCTGTGGCGATGCACATTGGTGAGCGCCTCCTGCAAGGTGCGGTAGATCGATAGGGCGGCCTGACTGGAGACGGGCGGCAAGCTCGCCGGAAGTTGCGCTTCGACGGCCACCGTCGCGCAACGCCCCTGCCAGAAGTCGAGCAGGTCGCGCAGCGCGTCGACCAGGCCGAGGCCGTCGAGCCCGTGCGGACGCAACGCCTTGAGCACCCCGAGCACCTTGGCCGACACATTGGCGACGCCTTCGCGGACCTCCTTCGCGCATGCCACCACCACCGCCGCATCCAACGAGGCGCCATGGCGTTCCAGATAGGCCGCGCTCAGCCCGACCGCGGTCAGCGCCTGGCCAATCTCGTCATGCAGCTCGCGCGCGAGCGCCCTGCGCTCGTCTTCCTGGACCTCGATCAGGCGGCGTCCCATCTGTTGCTCCGCTGCCCGCGCCGCTGCGAGCCGCTCGGCGATGGATTCGATCTCGCGTGCGATGCGGTCGAACTCGCGCAACTCGAAGGACGGCAGGCGCTGCGCCTGCTCGCTCGCGAGGTTCTGCAGGCCGCGTTCAAGCTCTCGCGCAGGCCGCAAGGCCGCGCCCACCGTCCGCCAGGTGGCGATCGCCGTGGCAAGGGCGAACAGCGCAAACAAAGCCAGCATCCGCGATGACTCCTCGACGATCTCGACGACTTCGCTCGCAGGATTGGGGCGAATGACCAGGGTCGCATCGCCGAGGTCGATGCGGCGCTCCGCCGCGTTGGCCGCCTCCGGCGCGACATGCGCGTACAGCCAGCCCGCCGGCGCCGACGGCCGCTCCGGTGCCGTGGTGCCGGGGGCCGCTCCGGTGCCGTGGTGCCGGGGGCCGCGATCGCCACATCCAAGTGGCGCAACCCGCCACGCTCGATCAGGGCAGTGATCTGCGCCAGGCCCTGGTCGGGCGCCTGAGCGACCGACAGCATCAACTCGGCGAGCAGGGCGGACGCTTCGATCTCTTCGGCCACATCCTCGCGCAGGGCGTGCATGACCGCCGCAGCGGCCAGGGCCGACAGCAGCAAAAAGAAGCCGATCAAGCGGCCGACCAAGCTGACGCGAAGATCCATCACCCCTCCTGACTCATCGCTCATACATAGCAATACACGTGCCAAACACCGCCGGGAAATTTTCCCGGTTACGGAGGGAGCAACGCCGTGGTCCGGCGAACCCGAAGTGCGCAGACTGCGCCTCACCCGAGCACTCGACGACAGTGCGGGCCCGCCATGATCAGGAGACATTCAGGCATGAAACGAGAACAATCGCCCCCCCGCGGCCTGCAGACCTTGGGCACGCTGAAACGCGCAGCGATCGCGAGCGCGATCGCCATCGCCCTGGCCCCCGCGGCGCACGCCGTGACCAACGTAACTTGGGAGGACATCCTCCGCGACCAGGAAAGCACTGGAGACGTGCTGACCTACGGCATGGGCCTCAAGGCCCAACGCTACTCGCCGCTCAAGCACATCGACACCCGCAACGTATCCGGCCTCGTGCCGGCCTGGTCTTTCTCCTTCGGCGGTGAAAAACAGCGCGGCCAGGAAGCCCAGGCCATCGTCCACGACGGCGTGCTCTACGTGACCGCCTCGTACTCGCGCGTGTTCGCAATCGACGCCCGCAGCGGCAAGCAGCTCTGGAGCTACGAGCACCGCCTGCCCGACGACATCCGCCCGTGTTGCGACGTGGTCAACCGCGGCGCCGCGATCTTTGGCGACAAGATCTACTTCGGCACCCTGGATGCGGCGATCGTCGCGCTCGATCGCAAGACCGGCAAGGTGGCGTGGCGCAAGAAGTTCGGCGACCACAAGGTCGGTTACACGATGACCGGCGCCCCCACGATCGCGCGTGACAAGGAGTCGGGCCGCATGTTGCTGATCCACGGCGAATCCGGCGACGAGTTCGGCGTGGTCGGTCACGTCTACGCCCGCGATCCCGAGACTGGCGACGAGATCTGGAAGCGTCCGCTCGTCGAGGGCCACATGGGAACCCTGAACGGCAAGGCGAGCACCCCGACCGGCGATCCGAAAGCCCCTTCGTGGCCGAACGACCCCACCCGCGAGACGGGCAAGGTCGAGGCCTGGAGCCACGGCGGCGGCGCCCCATGGCAGAGCGCCACCTTCGACATCGACACCAACACGATCGTCATCGGCGCAGGCAACCCCGCGCCCTGGAACACCTGGGCGCGCACCGCACCGGGAGACGACCCGCGCAACTGGGACAGCCTGTTCACCTCCGGGCAGGCCTACGTCGATGCGGCCACCGGCGAACTCAAGGGCTTCTACCAGCACACGCCCAACGACGCCTGGGACTTCTCGGGCAACAACGAGATCATCCTCTTCGAGTACAAGGACCCGAAGACCGGCAAGCTGGTCAAGGCCGGCGCACATGCCGACCGCAACGGCTTCTTCTTCGTCACCGATCGCGAGAAGCTCGCCGCCCGCGCCGACTATCCGAACAAGCCCACCGCACTGATCAACGCCTGGCCCTTCGTCGACGGCATCACCTGGGCCAAGGGCTTCGACCTCGCCACCGGCAGGCCGATCGAGACCGGCAACCGCCCGCCACCCGTGGCCGACGGCCAGGAAAAGGGCGACACCGTGTTCGTGTCGCCCCCCTTCCTCGGCGGCAAGAACTGGAACCCGATGGCCTACAGCCCCGACACCGGCTTGTTCTACATCCCCGCCAACCACTGGGCGATGGACTACTGGGCCGAGAAACTGCAGTACAAGGCCGGCTCCGCCTACCTCGGCCAGGGCTTCCGCATCAAGCGCCTGTTCAACGACCACGTCGGCACGCTGCGCGCCATGGATCCGCTCACCGGCAAGATCGTCTGGGAGCACAAGGAGACCTTCCCGCTCTGGGCCGGCACCCTCACCACCGGCGGCGGCTTGGTGTTCACCGGCACCTCGGACGGCTACGTGAAAGCTTTCGACAGCCGCAACGGGAAGGAGCTTTGGAAGTTCCAGACCGGCTCCGGCATCATTTCCAGTCCGATCACCTGGGAGATGGACGGCGAGCAGTACATCGCCATCCAGTCCGGCTACGGCGGCGCCGTGCCGCTGTGGGGCGGCGACATGGCCGAGCTGACGCGCCAGGTGACCCAGGGGGGCAGCGTCTGGGTTTTCAAGCTGCCCAAGCAGATTGCCCAGCGCTGAGTCCGCAACCGCGAGGAGGGGCGGCTGACGCCGCCCCTCCTCGGATTGGAGTCCCGTCGATGCCAGACCGAACACGCCTCACCCGCCCCTTGCTGCGCCTTGCGATCGCCCGCATCGCGCTTCTGTCCGCCTTGCTGCCGACCGCGGCCGCCGCCGGGTCGCCCATGGTGCACGAGATCAACGGCTGCGGACTGTGGCCCTACACCCGCTGCCCCGGCGCGGATCTGCGGCACGCCGACCTGGTCGGCCGAAACCTCGCCGGCGCCGACCTGCGTGGTGCCCAACTCGTGCGTGCCGACCTGCGTGGCGCCAACCTGGCCGGCGCCAACCTGGAGGGCGCCGACCTGACTGGCGCCCGCCTCAACAAGGTCAATGCTCCCGTTGCGATCTTCACGAACGCGCGCCTGATCGGCGCCGACCTCGAAGCGGCCCGCCTGATGCGCTCGGATTTCACCGGCGCAGACTTCACCGGCGCCCACCTGGAGATCGCCAACCTCAATCACACCCGCCTGAACGGGGCCCGCCTGAGCGGCGCCGACCTCCAGGAGGCCAAGCTGCAGGGAGCGCAGATGGTCGGCACCGGAATGGAAGGCGCGCTCATCCGCTTCGCAAATTTCAACGATGCCCATATGAAGGACTGCACTGGATGCCCAATCGACTGGTAAGCCCGGACCGCCTGCGAGCCGCCTTCGCCGGCCTCGCGGCTGTCATCCTGGCAACGCTGCAGGCCTGCTCCACCGTCCCCGACGACGCACCGGCGGAGACGACCGCACGCGGCAACCCGCATCGCGGCGACCCGCAGCGCATCGCCACCGGAGAGGCGGCCTACGCGCAATCCTGTGCACGCTGCCACGGCGAAGACGCCAGCAAGCCCGGCCCCGCCGCGGACCTGCGCCTGATCGGGCGCTACTGCGGCCGGCTAGACGACGCCAGGCTGAAGCAGCGCTGCATGCTGGACGCCGACGCCTTCTTCCTCAAATCCGTCGAAGAGGGCAAGGTCCGCCTCGACATCCGCCACATGCCTGCCTGGAAGGGACAGCTATCGATCGACCAGGTCTGGTCGATCCAGGCCTACGTGGAGTCTCGCCGCAAATGAGCCGCTGCCGCGCGCGCCTCGACGCCTGCCGGTGCCCTTTCGCCGGCCGCGCGCAAGAAAAAAGCCCGGCGGGGCAACCCGCCGGGCTTCGCAGCCATCCTTGGAACCGTGCGGCCCAATCAGTTCTTGTGCAGCTTGAACACCCAGACGGTGCCGCCCTGCTCGAGATAGTTCACCCGCTTGGCGACGTCGCCACCCCACAGCGGCACCGCGCCACCCCAGCCAGACACCACCGCGACGTACTGCTCGCCGTCGACGTCCCAGGTCACCGGCGGCGCGATCACGCCCGAGCCGGTCTGGAATTTCCACGCCTCCTCGCCGGTCTTGGCGTTAACCGCCTTCAGGAAGCCCTCGGGCGTGCCATAGAACACCAGGTTGCCGCCGGTGCTGAGCACCCCACCCCACAACGGCGCGTTGTTCTTGACCTCCCAGACGATCTTGCCGCTCACCGGGTCGATCGCACGCATCGCGCCGATGTAGTCCTCGTACAGCGGCTTGATGGTGAAGCCGGCGCCGAGGTAGGCCGCGCCGCGCTTGTAGCTCACCGGCTCGTTCCAGATGTCCATGCCCCACTCGTTGGCCGGAACGTAGAACAGGCCGGTGTCCGGGCTGTAGCCCATGGGCATCTGGTTCTTGCCGCCAAGGAAGGACGGCGCCGCGAACACCGACTTGCCCTTGCCGCCCTCGCCGGCCGCACCCTCGGCGAAGGGGTTGGGCGGACGCTTGTCGTCGTTGGTGATCGGGCGGCCGGTCTCCAGGTCGTAGCCCTTGGCCCAGTCGATGCGGGTCAGGAAGGGGTAGGCGCCGAGCAGCTTGCCGTTGGTGCGGTCATTGACGAAGAAGAAGCCGTTGCGGTCCGCCTTCGCGCCCGCCTTGACGAGCTTGCCCGTCTTCGGGTCCTTGTATTCGAAGGAGATGAACTCGTTCACCCCGTCGAAGTCCCAGCCGTCGTGCGGCGTGTTCTGGTAATGCCAGACGATCTTGCCGGTGTCCGGATCGACCGCAACCGTGGAAGAGGAATACAGGTTGTCGCCGGGACGCAGCCAGGAGTTCCACGGCGCCGGGTTGCCGGTGCCCATGAAGATCAGGTTCACATCCGGATCGTAGTAGGCGGTCTGCCAGGTCGCCGCGCCGCCGGTCTTCCACAGGTCGCCCGGCCAGGTTGCGTTGGTCGTGCCCGAGATGCCGTTCTCGATCTCCTTCCCGTCCTTGTCGTACTTGTACCCCATGTGGCCTTCGACCACCGGACGCACCCAGACCTTCTTGCCGGTCTTGGCATCGCGCGCCTCGACGCGGCCGATGACGCCGAACTCGCCGCCCGAGACCCCGGTGATGACCATGCCCTTGACGATCTGCGGCGCAGCCGTCATCGAGTAGCCGGCCTTGTAGTCGTCGATCTTCTCGCGCCACACGACCTTGCCGGTGTCGCGGTTGAGCGCGACGATCTGCGCATCCAGGGTGCCGAAGATCACCAGGTCGTCGTACAGCGCGGCGCCGCGGTTGATCACGTCGCAGCAGGGCATGATGCCCTCGGGCAGGCGGTGCTCGTACTTCCACAGCTTCTGGCCGGTCTTCGCGTCGAGCGCATAGATCCGGCTGTAGGATGCGGTCACGAACATCTTGCCGTCGTGGATCAGCGGCTGCGACTGCTGTCCGCGCTGCTTCTCGCCGCCGAAGGAGAAGGCCCACACCGGGACGAGGTCCTTCACGGTATCGACATTGACCTTCGCGAGCGGGCTGTAGCGCTGGCCCTTGGTGCCGAGGCCGTTGGTGACGATCTGATGGGTGGTCTCGGCATCCTTCAGGATGTCCTCGTCGGTCACGCTCGCGGCCTGCGCCGTGGCGCCCATTCCCGCTGCGGCCAGCGCGACCGTCAGGGCGGTCAGCATCGCCGGCATGGTGCGCGGACGATTGTCGTTCTTCATCATCGACTCCTCCTTGGTTTCTCTCGAAGCTATTCTGGGTGGTGTGCCTTCCGGCACCACGCACGTGCCGGACCATGAGCTCACCGCAAAGCCCGTGCCAGCCCCGCAAGCCCGACTTCCGCCGGCCGCGCTGCTCCAGTGCCGCTGCAATGCGGACATGCGCTGTGGCGCTGGAGCACAGCATGTTGCGGATCGGAACACCCCGGCCTCGGGAACTTTGCTCCGCAACTGCACACGCCCGCCCGAGAAACTGCCCGACGGCGGTGGCATGTGGCTTGCATCCGGATTCCGATACATGCGGCCGCACACATCGCGCGCTGCCCACAGGAGCCCCGATGAGATTGCTTGCCCGCCCCGCCCTCGCCTGGATCACCGCGGCGCTGACCGCGCTGGCCGCCCCGACGGCGCTCGCTGCCGCCCCCAACCCGAGCACGGCCATCACCCCCGCATCTTCCACCCCTGCGGTCGCTCATCCCGGCACCCAGGCCGACCCGCTCGACTCGCCGCGCTGGGAGGACATGCGCAAGACCTTCTTCGCGGACGCAAGGGTGGTCTTCGACGAGCGCATCAAGGTGAGCGGCCCCGCCGTCGCGGAGGATTCGCTCAACGTCCCGGTCACCGTCGATGCGAGCGCCGTCCCCGGGGTGGAGGAACTGATCGTGTTCGCCGACTTCAACCCGATCGTCAAGGCGCTGCGCTTCGAGCCCGGCGCCGCCCAGCCCAGGCTCGGCTTCCGCATCAAGCTGCAGCAGTCCTCCCCGGTGCGGGCCGCCGCGCGCACGGCCGACGGCGTGTGGCGCATCGGCGGCGCCTGGATCACCGCCACCGGCGGCGGCTGCACGCTGCCCTCGATAGGCTCCGGCTCGCCCGAATGGCAGGAGCGCCTCAACGAGGTGAGCGGCAAGCTGTGGCCGCGGATCGATGGCGGCGAGCGCCTGCGCATGCGCATCATCCATCCGATGGACACCGGGCTGGCTGCCGGCATCCCCGCCTTCCACATCGACGACATCGTGATCACCGACGCCGAAGGCCGCACGCTGAGCCGCATCCAGCCCCTCGAGCCGGTGTCGGAGAATCCCAGCTTCACCCTCGACCTGCGCGCCGCCGCCCCTGGCGCACGCCTGCACGTTGCAGGTCGAGACAACAACGGCAACCGCATCGACGCATGGGTGACCCGATGAGCAGACTCCCCGCCCTCTCCCTCGCCGGATGCGTTCGCGGCCCGCTCGCAGCCCTTCTCGCCGGACTGTTGCTCGGCTTGTGCACGCTGCTCGCCCTTCCCACGTCGGCGCACGCCGCGGACTTCGACTACCGCCTGCAGCCGCGCGAGCTCGCCCCCGGCGCCTGGGTCGTCGTCGGGCTGAAGGAGGATTTCTCCTTCGCCAACGGCGGCAACATCGTCAACACCGGCTTCATCGTCGGCAGCGAGGGCGTGATCGTCATCGACACCGGCTCGTCGAAGCGCTACGGCGAGCAGATGCTTGCCGCCATCCGCCGCGTCACGCCCCTGCCGATCGTGCTGACGGTCAACACCCACCACCACCCCGACCACTTCCTCGGCAACCAGGCCTTCCCGCGCGCGACGCTCGCGGCGCTGCCGGAGACCCTCGCCGCGATCCGCAGCGAGGGCGAAGGCTTCAACGCCAACATGTACCGCCTCAACGGCGACTGGATGCGCGACACCGAGGTCGTCGTCCCC
>JAEUNQ010000208.1 GCA_016790365.1 Thauera sp. | reverse complement strand
GTTGCCGGCGAGGATGAAGAACGGGATCGCCATGATCTCGAACTTCTCGATGCCGGTGAACATCTTGAGCGCCACCGATTCCAGCGGCACATCGGTGAAGATGAACATGAAGCTCAGCACCGTGAGGCCGAGCGCCACGCCGACCGGCATGCCGATCGCCATCAGGACGACGAGCAGACCGAAGATTGCAATCGTGTTGGTCATGATGTCGTCTCCTTATTTGCCCTGGCCCGGACGCTTGGCGTCGGCCTCGCGGCGGGCATGTTCGATGTCTTCCGCGATCGAGAAGGCTTCGCCCTCGAGCAGCACGTTCTCGTCATCCTCGTCGTCCAGGCCTTCGACGTGGCCATGGTCGTGGGTGGGCAGCTCGCCGGTGCGCGCGAAGCTCACCATCACCTGCAGGAAGCGGTAGCACATCAGGAAGGAACCGAGCGGCACCGCGGAATAGACGATCCAGGTCGGCCATTCGAGGTCGGGCGTGGTCGGGCCTTCGAAAAAGTCGCCGGTGTCACGACCGAAGAGCGTCAGCGTCTCGTAGGCCATGCCGTTCTCCCACACGAAGAGCGCGCCGAAGAGGCCGATGAGGCCGGTGAAGAGCACCCCGCACACCAGGCCGATCTGGATCAGCGCCGTGCGCGAGCTGCCGCTGAGCTTGTTGATCAGGATGTCGACGCCGACGTGGATGCCGGTGCGCACGCCATAGGCGGCGCCGAACTTGGCCATCCACACGAAGAGGATGATGCAGAACTCCTGCGCCCAGCCGACGTTCATGTCGAGGAGCCAGTCCTGCAGCAGCGGAATCTCGTAGCCGGAGAGGTAGCGATGCACCACCGAGATGAAGATCACGATCGTCGCCACGGCCATCAGGCTGGCGATGATGATCTCCTCGAGGCGGTCGAGAAGCTTGTTCATGATTGTTTTCCCCCGAAAAAACGCCCGTCGCTCTTTGCGAGCCAGACGGGCGCTGCTGGGTATGGAGAGGAGAGGATTACAGCTTGGCCGGATCGAAGCCGGTTTCCTTGTAGATCGACTGGATCAGGTCGGCGCCGATACGCGATTCCATCTTCTTGTGCACCGGCACAAAGGCTTTCTTGAAGGCGGCCTTTTCCTCGGCGGTCGGCGTGTAGATCTCGGTCTTGCCGGAAGCGCGCACGCCCGCGAGCGCCTTGTCGTTCTCTTCCTTGGCGATCTGGTTGGCGTACACGGTCGACTCGACCATGGCCTTGTCGAGCTGGCTGCGGATCTCGGCAGGCAGTCCGTCCCAGAACTTCTTGTTGGTGATCACCGCGTAGCCGAGGTAGCCGTGGTCGGTCAGCGTCATGTGCTTCTGCACCTCATGCATCTTCTGGGTGAAGAGGTTGGAGTGCGGGTTCTCGGTGCCATCGACGACGCCCGTCTGCAGCGCCTGGTAGACCTCGGAGAAGGCCATCACCTGCGGCAGCGACTTGACCTCGCGCATCTGCTCCTCGAGCACCTTGGACGACTGGATGCGCATCTTCTTGCCGCGCAGGTCCTCGGGCTTCTTGATCGGCGTGTTGGCGGAGAACGACTTGAAGCCGTTGTCCCAGAAGGCCAGGCCACGGATGCCCTTGGGCTCGAGCTTGGCGAGCAGTTGCTGCCCGACCGCACCCTGGGTGACCTTGTTCAGGGCCTCGTAGCCGTCGAAGATGTAGGGCAGATCGAAGACCTCGAATTCGCGCACGCCGAGCGGGCCGAACTTGGCCAGCGACGGGGCGAGGAGCTGTACGGCGCCGAGCTGCAGCGCTTCCATCTCTTCCTTGTCCTTGTAGAGCGTGCTGTTCGCGTACACCTCGACCTTGACCGCGCCGTTGGTGTATTGCTCGGCGAGCGCCTTGAATTTCTCCGCAGCCTTGCCCTTGGGCGTGTCCTGCGCGACGACATGGCTGAACTTGATCACGATGGGGTCCGCAGCAAGCGCCGCAGTGGACAGACCGACGGCGACCAGACCGACCAGAAGCGAACGAATCTTCATGAAAGCATCTCCTCCGAGAGAACTGCATCTAGGTAGTTTTCGCCGCCCGGAGAGCTCCGGGTCGGACGCTTGCACCGCGATAAGTTTCGCTGTGTCGGGGATCAGTATCGTTTCGGTCCAAAGTGCCTGCTATTGTGGATGTCCGCATCCGTGACAACCGCAGCGCACCGGCGCTCCACCTACGCAATGAACTCAGCCGAAGCCCAGTTCTCCGCACACCCGCCTCGGCGACGCTGGCTCCAGCACCTGCCCTACCTCAGCCTGACGCTCTTCCTCGCCGCAATCGCCGCCCTCGTGTGGCTGACCCGCGAGTATGACGACGACGCCCAGCGCGCGACGCTGATCAGCGACGTGCTGTGGATGGAGCAGAACCTGCGCTTCAACCTCGACCGCAACGAGATCCACCTGCAGGAGATCGGCTCCGAGCTGCTCGCCGCGCCGGCGCTGTCCGCACAGACCGAGGCCCGTCTCGCCAGCCTGCTGACGCCCGAGCGCGGCCTCGCACGCATCCTCTGGCTGTCGCCGGAAGGCCGCGTGCTGGGTGCGATGCCGCCACTCGCCGCAGCCGATTCCGTAACCGACGCGTCCGCCGAGGCCCCGTCCGTCGTGGTCGACGAATCCAGCCTGCGCCTCGCACGCGGCATCGGTCGCGCGGTCTATGGCCCCGCGCATCCGGCCCCGGGCGGCGCCCACCACTTCGAGGTGCATGTACCGGTGTGGTCGGACGAGGCCCAGGTCGGCATCGTGGTCGGAGTGTATTCATTGTCCGATCTGGTGATGCGCGAGCTGCCGTGGTGGTTTTCCGAGCGCTATCACGTCGCCGTGGTGGACAGCGACGGGCGCAGGCTCGCCGCCAAGTCGAAGATCGCGCCGGTGTCGCCGCGGCTCTCCTATTCCATGCCCTTCGACCCGCCCGGCCACGGACTCACGCTACAGATCGCCGCCTACCGCTCCGAGACGCGCTGGATCCCGCTGCTGCTCGGCGCCTCGATCGTGCTGCTGGCCGGGATCATCGTGTGGAGCGTGATGCAGCTGCGCCGCCAGCTCGCCCGCCGCCAGCAGGCCGAGGTCGCACTGCGTGCCGAGTCCGCCTTCCGCAGGGCGATGGAGGACTCGATGCTGACCGGCATGCGCGCGCGCGACCTCGACGGACGTCTCACCTACGTCAATTCGGCCTTCTGCCGCATGACGGGCTTCAGCGCGGACGAGTTGCTCGGCCTCAAGGCGCCGATGCCCTACTGGGACCCGGAGCGGATCGAGCAGACCTATGCCCTGCACCGCGAGATCCTCGCCGGCGGCAGCTCGGCCGACGGAACCGAGGTCCGCCTGCGGCGCAAGAACGGCGAGGTACTCGACGTACTGGTGTTCGAGGCGCCGCTGATCGACGCCACCGGCCGTCATGCTGGCTGGATGGGCTCGGTGCTCGACATCACCGAGCAGAAGCGCGCACGGGAGCACGCGGTGCAACAGGAAGAGCGCCTGCAGCAGAGCTCGCGCCTGATCACCATGGGCGAGATGGCGTCGACGCTCGCGCACGAACTCAACCAGCCGCTCGCGGCGATCGCGAGCTACACCACGGGCTGCATCAACCGCCTGCAGGACGAGGCACCGCTCGACCGCGCCGAGCTGCTCGACGTGCACCAGCGCATCGCCCGCCAGGCCCAGCGTGCCGGCGAGATCATCCGTCGGGTGCATGACTTCGTGCGCCGCTCCGAACCAAAGCGCGAGCCGCTCGATCTCAACGCCGTGATCCGCGACGCCATCGGCCTGATCGAGGCCGACGCGCGCAAGCGCGGGATGCGGATCCGCAGCGAGCTCGCCGACGACCTGCCGCAAGTGCCGGCCGACGCGGTGATGATCGAGCAGATCGTGGTCAATCTGGTGCGCAACGCGATGGACTCGATGCGCGACACCGCACCGCCCGAGCATGACGTCACCGTTTGTACCGCACGCGAGGGCCGCTTCGTCACCGTCACCGTCGCCGACCGCGGCGCCGGGATTCCTGCCGAGACCTCCGCGCGGCTGTTCGAACCCTTCTTCACCACCAAGCAGGAGGGCATGGGCATGGGACTGAACATCTGCCGCTCGATCGCTGAACTGCACCGTGGCCGGCTGGCTTTCGAATCGCGGCCTGGCGGCGGTACCATCTTCACCCTCTCACTCCCGGTGGACGCCGAGATCGAATGAATACCGCCTGCACGCACATCATCGACGACGACGAGGCCATCCGCGACGCCCTCGAATGGCTGTTCAAGACACGCGGCGCGGTCTGCCGGACCTGGGCCTCGGCCGAGGCCTTCCTCGCCGACTGGCGCGGCGACTGGCGCGGCTGCGTCGTGCTCGACATCCGCATGCAGGGCATGAGCGGGCTGGAGTGCTTCGACGAGCTGCTCGCGCGCGGCTGCCAGCTGCCGGTGATCTTCATCACCGGCCACGGCGACGTGCCGATGGCGGTGGCCGCGCTCAAGAAGGGTGCCTTCCACTTCATCGAGAAGCCCTTCAACGACCACGACCTGGTCGACCTCGTCGAGAAGGCGCTCGCCACCGACGACGAGCGCCTGCGCGCCGCGGCCAGCCGCGAGACGATCGAAGCGCGCCTGGCCACGCTCACCCAGCGCGAGCGCGAGGTCATGGAGCTGATCCTCGAGGGCAAGTACAACAAGGTGATCGCCGACGAGCTGTCGATCTCGATGCGCACCGTCGAGGCGCACCGCTCCCGCATCTTCGAGAAGATGGAAGTGCGCTCGGCTGTGGAACTGGCGCAGCTGCTGACCACGCTGCGCAACTGAGGCCCGGGGGGGCGACTCAGTCGGACGGCGCGGCCTCGGGCACACCGCCCGGCCGCCAGTCCGGCACCAGGCCCGGCGCCCCCGGCGCACAGGCGAACTCCACCGCGACGCCGATGCCGCCCACCCAGGCCGGCTCGCCACCCACCCACAGCACCGGCAGGCGGTCGCGCAGCCACGCGGGAATCCCCGCCTCCTGGCAAAGCTTGCGCAGCTCGCGCCGTGGCCGCGAAAGGTGCAGCCGCAGGCGCATGCCCTCGCGCCTCGGCGCGAGCAGGACCTCGCCGGCGAGCTCCAGACGGACGCGGTCCAGCCCTTCGCCAGCCGATTCCACGAAGCGCAGTTCGTCCGCCCCCCAGCGCAACACCGCCTCGCCCTGCCAGCGCCGCTCTTGCGGCGCCGGCGGCTCCGCCAGCTCCAGCCACACGCGGTCGCGGTAGGCACAGCAAGCCCAGGGGCCGAGCGGCAGGCGCAAGGGGTGCGCGGAATCGCACCCACGCAGCTGGCGCAAGGCCTCGCCGAGCACCACCGAGCCGGGCAAGGGCGCATCCAGCCCGATCAGCATCCGGCGCAGCAGGTTGGCCTGGCGCGCCGGACTCAACGCGAGGAAGTCCGCGCGGCGCAGCAAGGGTGCGCCGCAGGCCGCTGCATCGATCGCTGCCAACTCGCCGAGCAGTTCGTCGGCCTCGGCGAAATGCGCGGCAGCGCGCGCCAGGTTCGGCACCGCAGCTGGAAAAAGGTCCTTGGCCACCGGCAGCAGGCGGTGGCGGATCGCGTTGCGGGTGAAGCGCAACTCGGCGTTGCTCTCGTCCTCCACCCAGGCGAGGCCGTGCGCGCCCGCCCAGTCGAGCAGCTGCGTCCGACGCAGGCCGAGCAGCGGCCGCAGCCGCCCCGGCCGGCCCGCCTCCACCGCGCGCATCGCCGCCGCCCCGCGCACGCCGCTGCCGCGCAGCAGGCGGAACAGCAGGGTCTCGGCCTGGTCGTCCTGGTGGTGGCCGAAGGCGAGCCAGTCGCAGGCCACGCGCGCGAGCGCGGCATGGCGCACAGCGCGCGCAGCCGCCTCGAGGCCGTCAGCGTGCGTACGATCGACCTCGACGCGGAAAATCTGCAGGGGAATGCCTGCGGCCGCGCAGCGCTCGGCGCAGGTGCGCGCCCACGCGGCGGAACTCGGGCTGAGGCCGTGATCGACGTGGGCGGCGACGAGATCGAAACCGAGGCGCGGCTGCAGCCGCCGCAGGACCTCGAACAACACCACCGAGTCCGCCCCGCCGGAGAGCGCACAGCACACCCGGCTGCCCGCGCCGATGCCAGCCGCGACGAGGACCGCGGCGGCGGATTCGGGCAACAACTCGGCGGACGGGATCCTCATCGATGGTCGACGAGCGCAGGCGCGGGAGCGCACGCTCGCCCGGGCTCAGGCGGCGAGAGGCCTCAGGCCGCCTTCTCCTTGTAGCGCCCGTAGCTCATCAGCTTCTGGTAGCGCTGCTCGACCAGCTCGGAGGGCGACAGCACCTCGAGCTCGCGCAGCGCATCGCCGAGGGCACGCTTGAGCGTCGCAGCCATCGCGCGGTGATCGCGATGGGCACCGCCGATCGGCTCGTCCACCACCTTGTCGATCAGCTCGAGCGACTTCAGCCGCGCCGCGGTGATGCCCATGGTCTCGGCCGCATCGGCTGCCTTCTCCGCGCTCTTCCACAGGATGGAGGCACAGCCCTCAGGCGAGATCACCGAGTAGGTGGAGTACTGCAACATCAACACACGGTCGGCAACCGCGATCGCGAGCGCACCGCCCGAGCCGCCTTCGCCGATGATGGTGCTGATGATCGGGGTCTTGAGTTCGGCCATCAGGTAGATGCTGTGGCCGATCGCCTCGGACTGGCCGCGCTCCTCGGCACCGATGCCGGGATAGGCGCCCGGCGTGTCGACGAAGGTGAACACCGGCAGCGCGAACTTCTCCGCCATCTTCATCAGGCGCATCGCCTTGCGGTAGCCCTCGGGGCGCGGCATGCCGAAGTTGCGCGCGATCTTTTCCTTGGTGTCGCGGCCCTTCTGGTGGCCGATCACCACGCAGGCCTGGCCGTTGAAGCGCGCCAGCCCGCCCACGATGGCCTTGTCGTCGGCGAAGCTGCGGTCGCCGTGCAGCTCGTGGAAGTCGGTGAACATCAGGCTGGCGTAATCCAGCGTGTAGGGGCGCTGCGGGTGGCGCGCCACCTGGGCGATCTGCCAGGGGCTGAGCTTGGCGTACAGATCCTTGGTCAGCGACTGGCTCTTGGCCTCGAGCCGCTTGATCTCGTCGGAGATGTCGACCGCCGGATCGTCCTGGACGAAGCGGAGCTGGTCGATCTTCTCCTCGAGTTCGGAGATCGCCGTTTCGAAATCAAGAAAGGTGGTCTTCATCCCGGGCTGTCCCAGTCAAAAATGTGCGCCATTGTAACGCCAGCCGCCCGCCCGCGTACGGCGTGCGTGCTGCACCGCAAAAGCCGGCCTTTCGCGCAAAAGAACGGGGCGGCGCCTCGCGGCCACCGCCCCTTTCCGGAAGCCGCCCGCCGCGGCGGGCGATCCGGGTCAGTCGTTGTTGGCGAAACCCAGCAGGTGCAGCAGGCTGGTGAAGAGGTTGAAGATCGACACGAACAGCGACACCGTGGCCATGATGTAGTTGGTCTCGCCACCATGGATGATGTTGCTGGTCTCGTACAGGATCAGGCCGGACATCAGCATCACGAAGGCCGCAGAGACGGTCAGCGACAGCGCCGGGATCTCGAAGAAGATCGCGCCAAGGCCGGCAAGGAAGGCCACCAGGATGCCGACCATCAGGAAACCGCCCATGAAGGAGAAGTCCTTCTTGGTCGTCACCGCGTAGGCCGACAGGCCGAGGAAAATCGCCGCGGTGCCGGTCATCGCCTGCATCACGATCGAACTGCCGTTGGGCAGAGCCAGGTACGACGAGATGATCGGGCCGAGGGTGAAGCCCATGAAGCCGGTCAGCGCGAACACGAACACGATGCCCAGGCTGCTGTTGCGGAACTTCGTGGTCGCGAACAGCAGACCGAAGTAGCCGGCCAGCGTGATCAGGATGCCCAGGCGCGGCGCACCCATCGCCATCGACAGGCCTGCGGTCAGCGCCGAGAAGGCCAGCGTCAGCGACAACAGCATGTAGGTGTTGCGGATGACCTTGTTGGTCTGCAGGACCGAGACTTCGGCCCGGCCCAGGGTGCTGATGCGGTTTTCCATGGTGGAAGTCCTCCAGTGGGATCGTCGATTTGTTTTGGAACCGGTGCCGAACGGGCGGACGACCGGGAGCTTGCTGCGGGGACTACGAAAAAATCATGCCGGGATCGCGGCCATGGCCGATCCGCGCTGGTGGCGGCGCACGCGCTGGGCGAGCACCCGGGCGACACGGTCGGCCGCCTCATCCACCGCCGCGCGCACGTCGAGCTGGGTGATGGCGAACACCACGTCGGGCAGGTTGCGCAGGCGCAGCTGCACGACGCAACGCTTGTCGGCGCCGCCCCCCGGACCATTCACATCGGCGACCTTCACGCGCGCCCACTGGATGTGGTCGCGGAAGCGGCCGATCGATGAACGCATCCTCTGCGCCACGTAGTCGCGCAGGCCGGGGGCGGTTTCCACACCGTCGCAATGCAGATCGATACGCATGTCCAGTCTCCTTCATTTTCGTTGCACAGATCCATCGGGCCCTGTGCTCCGGTGGATACTACCGCTCAGACTGTTCGATAGAATCTCGGTTCAGCAGAATTTCAATCCGATTTTTCCGAAGTATCGAATCGAGCGCGCCGGAGGCGACCCATGCTGAACTACAAGCAACTCCACCATTTCTGGACCGTGGCCCGTGCGGGTGGGATCGTGCGCGCGGCGGAACGTTCCGGGCTGGCACCGCAGACCCTGTCGGGCCAGATCGCCACGCTGGAGACCGATCTCGGCGTAAACCTGTTCAAGCGCCAGGGCCGCGGCCTGGTGCTGACCGAGACCGGGCGCATGGTCCTCGACTACGCCGAGGAGATCTTCCGCCTCGGCAACGAGCTCGAGGAAGCGCTGCAGAGTCGTGCGACCGGACGCGCCGTGCCCTTCCGCGTGGGCATCGCCGACGTGGTGCCGAAGGCGATCGCGTGGCTGCTGCTGGCGCCCTCGATGGACCTGCCCGAGCCGATGCGCATCGTCTGCCGCGAGGGCAAGTTCGACGCCCTGCTCGGCGAGTTGGCCATCCACAAGCTCGACGTGGTGCTCGCCGACAGCCCGCTGCCGCCCGCCATGGACGTGCGCGGCTTCAGCCACGCGCTCGGCGAATCGACCATCGGCTTCTACGCCGCACCCGCGCTCGCCGCCCGCCTGGCCGGCGACTTTCCCGCCCGCCTCGACAGCGCCCCGCTGCTGCTGCCAGGCGTGGAGGCGAGCGTGCGCGGGCCGCTCCTGCGCTGGATCGAGGCCGCCGGGCTGCGCCCGCGCATCGTCGGCGAGTTCGACGACAGCGCGCTGATGCGCGCCTTCGCCGAGGCCGGCGCGGGCATCTTCCCGAGCGCCTCGCTGGTCGGCGAGCAGCTCTGCCGCCAGGGCGGGCTGGTGCATCTGGGGGACGCGAACGGGGTCACCGAGACCTACTACGCGATCTCGGTCGAGCGCAGGCTGACCCACCCTGCGGTGCGCGCGATCAGCGAGGGCGCGCACGCGAAGCAGAATTTCGCCTGATTTGATTTTCGTCCCGGAGCGCTCCAGAATCGCGGGCCGGAAACGGATGTAGCGCCGTCGGTGACCGGCATTCGTGCGAACGTCGCGAGAACGAAGGCACATGGAACGGTCACGGGAACGAAGCGTCGCTGGCGCGAATGGCGTCCGGGCCAGCGCGGTCGAACACCGCGCTGAAGCGCCCGGCGGTCGATGATCGACCGCGGGAGCGAGAAACTGGTGCCGAGAGTGGGACTCGAACCCACACACCTTGCGGCGGCGGATTTTGAATCCGCTGCGTCTACCGATTCCGCCATCCCGGCACGGGAGGCGCATTATCCCCGAACACGAGGCGGGGCGGCAAGCGAGCCGTCACGCGGCGCCCCGAACCTGCACCGGCAGCACCTTCTCTACCGAACACGACACGATGTCCCTCACCCTCGCCGACTTCGACTACACCCTCCCCGCCGAACTGATCGCCCAGGCGCCGCTCCCCGAACGCAGTGCCAGCCGCCTGCTGGTCGTGGAGCCGCAGGAGAACGCCGTACCGCGACTCGCCGACACCGTCTTCGGCGCCCTCGCCGAGCGCGTGAATCCCGGCGACCTGCTGGTCTTCAACGACACCCGCGTCATCCACGCCCGCCTGCATGGCGTCAAGGACAGCGGCGGGCAGGTCGAGGTGCTGATCGAACGCCCGGTCGGCCCGCACGAGGCCCTCGCCCAGGTGCGCGCGAGCAAGTCGCCGAAGACCGGCAGCCGGCTGCGCCTCGCGGACGCCTTTGAGGTCGAGGTGCTCGGCCGCGTCGGCGAGTTCTTCCACCTGCGCTTTCCGGCCGGCGAGGACCTGCTCGCGCTGCTCGAGCGCCACGGCAAGCTGCCGCTGCCGCCCTACATCCAGCGCGCCGCCGGCGAGGCCGACGAGTCGCGCTACCAGACGGTCTATGCCCGCGAGCCCGGCTCGGTCGCCGCCCCCACCGCCGGCCTGCACTTCGACGACGCGCTGCTCGCGCGCATCGCCGAGCGCGGAGCGAAGTGCGCCTGGCTGACCCTGCATGTGGGCGCCGGCACCTTCCAGCCGGTGCGCGTCGATGACCTCGGCGAACACCGCATGCACCGCGAGCGCTACGTGATCCCGCAGGAGACGGTGGACGCCATCGCCGCCACCCGGGCAGCCGGCGGCCGGGTGATCGCCGTGGGCACGACCAGCATGCGCGCACTCGAGGCCGCGGCGCAGGAAGGCCCGCTCGAAGCCGGCAGCGGCGAGACCGAGATCTTCATCCTCCCCGGCTTCCGCTTCCAGGTGGTCGATGCGCTGATCACCAACTTCCACCTGCCCAAATCCACGCTGATGATGCTGGTATCGGCGTTTGCCGGCATGCACAGCATCCGCCGCGCCTATGCGCATGCGGTGGCGCAGCGCTACCGCTTCTTCAGCTACGGCGACGCGATGTTCATCACCCGCCGCAACGAATCCGAGAACGACAAGAACGACGATGCAGTTTGAACTCCTCACCACCGACGGCGGCGCCCGCCGCGGCCGCCTGACGCTCGCCCACGGCACGGTCGAGACCCCGGTGTTCATGCCGGTCGGCACCTATGGCACGGTCAAGGCGATGACGCCGGCGATGCTCGCCGACATCGGCGCGCAGATCTGCCTGGGCAACACCTTCCACCTGTGGCTGCGCCCGGGACTCGACATCATCGGCGCGCACGCAGGCCTGCACCGCTTCATGGCGTGGGACAAGCCCATCCTCACCGACTCGGGTGGCTTCCAGGTGTTCAGCCTGGGCGCACTGCGCAAGATCACCGAAGAAGGCGTCAAGTTCGCCAGCCCGATCGACGGCGCCAGGCTTTTCCTCACGCCCGAGATCTCGATGCAGATCCAGAGCGTGCTGAACTCGGACATCGTGATGATCTTCGACGAATGCACGCCCTACCCTGCCACCCGCGACGAGGCCGCGAAGTCGATGCGCCTGTCGCAGCGCTGGGCGAAGCGCTCGCGCGACGAGTTCGACCGCCTGGGCAACACCAACGCGCTCTTCGGCATCGTCCAGGGCGGCATGTACGAGGACCTGCGCGACGAGTCGCAGGCCGCGCTCGAAGAGATCGGCTTCCACGGCTTCGCAATCGGCGGCCTGTCGGTCGGCGAGCCCAAGGAAGACATGGCGCGCATCCTCGCCCACACCGCGCCGCGCCTGCCGCAGGGCAAGCCGCGCTACCTGATGGGCGTGGGCACGCCCGAGGACATCGTGGAAGGCGTCGCCGCCGGGATCGACATGTTCGACTGCGTGATGCCCACCCGCAACGCGCGCAACGGCTGGCTGTTCACCCGCTTCGGCGACATCAAGATCAAGAACGCGGCGCACAAGGCCGACACCCGGCCGCTCGACCCGAGCTGCGACTGCTACACCTGCCGCAACTTCAGCCGCGCCTACCTGCACCACCTGCACCGCACCGGCGAGATCCTCGGCAGCATGCTCAACACGGTACACAACCTGCGCTACTACCAGACCCTCACCGCCGAGCTGCGCACGGCGATCGCGGCGGGCGAGTTCGCGCCCTACGTGCAGCGCTTCCGCAGCGAGCGTGCCACCGGCACAGGCTGAACCCTTCGCCGCGCGGGCCGTCTCACCCCTCCCGGGCCCCGTCCCGGCTACTGCTATACTTCCTTGTTTTTCTTCCAACCGGAGTTTCAACGTGCTGATTTCCAATGCCTACGCCCAGGCCTCTGGCGCCGCCGACCCCACCGGAGGCCTGATGGGCCTGCTGCCGCTGATCCTGATGTTCGTGGTGCTGTGGTTCCTGATGATCCGCCCGCAGATGAAGCGCGCGAAGGAACACAAGGCCATGGTCGAGGCGCTCGCCAAG
>JAEUNQ010000200.1 GCA_016790365.1 Thauera sp. | reverse complement strand
AAGGCGCCCTTCTGGCCGTTGACCGAGGACACGTTGATCACGCGGCCCCACTTGCGCTCGACCATGCCGTCCATGACCTGCTTGGTCATGTTGAAGGCGGAGTCGAGGTTGGTGCTGATGACCGCATCCCAGTCGGCCTTGGTCATCTTCTTGAAGGTCATGTCGCGGGTGATGCCGGCGTTATTGACCAGCACGTCGACCGGGCCGACCTCCTTGACCACCTGCTCGACGCAGGCCTTGCACGAATCGAAATCGGCCACGTCGCAGGGGACGGCCTTGAAGCCGTAACCCATGTTGTTCATGGTCTGCAGCCACTCCTGGGCCTTGCTGTTGCCCGGGGAATGGGTCGTCACCACCTTGTAGCCGAGCGCGGCCAGCTTGATGCAGATCGCCTCGCCGAGACCACCCATGCCGCCGGTTACCAGTGCAACTCTTGCCATCTTCTTCTCCTCTCCCTATGCGGGGTACTGTAGTCGTGCTGGACGGACCTTGAACACGACGGCAGCGACCGCCCGATCCGCTGCCGTCGAACGCTGAAAATCGTCTCCCGCCGCGTCAGGAACGCTCCTTGACGTAGCGCCCCGGCGCCGGCTCGATCGGCTCGTACTTCGTGCTGCCCAGGCGTCCGCGCGCGGCCACCTCCTTGCCGCCGTGGCCGCGCAGCCACTCGGCCCAGTGCAGCCACCAGCTGCCCTTGTGCTCGGCCGCGCCGTCGAGCCACTCGTCGGGGTCGGCCGGACGCACATCGGCGGTCCAGTAGCTGCGGCGATTCTTCGAGGCCGGGTTGATCGCGCCGGCGATGTGGCCGCTGGCGCCGAGCACGAAGGTGGTGTCGCCACCCAGCACGTTGCGCGCCAGGTAGGCGCTCTTCCACGGCACGATGTGGTCCTCGCGCGCCGCCATCAGGTAGGCTGGCATGTCCACCTTGCCGAGGTCGACCTTCTGCCCGAGCATGCGCAGCTTTCCCGGCACGCGCAGGTTGTTCTCAAGGTACATGTTGCGCAGGTACCAGGTAAGGAAAGGACCCGGCAGGTTGGTCGAGTCGGAGTTCCAGTACAGCAGGTCGAACGCGACCGGCTTGTTGCCCTTGAGATAGTTGCCGACCACGTACTGCCACACCAGGTCGTTGGCGCGCAGGAAAGAGAACACGTTGGCGAGCTCCTGCCCCTTGAGCACCCCGCCCTTGCCGATCGCGGCCTCGCGCGCGGTCACGCTGGCTTCGTCGACCAGGCAGCCGAGCTCGCCGGCGTCGGAAAAATCGAGCAACGTGGTCATCAAGGTGAGGCTCGCCACCGGCTCCTCGCCGCGCGCGCGCGCCACCGCGAGCGCCGAGGTGAGGATGGTGCCGCCGACGCAGAAGCCGAGCACATTGGGCTTCTTCACGCGGGTGATCGCCCGCACCACCTCGAGCGCAGCAAGCGGCCCCTTCTCGAGGTAGTCGTCCCAGGCGTAGTGGCCGCCGGTGTCGGGACGCGGGTTCTTCCACGACACGAGGAAGACCGTGAAGCCCTGCTCGACGACGAAGCGCACGAGCGAGTTCTCCGGCTGCAGGTCCATGATGTAGAACTTGTTGATGCAAGGCGGCACGATCAGCAGCGGCGCCTGCGCGACTTTCTCGGTCAGCGGCGAGTACTGGATCAACTGGATCAGCTCGTTCTCGAAGACCACCGAGCCGGGGGTCAGCGCGAGGTTGCGACCGATCTCGAAGGCCGCGTCGTCTGTCATCGAGATGCGCCCCTTCTCGAGATCGCCGAGCAGGTTCTGGATGCCGCGGGCGATGCTTTCGCCCTTGGTTTCGACCGCGGTCATGATGAACTCGGGGTTGGTCGCCGCGAAGTTGCTCGGCGACAGCGCATCGATGTACTGCCGGGTCAGGAACTGCATGCGCGACTTGGCGCGCCCGTCGGCGATCGGCATCGCTTCGGCCATCTGGCGCAGGAAGCCGGCATTGAGCAGGTAGGCCTGGCGCATGTAGTCGAACACGGGGCTTTCAGACCACTCCGGCGCAGCAAAACGCTTGTCGCCCGGCTCGGGCTGCACCACCGCCGGCCCCGCAGCGCCCGGCGTACGCGACAGCATCGAAGACCACAGTTCGGCGTGCTTCTCCGCGAAAGCCTTCTGCAGCGAGGCCACCACCTCGGTCTCGGGCATCGGCAGCTTCTGCGCCGCCACTCCCGAAGAGTCCTGCATTGCGGCGTGCTGGCGCGCGAGCGCGTCGAAGAAGCCTTGTGCCATCGCCTGCCCGGCAGCGACGATCGCCTGCATGCCCGGTGGCACCTGCTTGCCTGTCGAATCCGACATCCCTATCTCCTGAGGCCGCGCCCGCCCGCTCCGGGTCGGGGTCGCGGTTTCATGCCGCGTCCGGGATCCTTCGGCGCCGGCTCCCGGCGCGCGCTAGAATCCACCCATGTACCTTATACCGATCGCCTGGCTCTACGTCGTCATCCTCGTCGCCGCAGCGGAGGATACGATCGTTGCCGCCATCCTGACCTTCGTGTTCTGGGGACTCGCCCCCCTGGCCTTGTTCCTGTGGTTGTTCGGGACCCCGGCCCGCAGACGTCGTCGCCAGGAGCAGGAGCGCGAAAGCCTCGAACGCAACGATAGAGCCGAAACGGGCGCCGATCAATAGCCTCAGGCCGTCGCCCGACCATGCGAAGCGAATCGCGCACCGGCGATGCTCACGCCTGCGCGACCGAACGCCCCTCCTCCAGCCAGACCAGCGAGGCGAAGCGCCCTGTGATCCCGTCGCGGCGGTAGGAATAGAAATGCACCGGATCCGCCACGGTGCACACCCCGCCACCATCGACCCGCTCGACGCCTGCGACGGCCAGCCGACGGCGCGCGAGCAGATACAGATCGGCAAGCCACTTGCCCGACGACGCCCCCTCGACGAAGGCGGCCGCTGCACCGGGGTCCGCACCCAGGAAGGCCGCTCGCACCTCGTCGCCGACCTCGAAGGCCGCCGGCCCGATCGCCGGACCGAGCCACGCACGAACCCGCCGCGGGGCCACCCCCATGCGCTCCACGGTACGCTCCAGCACCCCGGCGGCCAGGCCGCGCCAGCCCGCATGGGCTGCGGCGACGACACTGGCGTCGTCATCGCAGAGCAGCACCGGCAGGCAGTCGGCCGTCATCACCGCGCAGGCCCGCCCGGCGACGCGTGCCACCGCGGCATCGGCCTCGGGCACGCCGGCCGCGCAACCGGCATCGGCCACCGCGCAGCCATGCACCTGCTCGAGCCAGACCGGCTCGGCACCGATGAGCGCGCGCAGGCGCGCGCGGTTCGCCGCCACCGTTCGTGGATCATCACCGACGTGGCTGCCAAGATTGAAGCTGTCCCACGGGGGCGCGCTGCTGCCGCCCTCGCGTGTGCTCACCACCGCGCGAACGCCGGGCGGCAGGCTCCACTGCGGGCACAGCAGGCCGGGAGCAAGGGTATGGTAGCCGGGCGGTGGCATGCTCATCGCGGACCTCCTCGCAGGCCATCGAGCAGCGCGGCGAAGTCCGCCGGCATCGGCACCTCCCAACTCATCGCCGCGCCGCTGCGCGGATGCACGAGGCCGAGCCGGAAGGCATGCAGGGCCTGGCGCGGGAAGGCATCCAGGCGAACATCGCCACACCGTCGCGCCCCATAAACCGGATCACCGACCAGCGGATGACCGATGTGCGCCATATGGACGCGGATCTGGTGCGTACGCCCGGTCTCCAGCCGGCACTCGACCAGGGTGACGCGGGGAAAACGCTCGGTGACGAGGTAATGCGTCACTGCCGGACGACCGTTGCCGACCACCGCCATGCGCGTGCGCTGCGTGGGGTGGCGACCGATCGGCGCATCCACCGTGCCGCCGGCGGTCAGCTCGCCCTGCACGAGCGCGCGGTAGTGGCGCCTGACCGTGCGAGCCTGGAGCTGGCGCACCAGCTCGGTCTGCGCGGCGAGCGTCTTCGCCACCACCATCAACCCGCTGGTGTCCTTGTCCAGGCGGTGCACGATACCGGCTCGCGGCACCCCGGCGAGCGCGGAATTACGGTGCAGCAGGGCATTGAGCAGGGTCCCGCTCCAGTTGCCGCTGCCCGGATGCACGACCAGTCCTGCGGGCTTGTCGATCACCAGCAGGTCATCGTCCTCGAACACCACCGCGAGCGGGATGTCCTCGGGCAGCTCGGCGGCGACCTCGGGCGGCGGTGGCGCGTCGATCTCGATGCACTCGCCACCCCACACCTTGCGGCGCGCGTCCGGGCTCGCGCCATCGACGCGGATCCAGCCTTCCTTGAGCCAGCCCTGCAGGCGGCTACGCGAATGCTGCGGGAAAAGCCTCGCCAGCGCCTGATCGAGGCGCAGCCCGCCCAGCTCGACAGGGATCGTCACCACCTCGCACGCGTCGGCGTCGTCGGCGGGAAGATCGGCTGGGATATAATCGGCACGTTCATTCACGCGAGTGTCTTCGATGGCCAGGTTCACCTCCGGAAGTTTAACGGCAAAAGCCGCGCTGGTCGGCGCCTTGCTGCTCGGCGGCTGCGGCCTCCTGCCCGAGCAGGTCGACGAGACCGCGGGCTGGAACGCACAGAAACTGTATTCCGAGGCCAAGGCCTCGATGAGCGAGGGCGGCTACGAGCGCGCGGTCACGCTGTTCGAAAAGCTCGAGGCACGCTACCCCTACGGCCGCTTCGCCCAGCAGGCCCAGCTCGAGGTGGCCTACGCGTACTACAAGCAGGGTGAGCAAGCGCTCGCGCTCGCCGCGGCCGACCGCTTCATCAAGCTGCATCCCAACCACCCGAACGTCGACTACGCCTATTACCTCAAGGGCCTGGTCAACTTCAACGAAGACCTCGGCCTGCTCGCAGGCCTGTCGCGCCAGGACCTCTCCGAACGCGACCCCAAGGGCGCGCGCGAGGCCTTCGACAGCTTCCGCGAACTGGTCGAGCGCTTCCCCGAGAGCCGCTACGCGGACGACTCGCGGGCCCGCATGCAGTACCTGATCAACTCGCTCGCCTCGCACGAGGTGCATGTTTCGCGCTACTACTACAACCGCGGCGCCTACGTCGCAGCGATCAACCGCGCGCAGACCGCGGTGAACAACTTCCCGCAGGCGCCGGCAACCGAAGAAGCGCTGTTCCTAATGGTGATGAGCTACGACAAGCTCGGCATGGCGCAACTGCGCGACGATGCCGACCGCGTCATGCGCAAGAACTTCCCCGACAGCGTGTATTTCCGCGGCGGCCCGGAAGATACACGGCCATGGTGGCAACTCTGGTGAGCGCCTGAGCACGCACGCAATGCAGCAACGAAAAGGGCGCCGATCGGCGCCCTTTTCGTTGCTGCGGATAGCAATCCGCACCAGGGCGAACACGTCATCGCCCTTTGCAACCACACCGCCCGCTGCGCGGCGGCATTCGCGGCTTTCGCCGCTCCTACATCACCCCGCACCGCTCCACATCGCCCCGCACCGCGACGCGCCCCGAGGGAGCGCCGCGAGGCGCGGACACCGCCGCACAGCGATCGATACGGCTGCCGATCAGGCGCCGACCTTGGCCTTGAACTGCTGGCGATAGCGGTGCAGCAGCGGCTCGGTGTAGCCGCTGGGCTGGGCGCAGCCTTCGAAGATCAGCGCGCGTGCGGCCTGGTAGGCCACCGAGTCGTCGAAGTTCGGCGCCATCGGGCGGTACAGCGGATCGCCCGCGTTCTGCCCATCGACCACCGCGGCCATGCGCTTCAGGGTGACCTCGACCTGCTCGGCGGGCACCACGCCGTGGCGCAGCCAGTTGGCGATGTGCTGGCTCGAGATGCGCAGCGTGGCGCGGTCTTCCATCAGGCCGATGTCGTTGATGTCGGGCACTTTCGAGCAGCCCACGCCCTGCTCCACCCAGCGCACCACGTAGCCGAGGATGCCCTGGCAGTTGTTGTCGAGCTCCTGCTGGCGCTCGGTCTCGCTCCACTCGGCCTTCGCGACCACCGGGATGGTCAACAGGTCGTCGAGCAGCGCCTCGGCTTCCTTGTCGAGGTCGAGCTTCTCGATGTCCTGCTGCACCGCGGCGACGTTGACCTGGTGGTAGTGCAGCGCATGAAGGGTGGCCGCGGTGGGCGACGGCACCCAGGCGGTGTTCGCGCCCGCCTTGGGGTGGCCGATCTTCTGCTCGAGCATCGCGGCCATCAGGTCGGGCATCGCCCACATGCCCTTGCCGATCTGGGCGCGGCCGCGCAGGCCGGCGGCGAGGCCGATCAGCACGTTGCGACGCTCGTAGGCGGCGATCCACTTGCTGTTCTTGATGTCGCCCTTGCGCATCATCGGGCCGGCTTCCATCGAGGTATGCATCTCGTCGCCGGTGCGGTCGAGGAAGCCGGTGTTGATGAAGGCCACGCGCGCCGGCGCGGCAGCGATGCACGCGCGCAGGTTGACGCTGGTGCGGCGCTCCTCGTCCATGATGCCGAGCTTGACGGTGTTGGCCGGCAGGCCGAGCAGCTGCTCGACGCGGGTGAACAGCTCGTCGGCGAAGCCGATCTCGGCCGGGCCGTGCATCTTGGGCTTGACGATGTAGATGGAGCCCTTGCGCGAGTTGCCGCGACGCTCGAGGTCGCGCTTGGCGATCAGCGTGGTGACCACCGCGTCCATGACGCCCTCGGGGATCTCCTTGCCCTCGCCCCACAGGATCGCCGGGTTGGTCATCAGGTGGCCGACGTTGCGCACGAAGAGCAGTGCGCGGCCGTGCAGCCTGACCGGCTGGCCGTCGGCGCCGGTGTATTCGCGGTCGGCGTTGAGGCGGCGCGTCATCGGCTTGCCACCCTTGTCGAAGGTGTCCTGCAGCGAGCCGTCCATCAGCCCGAGCCAGTTGCGGTACACCACCACCTTGTCGTCAGCGTCCACCGCGGCGACCGAGTCCTCGCAGTCCATGATGGTCGACAGCGCGGCTTCCATCAGCAGGTCGTTCACACCGGCGGCGTCGGTCTTGCCGATGGCGCCGTTACGATCGATCTGCACCTCGATGTGCAGGCCGTTGTTCTTCAGCAGCACGGCACGCGGCGCGGCGGCCTCGCCCTGGAAGCCGACGAATTTCTCGGCCTGCTGCAGGCCGGAGCTCGCACCGTTCTGAAGCTTCACCACCAGCTTGCCGCCCTCGACCGCGTAGCCCGTGGCGTCCGCGTGCGAGGCACCGACGAGCGGCGCGGCCTGGTCGAGCACGTTGCGACCGAAGGCGATGACCTTCGCGCCGCGCGCCGGGTTGTAGCCCTTGGTGAGCTCGGCGCCGTCCTTCTGCGGGATGGCGTCGGTGCCGTAAAGCGCGTCGTACAGCGAGCCCCAGCGCGCATTGGCGGCGTTGAGCGCGTAGCGCGCATTCATGACCGGCACCACCAGCTGCGGGCCGGCCTGCACGGCGAGCTCGTCGTCGACGTTGGTGGTGCTGGCCTTGGCGCCCGCCGGCACCGGCAACAGGTAACCGATCGAGGACAGGAAGGCCTTGTAGGCGGCCATGTCGGCGATCGGGCCGGGGTGGGCGCGATGCCAGGCGTCGACCTCGGCCTGGATGCGGTCGCGCTCGGCGAGCAGTGCGGCGTTCTTGGGCGCGAGATCGTGTACCAGCGCATCGAACCCGGACCAGAAGGCGGCGGCATCGACACCGCTGCCCGGCAGGGCCTCTTCTTCAATGAAACGCTTCAGGTTCGCTGCGACCTGCAGACGCTGGCAACTCACTCGTTCGGTCATCTTTCGGACTCTCTGGCTCGGTTGTTGAGGAACGCGCCCGCGCATGCGGTGGCGCATAACCTTCGAAGAATGCTTTCGATCGCGGCGTGGGTCAAGGGTGCGAAGCAAAAGTCCTCTATAAGACTTGCGCTATGGGTCGCGGCCAAGCGACAGCCGACTCCGTGCGATCCAGAGCCGGAAAAGTTCTGCATTTTATTGCACAATAGATCTTCGACATGCACTATTTGCCATGTTGCGTGATCGCGCACCGACAGCGCGCGCGCATTGCCAAGAACGCACTCGAGGAGACAGACATGCAGATTCTTCAACCCGCGGGGTGGAAACGGCCGAAGGGATACGCCAATGGCGTCGTCGCGAGCGGACGGATGTTGTTCGTCGCCGGTCAGGTAGGCTGGGATGCGGACGAGATCTTCCGCAGCGAAGACCTCGTCGAACAGATCCGCCAGGCGCTTCGCAACGTGCTTGCCATCCTGGACGCCGGCGGCGCGCGCTCGACCGACATCGTGCGCATGACCTGGTACCTGGGCAACGCCGCCGAGTACAACGCCCGCCTCGAGGAGATCGGCGCGGTCTATCGCGACCTGGTCGGCCACCACTACCCGGCGATGAGCGCGGTGCAGGTGGCCGGCTTCGTCGAGGCCGGCGCCAAGGTGGAGATCGAGGTCACCGCAGTCCTGCCGGACGATTGAGACCACAGCCACGCCGCCACGCACCGCGCAGGACGCACGTCAGGGCGGGCGGACACGAGCCCGCCCGCCGGCGCATCACACCCCGAGGTGCTTGCGGATCAGCGCCGGATCCTGGCGCACCTGCTCGCTCGGGCCGTCGAACACCACCTCGCCCTTGACCAGGATCACCGAGCGGTTGGTCAGCGCCGTGACCGCCGAGTGGTTCTTGTCCACGACCACGGTGGCGATGCCCGTGTCCCGGATCGTGCGGATCACCTTCCAGATCTCCTTGACCATCAGCGGAGCCAGGCCTTCCGTCGCCTCGTCCAGGATCAGCAGGTCAGGGTTGGTCATCAGCGCACGCCCGATCGTGAGCATCTGCTGCTCGCCGCCGGAGAGCTGTCCTCCACCGTTGTTGATCCGCTCACCCAGGCGGGGGAAGGTCTCCATGACCCGCTCGAAGGTCCACTCGCGCCGCCCGTCCACACCCGCACGCGCCGCCATCAGGAGGTTCTCGCGCACGCTCAGGTTGGGGAAGATGCCGCGCCCCTCGGGCACGTAAGCCACCCCGGCGAGCGCAATGCGGTGCGGCTTGGAGCGGGTCATGTCGTCGCCGTTCACGCGCACCGTGCCGTGGCGGGGCCGTACCAGGCCGAGCATACTGCGGAGCAGCGTGGTCTTGCCCATGCCGTTGCGCCCCATCAGGCCGAGGGCTTCGCCCTTGCGGATGGAGAAGCTCACCCCGTGCAGGATGTGGCTCGACCCGTAGTAGGTATGCAGGTCGCGCGCTTCGAGCAGCATCTCAGCCATGTTCCTCCTCCCCGAGATAGGCGGCCTGGACCTCCTCGCTGTTGCGGATCTGCTCGGGCGGGCCGGATTCGAGCACCGAGCCCTCGACCATCACCGTGATCGTGTCGGCCACCGCGAACACCGCATCCATGTCGTGTTCCACGAGCAGGATCGCGCGGTTCTGCTTGAGCTTGCGCAGCAGCTCGACCATCTGCGCCGACTCCTCCGAGCCCATGCCGGCGAGCGGCTCGTCGAGCAGCAGCACCCGTGCATCGGTGGCCAGCACCATCGCGATCTCGAGCTGGCGCTGCTCGCCGTGCGAGAGAACGCCCGCCTTGCGCAGCTCGCGCCCGCCCAGGCCGGCCTCGACGATCGCCGCATGCGCACGCTCGACCGTGTCGCTGGTCTTCATCGCGTCGGTGAAGATCCGCCATGGCCGCGGCTTGCGCGACTGCGCGGCGAGCCGGCAGTTCTCGAGCACGGTGAACTGCGGAAAGATGTTGGTGCGCTGATAGCTGCGGCCGATGCCGCGATGCGAGCGCGCTGCCGAATCGAGCACGGTCACGTCGCGGTCCTCGAGCAGGATGCGGCCCGAGGACGGCGGCAGATCGCCGGAGAGCATGTTGATGCAGGTGGACTTGCCCGCGCCATTCGGCCCCAGCAGCGCATGCAGCTTGCCGCGCTCGAGCGTGATGCAGACCTCGAGGTTGGCGGTCAGCCCGCCGAAATGGCGGGTCAGGCGATCCGCCACCAGCATTGCCTCACTCATCGTCTTCTCCCCAGTTGATCGTGCGGAAGATGCGCCGCGGCAGGCCGGCCAGTCCGGTCGGCATGAAGAGCACCGCGGCGACGATCACCAGGCCCATCAGCAACTGCCAGTGCTTTGTCCAGTCCGAGAACATCTCCTGCAGGCCGATGAAGGCGAAGGCGCCCGCGACCGCACCCGCCAGGCTGCCGAGGCCGCCCAGGATCACCATCATCAGGACGTTGCCCGAGTGGTGCCAGGACAGGTATTCAGGCGTCACGAAACCGAACAGCACCGCGTACAGGAAGCCCGCCACCCCCGCCAGCGCACCGGCCAGCGTGAAGGCCGCCAGCTTGTAGCGGAAGGTTGCGTAACCGAGCGACTTCATGCGGTGCTCGTTGCTGTGGATGCCGGCGAGCACGCGTCCGAAGGGCGAGCGCAGCACGAAGGCCAGCAGCACGAACACCGCCACCATCGCGGCGAGGATGAAGTAGTAGAGCTGCAAGGGCTCGTCGAGATTGAACGGCATCCAGCCGAAGAGGCTCGCATCCGGCTTGAAGTTCAGGTAGATGCCGTCCGAGCTGCGCCCGAGCGCGGTGTCGTGGAAGATGTAGTAGGCCATCTGGGCGAAGGCCAGCGTGACCATGATGAAGTAGATGCCCTTGGTGCGCAGCACGAAGAGCCCGATGAAGAAGGCCGCGACGGCCGCGGCCAGCACCGAGGCCACGAGCACGAACCAGAGGTTGGCCGCTTCGTACTCGGGGGCGATCAGCGCCACCGTATAGGCCGCGATGCCGAAATAGGCCGCATGGCCGAGGCTCACCAGGCCGGTGAAGCCGACCAGCAGCGCCAGGCTCATCGCGAAGATCGCCATCACCAGGATCTTCGCCACCAGCTCGACATAGAAGCTGGATCCGATCGCCGGAAACAGCACCAGCCCCGCCAGCACGGCGAGCTTGAACAAGGTCACGACCGCGGAATTCATCGCCTCACCCCTTCCTGAAGATGCCTTCGGGGCGCCACAGGAGCACGACCGCCATCAGCAGATAGACCGCCAGCCCGGCCAGCTCGGGCATCAGCACCTTGCCGAACGTGTCGGCGAACCCCACCAGCAGCGCCGCCACCAGCGCCCCCCATACCGAGCCGATGCCGCCGATCACCACGATCACGAAGGAGATGATCAGCACGCTGCCGCCCATGCCCGGATACACCGAGGAGATCGGTGCGGCGAGCATGCCCGCCAGCGCTGCCAGCGCCACCCCGAGGGCAAACACGGTGCGGTAGAGCATGTCGATGTTCACCCCGAGCGACTGCACCATCTCGCGGTTGAACGAGCCGGCGCGGATCATCATTCCCAGCCGGGTGCGCTGCATCAGCCACCACAGCCCGGCGGCGAGCGCGATGCACACCACCGAGATCACCAGCCGATACACCGGATAAGAGAGATTTTCCGAGAGCCGGATCGAGGCCGAGAACAGATCGGGAATCGCCACCCCATGGACGTCGTCGCCCACCGTGAGGCTGCGCAGTTCCTCGAAGATCAGGATCAGGCCGTAGGTCAGCAGCACCTGCTGCAGGTGGTCGCGCTTGTACAGATGCACGAAGAGCAGCTTCTCGAGCAGCGCACCGAAGCCGAAGGCGAGCGGGATGCCGAGCACGATCGCCAGCATCAGGTTGCCGGTCAGGCTGGTGAGCGCGAACGCGAGGTAGGCGCCGATCATGTAGAAACTGCCGTGCGCCAGGTTGATGATGCCCATGATGCCGAACACCAGGGTCAGGCCACTCGCCACCAGGAAAAGCAGCAACCCGTACTGGAGCGCATTCAGGATCTGGATCAGGAACGAGGTGAAATCCATGGTGGAACCCTTCCCTCCCAGACGTGCGCGACACGCCGGGATGCAATGGACAGACGGATGATGTCGGGCGGCGACGCGAAGGCGGCCGGCCCACGGCCGCCGCCTCGCGACGGAATCACTTCATCAGCTTGCAGCCGCGCGCCGGATCGGCAAGCTTCGGTGCCGCAACTCCGACCACCTTGTTCTGGCCGCCTTCGACCTTGCGCAGGTAGATGTCCTGCACGGGGTTGTTGGCCTTGGACAGCGTGAAGGCGCCGCGCGGGCTGTCGATGGCGGCGGCGCTCATCGCCTTCATGACCGCCTCCTTGTCGAAGGCACCGGCCGGCGCACCCGAGAGGCCCGCGGCGAGCAGCTGCGCACTGTCGTAGCCCTGCACCGCATAGACGTCGGGTTGCGCCTTGTAGGCCGCGACGTAGCCGCTGCGGAAGGATTTCTCGCGCGCGTTGTCGAGCCCGTCTGCGTAGTGCAGCGTGGTCAGCACGCCCTCGCCCGCGCCCCCCATGGCCTCCAGCGTGCCGTCGGTGAGGAAGCCCGAGCCGTAGAGCGGGAAGTTCGTCTTCAGGCCGGCGGCCTCGTAGTCCTTGACGAACTTGGCCGCGCCGGCGCCGGCGAAGAACACGAAGACCGCGTCCGGCTTGAGGTTGGCGATCTCGGTCAGGAAGGGCTGGAACTCGACGTTCGGGAAGGGCAGGAAGAGCTCCTTGACGACCTTGCCGCCCGCCTGCTCGAAGGCCTCCTTGAAACCGGCGACCGACTGCTCGCCGAAGGAGTACTTCCAGCTCACCGCGACGACGTTCTTGTGGCCGCGCTCGGCGACCACCTTGCCCATCGCGTACGCCGGCTGCCAGGCCGAGAACGACGCACGGAACACATTGGGCGCGCACAGCGGCCCGGTGAGCTCGTCGGCACCCGCGTTGGGGATGATCATCAGGGTCTTGGAGTCGCGCGCGACCTTTGCCATCGCCAGCGCCACGCCCGAATGCACGGTGCCCACCAGCACGTCGACGTTGTCGCGCTTGACCAGCTTGTTGGCGTTCTCGGTCGCCTTGGCCGGATCGGACTCGTCATCGACGACGAAGTACTCGACCTCGCGGCCGCCTAGCTTGCCGCCCTGCTCCGCCACGTACTGCTTGAAACCGTTGGTGATCGCGTTGCCGAGCGAGGCATAGGTGCCGGTGTAGGGCAGCATCAGCCCCACCTTGACCGTGTCCGCGGCCTCCGCCGCACCCTGCGCCAGCAACATGCCCAGGCCGAGCCCGAGCGCGCTTACCGTCACGCGCAGCTTCCTGTCCTTTCCGACCATGTCCGTCTCCTCTCTTTTGATGGTATGAACACGGGCGACGCCACTCCGGCGCCGCCAAAGTGCTAGACGCCGCGCAGCTTGAAGCGCTGGATCTTGCCGGTTGCGGTCTTGGGCAGGTCCTCGACGAACTCGATCCAGCGCGGATATTTGTACGGTGCGAGCATGCCCTTGACGTGCGCCTGCAGCTCCTGGCGCATCGCCTCGCCGGGTCCGTAGCCGGGCTTGAGCACGACGAAGGCCTTGGGCTTGATCAGGCGCTCCTCGTCCTCGATGCCGACCACCGCGGCCTCGAGCACCGCCTCGTGGGCGATCAGCGCGGACTCGACCTCGATCGGCGAGACGTAGATGCCGCTCACCTTGAGCATGTCGTCGCTGCGCCCGGAGTACACGTAGTAGCCGTCGCGATTGCGGTAGTACTTGTCGCCGCTGCGCGTCCAGCCCTCGAGGAAGGTGGCACGGCTCTTCTCGGGCTGGTTCCAGTACTGCACCGCGGAGCTCGGCCCGGAGATCTGCAGCTCGCCCGACTCCTCGGCAGCGATGATCTCGTCGCCGCCTTCATCCACCAGGCGCACGCGATAGCCCGGCACCGGCGTGCCGCTGGTGCCGTACTGCACGTCGCCGGCGCGGTTGGACAGGAAGATGTGCAGCATCTCGGTGGAGCCGATGCCGTCGAGGATGTCGACCCCGAGGCGCTCCTTCCAGCGCCGC
>JAEUNQ010000192.1 GCA_016790365.1 Thauera sp. | reverse complement strand
CGCCTGGGTGAGGTCGGCGGCCTGCACGGTCACCGGCTGCCCCCCCATCAGCTCGATCATGCGCGCCACCGTCGGGCTGTAGGAGCGGATCTTCATGCCCTTGAGGTCGCCGATGGTCTTGAGCTCGGTCATGGAGTACAGACCCTGGGGCGGCCAGGCCACCGAATAGAGGATCTTGAGACCGTTCTTGGCCAGGCGCGCCTCCACCGCCGTCTTGGAGGCCTGCCACAATTTCTTCGAGTCGGCGTAGCCGGTGGCGAGGAAGGGCACGGTGTCGAGCGCGTAGAGCGCATCCTCGTTGGCGAGGCCCGAGATGATCAGCTCGCCGATCTGCGCCTGCCCGGACTGCACGGCACGCTTGATCTCGTTGGCCTTGAACAGCGAGCCGTTGGCATGGACGGTGATCTTGAGCTTGCCGCCGGTGGCCTCGTCGACCTCCTTGGCGAACTGCTGGATGTTCTCGGTGTGGAAGTTGCTGGCCGGATAGGGCGTGGGCATGTCCCAGGCGGTCTGGGCGTGGGCGGCGGCGGCGACACCCAGGCCGACCAGGGTGGCGGTGATCCGCTTGACGAAGAGATGCGGGAAGCGCATGGCGAGAACTCCTGATAAAGGAGGGCGGAAGCCCCAAAACGCAGGTTGGCGGGCGGCGACCGGTCTTCGATAAGTCACCGTTATTGCACGATAGAGATTTTGTGGGTATCTTGTCAACAAAACGTAGACGTTTTTTTATCAATACGTCCGCGAAATCTCTTCGAAACCTTTTTCAGCCACCTCAGGAGAGGGTCGTGAGTGAAGCCAACCGCATCGTGTCTTCCCAGCACCTGGTGTCCCCGAAGTCGCCGGAGCTGTCCGAGTTCGAGTTCGGGATGATCATTGCCTGGCATGCCTTCGCGCGCTGGATGATGCGTTGCATGACCGCAGCCGGCGTCAAGGACATGACGCCGATCGACGTGCTGGTGCTGCACCACGTCGCCCACCGCGACCTCGAGAAGCGTCTCGCCGACATCTGCTTCGTGCTCAACGTCGAGGACACCCACGTCGTCTCCTACTCACTGCGCAAGCTCGCCGGCCTCGGCCTGGTGCAGAGCGCCAGGCAGGGCAAGGAGTCCTTCTTCTCGGTGACCGAAAAGGGCCGCGAGATCTGCCTGGCCTACCGCGACGTGCGCGAGGCCTGCCTGATGCCCGGCTTCACTGGCAGTGCCGAGGACAACGCCCGCATCGGCGAGCTCGCCCAGCTGCTGCGCACCCTCTCCGGTCGCTACGACCAGGCCGCGCGCGCGGCCTCCACCTCCTGACACCGGACAAGGGAGCCTTCCCGTGAGCTATCGCATCCTCGACGCCGGCGACGCCGCGCTCACCATCGAGTTCGGCAGCGTCATCGACCCCGCCCTGCTCGCCTCGGTCAATGCGCTCGACGCCGCCATCCTCCGCCTGCAGCAGGCGGGCGCACTGCCGGGCGTGATCGAGACCATGCCAACCTTCCGCTCGCTGACGGTGTTCTTCGATCCGCTCGCCACCGACCGCGACACGGTGCTCGGCGTGCTGCAGCCGCTGATCGCCGCGGCCGAGCACGGCAGCCCCGCCGACGGCCGCCACTGGCGCCTGCCGGTGTGCTACGAGGGCGAGGCCGCACCCGACCTCGCCGAGGTCGCCGCGACGCTCGGCATCGACCAGGCCGAGGTGATCGCGCTGCACAGCGGCACCGAATACCTGGTGTACATGCTCGGCTTCCTGCCCGGCTTCCCGTTCATGGGCGACCTGCCCGAACGCCTTCGCCTGCCGCGGCGCAGCCAGCCGCGCGTGCGCGTGCCCGCCGGCAGCGTGGCGATCGCCACCGGGCTGACCGCGATCTATCCATGGGAAAGCCCCGGCGGCTGGCACCTGCTCGGGCGCTGCCCGGTGCCGCTGTTCGACGCGCGCCGTGCGTCGCCGTCGCTGCTCGCCGCCGGCGACCGCGTGCGCTTCGTCCCGGTGAGCACCGAGGAATGCCGCGCCATCGAGGCCGCCGCGCGCAGCGCCGACTTCGACCCCATGCAGTGGCTGGACAGCGCCCCGACCCCCGCGGAGAACGCAGCATGAGCACGCAGACCGAACTCGAGATCGTCAGCCCCGGCGCCTTCGCCTCGATCCAGGACGAGGGCCGCCGCGGCTTCCGCCGCATCGGCGTGCCGTGGGCGGGCGCGCTCGACCGCCGCCTGATGCGCATCGCCAACGCGCTCGCCGGCCGGCCCGAGGACGCGCCGGTGATCGAGTGCTTCGACGGCGGCCTGCACGTCGTGGCGCACGGCGGCGCGGTGAAGCTCGCCGTCGCCGGCGACGCGGTGGTGGAGGTGGACGGGCCCGAGGGCCGCCGCCAGCTCGCGCCCTGGCGCTCCGTGACGATCGCCGAGGGCGAGGCGCTGCGCATCCGCAAGATGGGCAGCGGCCGCATCGCCGTGGTCGCGGTCGCCGGGCTGGAGGTGGCACAGGTGATGGGCAGCGCCTCGACCTACGTGCGCGCCGGCCTCGGCGGCGCCGATGGCAGCGGCCGCGCGCTGGCCGCAGGCATGCGCCTGGCGCTGGCCGAGGCCGACGCCTGGGGCAGCGACCGCGTGCTGACGCAGCCACCCGAGCCCGACCCGCGCCCGATCCGCCTCGTCCCCGGTCCGCAGGCCGACCACTTCAGCGCCGCGGCGCTCGAAGCGCTGGTCGGCGGCGACTATCGCGTCACCGCCGAGGCCGACCGCATGGGCGTGCGCCTCGAAGGCGCGAAGCTGGAACACAGCGGCGCCGCCGACATCGTGTCGGACGCCACCGTGCCCGGCTCGATCCAGGTCCCCGGCGCCGGCCAGCCGATCGTGCTGCTCGCCGACGCCCAGACCGCCGGCGGCTATCCCAAGATCGCCACCGTGATCGGCGCCGACCTCGGCCGCCTGGCCGCGCTGCGTCCCGGGCAGAGCCTGCGCTTCGCCACCGTGAGCGCCGCCGAGGGCGCGCAGATCGCACGCGCCGCCGAGGCGGAGACCCGGGCGCTGATCGCCGCCATCCGCCCCCTGCCGGCCGACGGCATCGACCTGGTCGCGCTGTACACCGGCAACCTGGTCGACGGCGTCGTGCACGCGCTCGGTGCCGAATATCGCCCGCTATATTGAAGAACGACCCCGACCTGAGGCCCTCTCCATGAACAAGACCATCAACCTCAACGCCGACCTCGGCGAATCCTTCGGCGCCTGGACCATGGGCGAGGACGAGGCCCTGCTGCAGGTGGTGCGCTCGGCCAACATCGCCTGCGGCTTCCACGCCGGCGACCCGGTGGTGATGCGCCACACCGTGCGCACCGCGCTCGCCGCCGGGGTCAGCCTCGGCGCCCACCCCGCCTACCCCGACCTGCAGGGCTTCGGCCGCCGGCCGATGAAGATGGCACCCATCGAACTCGAAGCCATGGTCATCTACCAGGTCGGCGCGCTCGCCGGCATGGCCGCAGCCGAAGGCGGCCGCGTCACCCACGTCAAGCCGCACGGCGCGCTCAACAACCAGGCCTGCGAGGACGCGGCGCTCGCCGACGCAGTGGCGCGCGCGATCAAGGCCATCGACCCCGCGCTGATCCTGCTCGCTCCGGTGCTGTCGGAGCTCTATCTCGCCGCCGAGCGCGCCGGGCTGAAGGTGGCCGGCGAGGTCTTCGCCGACCGCGCCTACACCGACAAGGGCACGCTGGTGCCGCGCGGCCAGCCGGGCGCGGTCATCCACGACCACGACGAGCTCGTCACCCACGTGCTGCGCATGCTTGAAGCCGGCGGCGTGGTCAGCCAGAGCGGCAAGCACCTGCCCGCGGCAATGGACAGCATCTGCGTGCACGGCGACACCCTCGGCGCGGTGGAAAGCGCCCGCCACCTGCGCAGCGAGCTCGAAACGCGCGGCTGGACGGTCGTGGCGCTGCCGGAGGTGGTCGCGGGACCTTGAGCGGGTCTCGAACGGAAGCCGCCGGCGCCAGGCGCCCTCACCGGAGCGGGCTGGGAATCACCGCGCCGAAGCCCTCTCAGGCGACCTCGTCCGGCACGGCCAGCCACTCGATCCGCCCCTGCCCCGCCTCGGCAAGGCGCGCGCGCAGGGCGGCGGCGGCATCCTCGGGCAGGTTGAAGCACAGCTCCACTGCCTGCCCGTGGGTCACCGCCAACAGGCTCGCCCCCGCGGCGTCGAGCTCGCGCCGCAGCAGCCCCTCCATCGCATACGGCACCACGCAGCGCAGCGTCGCCAGGCGCACGATCGGCACCTTCTCCGCCTGCAGCAAGGCCTGCGCCACGGCGTCCGTGTAGGCGCGCACGAGGCCGCCGGCGCCCAGCTTCACGCCGCCGAAGTAGCGCACCACGGTCGCCAGCACGCCCTCCAGGTCCTGGTGGCGCAGCACGTCGAGCATCGGCCGCCCGGCGGTGCCGCTCGGCTCGCCGTCATCCACCGCTGCCGACTGCCCGCCGGCGAGCAGCGCCCAGCACACATGGCGCGCGCCCGGATGCTGCGCCCACAGCGCGGCCACCACCTTCTGCGCGCCGGCGCGATCGCTCATCGGCTGCACGCAGCCGATGAAGCGGCTCTTCTTGATGATCCGTTCGCTATGGACGGGAGCGGCGAGGGTCAGCGGCATGGGACGGGCATCACGCACATGGCGCGCAAGCTGGCGGACAGGCGGCGAGGATACCGCATCCCCTCGCCGCCCTTGGGGCCGGCTACACTCGCTTTCGTCCAATCCTCCAGCCGACCGCCCATGGCCAAGACCCACCCCGAAGGCTGGCGCCTGCTCCCCGCCGAAGGCGCGCGCGGGCGCGAGCTCGCCACCCTCGCCCGCCTCGCCGCCGCGCTGCCCGAGGACACCACGATCTACCACGGCCTGCACTGGACGCGCGCCGAGGGCCGCACGGCCGTGTTCGGCGAGGTCGACTTCGCCGTCGTCGGCCCGGGCGGGCGGGTGCTGCTGGTCGAACAGCAGGCCGGTTTCCTCGACGAGACCCCCGCCGGGCTGACGCGCCCGGGCAAGCGCCGCGCCGCACAGCTCAGCGTCGAGCTCGCGCGCAACGCCGACGCGCTGCGCGCCCGCCTGCGCCCGCTGCTCGAGGGCGCCGAGCCCCTGCTCGACGTGCTGCTGCACTGCCCCGACCACGCCGTGCGTCAGCCCGGCACCGCGGGACTGGACCCGAGCCGCATCGTCGACGCCGGCCGGCGCGACGAGCTGCCCGCGATCATCGCCGCGCTGACGCGGCCGCAGGACGGCGACCCGGTGCTCGACGGCAGCCGCCGCCAGGCCCTGCACCGCTTCTTCGCCGACCTGCTCGAGCTGGTGCCGGACGTGCAGTCGCACATCGGCCAGGTGGACGATCTCACCACCCGGCTCGCCGGCGGGCTCACCGAGTGGGCGCGCCGCATCACGGTCGAGCCGCACCGCCTGCGCGTGACCGCCACCGCGGGCAGCGGCAAGACCCAGCTCGCGCTCGCCGCCTACACCGACGCGCTCGCCGCCGGCCGGCGCCCGCTCTACGTGTGCTACAACCGACCGCTCGCCGACCACTTCGCGCGCATCGCCCCGGCCGGAGGCGAGATCGCCACCTTCCACCAACTGTGCGACCGCCGCCTGCGCGACGCCGGGCGCAGGCCGGCCTTCGGCGCGCCCGGCGCCTTCCGCCGCATGGAGGCCGACTTCGCCGCGCTGGTCGCAAGCCACGTCACCGCCGGCTGGCAGTTCGACGAGCTCATCATCGACGAGGGCCAGGACTTCACCGAGGCCTGGCGCGACGCCCTGCTCGCGCTGCTGAAGCCGGACGGGCGCGCATGGTGGCTGGAGGACCCGCTGCAGAACCTCTATGACCGCCCGCCGGTGGCGCTGCCGGGCTGGGTGGGGCTCACCGCCGACACCAACTACCGCACCCCGGCCGATGTCCTCGCCCTGCTCAACGCCCGCCTGCCGCTCCCCGCCCCGGTGCGCGCCGGCAGCCCGGTGACCGACAGCGCGCCGGAGATCTTCGCCTGGCGCGACGAGGCCGGGATGATGGACGCCACCAAGCGCGCGATCACGCGCGCGCTCGGCCTGGGCTTCCGCCGCGACGCCATCGTGCTGCTCACCTTCCGCGGTCGCGAGCACTCGCGCTTCACCCCGCTCGAGCACCTCGGCCCCCACCGCCTGCGCGCCTTCACCGGCCGCTACGACCTGCTCGGCGAGCCGGAGCACTCCCAGGGCGAGCTGCTCATCGACTCGGTGTATCGCTTCAAGGGCCAGTCCGCGCCCTGCATCCTGTTTACCGAGATCGACTTCGAGGTGACGGGTGACCGTATGGACGAGCTCACCATGCGCAAGCTCTTCGTCGGCGCCACGCGGGCGACGATGAAGCTGATCCTGGTCGCGTCGGAGCGCGCGGCGGCTGCGCTCGCGCCGGTCGCGGACGCGGACGCGGGGTGAAGGGTCGCCCCCGAAGCACCCCTCGCGCCTCAACCTCACCGACGCGCATCGCATCCTGCGAGCCGGATTCGCGCCTTGCGGCGCTCCTACAGGAGCCTCCGCAGGGGCGGGGCTCCACATGCCCAGGAAATGCAACCCGCCGCTGTAGGAGCGCCGCAAGGCGCGAATGCGGCGCCTGGACTGGCACACGTCGCGGGATACGGCGTCCGGACCGGGACGCGCCGCGGGATCAGACCTTCAGGTCGACCTGGCTCAGCGTTCCGGCACCGCCATCCTCGCGCAGATAGACGCCGCTCGCGCGCATCAGACCCTGGGTGTCGTTCGCGGCGTCCTTCAGGCTGAACGGGGTCGCAACGCGGCCGTAGTGGAGCGCGCCGACACCCGCTTCACCCAAAGCCCGCACGCTGCCCTCGCCCGCCGCATCCGGCTGCCATACGCGCAGCTGCGACCAGGCGGAATCAGCCTCGTCGATCCAGCCGTTGCCGTCGTCGTCGAGGCGGGCGAGCTCGGCGAAGCCGTCTCCGGTGGCCGGACCGAAGAGCTCGCGACCGTCGTCGATGCGCCCGTTGGCGTTGCGGTCGAAGGCGAGCAAGCCGCTGCCGCTCATCGATGGCAGCTTCTCCCGGGTGCCGTCGCCATCGAGGTCGAAGCCAAAGCGCACATCCGAGAGCGCCGCCGCGGGGCCGCCGAAGTCCAGCACCAGCGGATCCCTCAGGCGCTGGTCGCCGGCGCGCACACTGACCGACACCGACTCGGTATAGCTGCGCGACATCTCGAAGCCGAGTTCGAAGCGGATCTCGGCGCCGTCGGCGGTACGCACCACCCCTGCGGCGGCGAAGGACACCGTCTCGGTCTCGCTGAAGCGGCTGCTGAAATCGTATTCGAGCCCGAAACCGACGCGCCGTGCGCCCCCCTGGCCACTCGCAACCGCGTTCCCGCCGGTCTCGTACCCAGACTCGGCGGCGGTATCGGCAGGCTGCAGGTCGCGCATGCTGAAGCGCCGCACCGGCTCGCCGGTCAGGAACTCGATCATGCGGATCAGCATGGCCAGGCGCGGATCGTCTTCGACCGAGTCCTCCGCGACCGCATCCACGGCCGCGGACGCGTTCTCGGCCGCGAGCGCGCCCTGGCCGGCGGCGGAGATCTCCACCGCCGGCCAGGGCGCGCCCGCAGTTACCGGGACGGCATCCCGCGTGCCGCGCCAGACTTCGAGGCGCTCGCTGGTTTCCAGCGACTGCGCGAAACGGTGCGAGGACTGGAGTTCGACACTGAAGGCGGCGACTTTCATGGTGAGGGCATCGAAAACGTGACTGAACGGTACACCTAACGACATCCAGGCATGGTCCTTGACCCCGACCGTTCCCCTCGAAATCCATCTTCGGGGGGCCGACGCTCGCATCCATCCGTCAGGGGGAGAACGTACTCGAGGCGCAATAGAAACTCGTTGAGCATTCATGAACACGATCTATATTGAATTGCGTCCAATTGCATCCAGGCACGTACCGACGACTCCCGCACTCTTCGATAACACCAAGCTCAGGAGATCACACATGCCCACCCCAGGAGCCTATCGATTGCTGCTCGCCCTTGTCGCCACAGCGACCGTCTCGAGCAGTCATGGAGCAGTCATCGCCTCTCAACCCGCCGACATCGCTGTCGGCTGGGTCCAGGTATTCAACGACCGGCTCGGCTATGGCCGCTTCTTTGCCGGTGCCGGGACGGACCGTCTGCGCGTGTCCGCGAGCGTGGTCCCCTCACCGGATACGGACTTCTACGATCAGAGCTCGAACGGGGACGAGACCGCGATCTTCCTGACGCACCCCTCCACGCCTGCGCTCAATGCCCCCCTGCAGTTCGTCGGCCTCCAATCCGGCGGCGGCGGGGTGAAGAACGAATACACGACGAGCTTCAATCTGGCCAATCCCTCCGTACAGAGCCAGCTCGCCGCCTGGGACGCGACTCCGTTCGCGTTACGAATCGAGAACGCCTCCGCCCCCGGCGGCGAGACCACGAAGTGGGTCACGGCCCCGGACTACGACAGCAGCGTCAACCTGCCCTTCCTTCAGGACGTCGCGATCACCGGCGGCGGCCTCGCCCCCACGCTGTCGTGGACCGTGCCGGACACCACCGCGCCGATCACCAACATCCGCATCCAGCTTCGGCGCATCGAAGCGGAGGAACCCGGTCGCATCACGGCTGCAACGCTCGTGCACCAGGCCGTCCTGCCGCTGGGCAGCAGCGGGTACGCGCTGGATCAGGCCTTCAGCAACGGCGGGCTTCCCGGGCTGCCGAGCGGCCTGGAGCAGGGGCGCAAATACGAGGTGGCGGTGATCCTCGAATCCGTCGAACCGGGCCTGATCAAGGGACGCGCGCGCACCTTCTTCGAATTCACCCCGCTTGCCGACGACGCCGGCAACAAGACGATCTACCTGCCAAGTGTCGACAGCGCAGGAAACTTCAACTTCGACATCGAGGTGAAGGCCGGCGAGACCATCCTGATCGACCCGGTGGTCGCGGTCGGCTACGACTATCAGATCGGCAGCGGGGATCCACTGTTCGCGAGCGTCACCCTGCCGAACGTCGGTGACGGGATCTTCGAACTCTGGCTATATGACTTGAACATCGCCGACTTCGTGTTCGAAACCCTGCTGGATGCAGGACAGCGCTTCGACTTCGGCGGCGGCGGTGTGGATCGGTTCCGCGTGCTTGGCATCGAACCGTCGGCAGGACTCGACCCGACCGATGTGCAGGCTTTCGTGACCGAGATCGGGTTTGTCGGCAGTGGCCGTTTCACCGGTCGCATGACCCCGATCACCGCCAATTTCACTCCTGTGCCGGAACCGTCTTCACTCGCGCTGCTGATCGTGGCCGCGCTTGCGCTCGGCGGAACGCGACGCAGTTGCTGCCGCAGACCCCCGCTGCGTTAGGATTGACGGATTCCCGCCTCACCCGGAGTCCGCCATGAGCAACAAGCATCGCCATACCCTGGAAGCGATCTTCCGTGACCCCCCGGCCGGCAACCTGCACTGGCGCGAGGTGGAGTCCCTGCTGAACCACCTCGGTGCCGAGGTCGAGAGCGGCCACGGCGCACGCTTCCGGGTGGTGCTGAACCGGCGCGAGTTCTACCTGCACCATCCGCACCACGGCAGTGATTTCGGCAAGCAGTCGGTGAAGGACCTGCGCGAATTCCTCGCCAGCGCCGGCGTGTCGCCGTCGAGCTACGAGGACAACGCGGGCTGACGCATCCTCGAAGAGCTTGCTCAGGCGAGCGCGCGTGCGAGCTCCGCGATCGCCTCGTCCTTGTGGCTGCCGTCCGCCTCCGCCCACTCGGGGTGGGCGCGGGCGCGGCCGATCGCCTCGGGCAGCGCGTCCTTGCGCCAGCGCGCACTCACCGGGTCGGCGTTCGCCGCGGCGCCCTCGCGCCCGGCGTCGAGCTCGATCGGCTTCACCGCGGCGTGGCCGCGCCCGTCGAGCGCGACCAACAGGCTGCGCTGACGCAGCGCGACGATGCGCAGGATGGCGTCGTCCACGGTGAGCTCGCGGTGGCCGCGCAGCTTGGCGGCGAGACGCTCTCCGTAGTGACCGAAGGTCTGCCACAGGCCGCCAGCGATGGCGCCGAGGGCGGCGGCGGCGCCCAGCGTGAGGCCGCCGGTCATCAGGTCGATGCCGACGCCGGCTGCCGCGCCCGCGGCGGCCCCGGTGCCGAGGCGCACGCCCATCTGGCGCAGGGTCTCGGGGTTGAAGAGGTCGTCG
>JAEUNQ010000181.1 GCA_016790365.1 Thauera sp. | reverse complement strand
GCGCATCTGTTCGCAGCGGAAGCCGTACTCGCCCAGGCTCATGCAGATCAGGCGGGCGACCTCGGGGTCGTCCTCGAGCACGAAGATCCGGGCCTGGGAGGGGTCGATCGGGCTCTGGGTCATTGCGGGCGAGGCTCCGTGATGGTGTTCGTAATGCGGGATTGTGCGACTCCGTTCGCGGCAGTGGCCGCCGGCGACGCTTCGACCCCGCCCGTCGCACCCGGTTCGGGCCCGAGCAGCGCCGCCAGCGTGGCCGCCAGCGCGGTCTGGTCGAAAGGCTTGCGCAGCGTCGGCACATCGGCGGGGAGCTCGTCGATCGGCGTCGCCTCGCTGGCGTAGCCGGTCACCAGCAGGATCGGCAGCTGCGGGCGCAGCGCGCGCGCGCGCCGTGCGAGCTCGCGGCCGCCGATGCCGCCCGGCATCACCGTGTCGCTCACCAGCAGCGCGATGTCGTCGACATGCTGCAGCAGGCCGAGCGCCTCGACGCCGTCGGCGGCCTCGATCACGGCGTGGCCCAGGCCGGTCAGCTGCATGCGCACCACCTTGCGCACCTCGGGCTCGTCCTCCACCAGCAGCACCGGGCCGTCGAGCGCACGCGCGCCGGCCGTCGCGGGCGCGGTGCGTTCCGGTGCGACCACGCTCCCAGCTGCCGTGGGCAGCACGAAGCGCACGTGCGTGCCGCGCCCCGGCGTGCTGCGGATACGGATGTTGCCGCCAGACTGGCGCACGAAGCCATACACCATCGAGAGACCCAGTCCGCTGCCGCTGCCGAAGTCCTTGGTGGTGAAGAAGGGCTCGAACACGCGCTGCAGCACGGCCGCCTCGATGCCCTTGCCGGTATCGCCGACGTCGATCTGGACATACTCGCCGGACGGCACCTCGACCACCGCAGCGAGCGCGTCGTCGAGCTCGCGGCGGCTCACCCCGATGGTCAGCTCGCCGCCTTCGGGCATGGCGTCGCGGGCGTTGATCGCGAGGTTAAGGATGGCGTTCTCGAGCTGGTGCGGGTCCACCAGTGCGTGCACCGGCTCGCCAGGCAGGCGCAGGTGGATACGGATCGTCTCGCCCAGGGTGCGCGCGAGCAGGTGGGTCATGTTGTGCACCAGCACGCCCACCTCGACCGCGGTGGGCGCGAGCGACTGCCGGCGCGAGAAGGTCAGCAGGCGGCGGATCAGCTCGGCGCCGCGGCGTGCGGCCTGCAGCGAGGGATCGACGAACTCCGCGCCCGGCCCGGCGCCGATGCGCTGTTGCAGCGCGGAGAGGTTGCCGATGATGATGGTGAGCAGGTTGTTGAAGTCGTGGGCCAGCCCGCCCGTGAGCTGGCCCACCGCCTCCATCTTCTGTGCCTGCACCAGAGCGGCCTGGCTCGCCTTCTGCTCGGTGATGTCGATCGACATCACGAAGAAGCCCACCGTGCGGCCGTCGCTGTCGATCTCCGGCACCACCACACTGCGCGCATGCACCATGCGTCCGTCGCCCAGCGTGCGCGAATACTCGTAGCTCACGCGCTCGCCGACGCGCGCACGCTCGAGGTGGGGCTGGATCTGCGCGAAGGCCTCTGCGCCGAAGACCTCGCCGATGCTGCGTCCGACGATGGCGTCCTTGGCGAAGCCGAACCACTCCGCGTAGCCCTTGTTGGCGAAGCGGTAGATGTCGTCGCTGCCGACGTAGGCGATCAGCGCCGGGATCGAGTCGATGATCAGCTGCAGGCGGTTCTCGCTGCGGCGCAGCGCGTCAGCGATGTCGTCGATCTCGAGGTTGGCCTGGGCCAGCCGTGCGTTGGCGGCCTCGAGCTCGGCGGTGCGCTCGCGCACTCGGTTCTCGAGCTGCGCGTTCTGCTCCTCGATCAGCTGCGCGGCCTCGCGCTGCTCGGTGATGTCGGTCCACAGCGAGACGAAGCCGAGGTTGGGGATGGGCACGCCGCGCACCGCGAGGATCCGGCCGTTGGGACGGGCGCGCTCGACGTAATGCGGCTGGAAGCTGCGCGCTGCGGCCACGCGCGCGCGCACCAGGGTGTCGACGTCGCCGGGGCCGTACTCGCCACGTTCGGCGTTGAAACGGGCGAACTCCTCGAAGGGGGTGCCGACGCGCACCATCGACTCGGGAAAGTCGAGCAGGCGCAGCATGGCCTTGTTCCAGGTGACCAGCTTCGGGGTCGCGTCGAACACCGCGATCGCCTGATCGAGCAGGTCCAGACCCGCGAGCAACAGGTCGTAGCGCCGCCGCTGCTCGGGCGACAGCGCCGAATACGGGATGTTGCCGTCGTCGTTCTTCGCCGTGCCGACCAATCGATTCACCTCCGCATGGGGATTGGCGGATGGTTGCACAAATTTCGCAGCCGGGGGGGCGTGGGGGGTTTGGCGGCGGAATGCAAGTCGCGGTCTCGCGCCGTCGCAGGGGCGGTGCCGGCTGCGACGGCTGTGTTGCCGCGCCCGCGGCCGGTGTGATCGCGCGATGGCACCGCTGCCTTCGCGCCTTGGGGCGCTCCTACGGGAACGAGGGTGCCTGCGGCGGTGGTTTTCGGCCGGTGGCCTGGTCGCGGAAGCGCTCTGGGGAGACGCCGGACCAGGCGACGAAGGCGCGGTAGAAGGTGGAGGGGTCCGCGTAGCCGAGCTCGGCGGCGATACGGGCGATGGGCTGACGGGTCTTGGCCAGGCGCGCGTAGGCGATGTCGCGGCGGGTGGCCTCCTTGATGTTGCGGAAGCCCGAGCCTTCCTCCTCGAGCCGCCGGTGCAGGGTGCGCGGCGACACGTGCAGGCGTTCGGCGACCTCTTCGAGCGACAGGTTCTGCGGCAGCGCATCGCGCAGGATGTCGCGCACGCGGAAGACCATCTCGCGGTCGCGGCGGTAGAGCGTGGTGATCTTGCCCGGGGCGCCGTCGAGGAAGCCAACCAGTGCCGCCTCGTCGCGACGCAGCGGCAGCTCGAGCAGGTTGGCCTGCAGGCGGGCGGTGAGCCGGGGGGCGTCGAAGCTCGAATGCTCGGTGTAGACCAGCGCGTAATCGTCCGCATGCGCCGGACGCGCGTATGGAAATGCGACCGCGTCGAGCGCCAGGCCGCGCGCCACGAACCAGCTCGCCACGCCGTGCAGCAGGCGCAGCAGCCATTCGTAGGCGAACACGCGCGCGGGTGCGTCACTTGGGGGGCCGAGGCTGCCATCGTCGTCGATCAGCAGTTCGGCGCGCGCGCCCGTCACCTGCAGCTCGATGCGGAACGCGGGCAGCACGATGCGCAGGAAGCGGATCGCGCGCCGCAGCGCCTCGCCCAGCGTGGGTGCCCCGAGCAGTGCGCGGCAGAGAAATTCGAAGCTCCCCGGGCGCATCGGCTCGGGCAGCAGGCCGAAGGCCTCGTCGTCGAGCGTCTCCACGCACAGGTTGTAGAGCAGCGCGTAGCGCTCGACCGGGATGCGGGTGTCGGTTTCTGCAAGGTCGATCCCGGCCCGCGCGAGCAGCGGAGACGGGTCGAGTCCGCGTCCCCGCAGTCCGGCCAGCATGCCGGTGACGAAGCCGGGGGCAACCGTGGCGCGGCCACGACGGAGACGGGGAGCGGCAGGATTCGGCATCGTAGTCGGTCGAGTCATCGGATCACGAATCAGTGACGTTTCCTGTAGGAGCGACGCAAGGCGCGAGTGCAGCGCTGGTTTGGCGGATTTTGCACGATCCTCGTCGGCAAGCGCAATGGCAAAGGCGTGAAGACCCTTCTAAGATTGCAGGGATGTTCACACCCACCTGGAGACGAACGACATGACCGATCTGAGCGTTGCGCACAAGCTGTCGCCCTACAAGCCCAAGAACAAGGTGCGTTTCGTCACCGCCGCCGCGCTGTTCGACGGCCATGACGCCTCCATCAACATCATGCGCCGCATCCTGCAGTCGACCGGCTCCGAGGTCATCCACCTCGGCCACAACCGCTCGGTCGGCGAGATCGTCAATGCGGCGCTGCAGGAAGACGTGCAGGGCATCGCGATCACCTCCTACCAGGGTGGCCACGTCGAGTTCTTCAAGTACATGATCGACCTGCTGCGTGCCAACGGCGGCGAGAACATCAAGGTCTTCGGCGGCGGCGGCGGCGTGATCGTGCCGGCCGAGATCAGGGAACTCCACGAATACGGCGTCACCCACATCTTCTCGCCCGAGGACGGCGCCAAGATGGGCCTGCAGGGCATGATCAACAGCGTCGTCGAGCGCTGCGACATCGACGTCACCAAGGCCGCGCCGCAGAAGGCCGACGCGGTGCTCAAGGCGCTCGCCGCCGGCGATCGTCGCGCGTTGGCGCAGATCATCACCGCGCTCGAGAACGGCGGCTACGGCGACGAGGTCAAGAAGGCCCTCATCGATGCCGCGGCCAAGACCAAGGTGCCGACGCTCGGCATTACCGGCACCGGCGGCGCGGGCAAGTCCTCGCTGACCGACGAGCTGGTGCGCCGCTTCCGCCTCGACCAGGACGACAAGCTCAAGCTCGCCATCGTCTCCATCGACCCCTCGCGCAAGCGCACCGGAGGCGCGCTGCTCGGCGACCGCATCCGCATGAACGCGATCGAGCACGCCAACATCTACATGCGCTCGCTCGCCACCCGCGACACCGGCTCCGAAGTGTCCGCCGCGCTGCCCGAAGTCATCGCCGCGTGCAAGCTCGCGGGCTTCGACCTCGTCATCGTCGAGACCTCCGGCATCGGCCAGGGCAACGCCGCGATCGTGCCCTTCGTCGACCTGTCGCTGTACGTGATGACCCCCGAGTTCGGCGCCGCGAGCCAGCTCGAGAAGATCGACATGCTCGACTTCGCAGACTTCGTCGCGATCAACAAGTTCGACCGCAAGGGCGCGCTGGACGCCCTGCGCGACGTCGCCAAGCAGTACCAGCGCAACCGCGAGCTGTTCGGCCAGCGCCCCGAAGAGATGCCGGTGTTCGGCACCATGGCCGCGCGCTTCAACGACGACGGCGTCACCGCGCTCTACCAGGCCGTGCTGCCCGCGCTCGTGGGCAAGGGTCTGAAGGTCGCCAAGAGCAAGCTGCCGGTCGTGAGCGTGAGGGCCTCGTCCGAAGGCCGCGCCATCGTCCCCGCCGACCGCACGCGCTACCTCGCCGAGATCGCCGACAGCGTCCGCGGCTACCACAAGCACATCGAGCAGCAGGCCCGCGTCGCGCGCGAGCGCCAGTCGCTGAAGATCGCCAAGGGCCTGTTCGAGCAGTGCGGCAAGGGCGACGCGCAGTTGGGTGCCAACTTCGCCGAGATGATCGACTGGAAGGACGGCGAGCTCACCCCGGCCGCCAGGAAGCTGCTCGACATGTGGCCGAAGACCCGCGAGCTCTACGCCGCCGACGAGTACGTGGTGAAGATCCGTGACAAGGAGATCCGCACCCAGCTCACCAGCACCTCGCTGTCGGGCAGCAAGATCCGCAAGGTGGCGCTGCCCAACTTCGAGGACGCGGGCGAGACGCTCAAGTTCCTGATGAAGGAGAACGTCCCCGGCTCCTTCCCCTACACCGCCGGCGTGTTCGCGTTCAAGCGCGAGGGCGAGGACCCCACCCGCATGTTCGCGGGCGAGGGCGACGCCTTCCGTACCAACCGCCGCTTCAAGAAGGTCTCCGAGGGCATGCCGGCGCACCGCCTGTCCACCGCCTTCGACTCGGTCACCCTGTACGGCTGCGACCCCGACCTGCGTCCGGACATCTACGGCAAGATCGGCAACTCCGGCGTGTCGATCGCCACGCTCGACGACATGAAGGTCCTGTACGACGGCTTCGACCTGTGCTGCCCGACCACCTCGGTGTCGATGACCATCAACGGCCCGGCGCCGATCATCCTCGCCTTCTTCTTCAACACCGCGCTCGACCAGCAGGTCGTCAAGTTCAAGGCCGACAACGGCCGCGATCCGACCGAGGACGAGCTGCAGAAGATCAAGGAATGGACGCTGTCGACCGTGCGCGGCACCGTGCAGGCCGACATCCTCAAGGAAGACCAGGGCCAGAACACCTGCATCTTCAGCACCGAATTCGCGCTGAAGATGATGGGCGACATCCAGGAGTACTTCGTCCATCACGACGTCAAGAACTTCTATTCGGTGTCG
>JAEUNQ010000156.1 GCA_016790365.1 Thauera sp. | reverse complement strand
GGTGTGCCTGTTGACCGCGTCGCTGACCTACATCATCGGTCAGATGACTGGCGTCGGCGTGGCCTTCTCGCGCTTCCTCGGCGTCTCGAGCGACACCGGCATCTACATCGGCCAGGCGATCGTGTTCCTGTACGCGGTGTTTGGCGGCATGAAGGGCATCACCTACACCCAGGTCGCGCAGTACATCGTGCTGATCGCCGCCTACCTGGTGCCGGCTTTCTTCATCTCGCTGCAACTCACCGGCAACCCGCTGCCGCAGCTCGGTCTCGGTTCGAATATGGTCGGCACCGACACCTCGCTGCTCGCCAAGCTCGACCTGATCGTGAAGGACCTCGGCTTCGACCAGTACACGACGTCGATCCCGGGCAGCACGCTCAACATGTTCATGTACACGCTGTCGCTGATGATCGGCACCGCGGGCCTGCCGCACGTCATCATGCGATTCTTCACCGTCCCGACGGTGAAGGACGCGCGCAGCTCGGCGGGTTGGGCGCTGGTCTTCATCGCGCTGCTGTACACCACCGCGCCTGCTGTCGGCGCGATGGCCAAGCTGAACCTGCACGGCACGGTGAACTCGGCGGTCGGTCTCGAGAGCAACGCCGAAGGCAAGCTCGTGGTGAACCCGGCCACGGTCAAGGCCAACGCCGACCTGTACGCCACCGAGTCCAGCCTGCAGTACGAGCAGCGCCCCGAGTGGATGAAGCGCTGGGAGAAGACCGGCCTGCTGAAGTTCGAGGACAAGAACGGCGACGGCCGCATCCAGTACTACAACGACAAGACCAAGAGCGCCGATGCCAAGGCCAAGGCCGAAGCGGCTGGCTGGAAGGGCAACGAGCTGACGGTGAACGCCGACATCATGGTGATGGCGAACCCCGAGATCGCGCTGCTGCCCAACTGGGTGATCGCGCTGGTCGCCGCGGGTGGTCTGGCTGCCGCGCTGTCGACCGCTGCCGGCCTGCTGATGGCGATCTCGTCGGCGGTGTCGCACGACCTCGTGAAGAACGTGTTCGTGCCGAACATCAGCGACAAGAACGAGCTGCTGGTGGGCAAGATCTCGATGGCGGTTGCGATCGTGATCTCCGGCTGGCTCGGTCTTAACCCGCCGGGCTTCGCTGCCGGTACGGTTGCGCTGGCCTTCGGTATCGCCGCCTCCTCGCTGTTCCCGGCGATCATGATGGGCATCTTCTCCAAGAAGATGAACAAGGAAGGCGCGATCGCGGGCATGTTGGCCGGTCTCTTCGTCACGCTGTTCTACGTGTTCGCGCACAAGGGCATCTTCTTCGTGAAGGGCACCGACTTCGTGGACCTGATCGGCGGTCCGAACAGCTTCTTCGGCATCACGCCGGAAGCCTTCGGTGCGGTCGGTGCGATGGTGAACTTCATCGTTGCGATCGTGGTCGACAAGGTGACCAAGGAGCCGCCGGAGCACATCCAGCACATGGTCGAATCGGTGCGCATCCCGCGCGGTTCGAAGCTGGTGGACGGCGCCCACTAAGCAGGGTCCGGCAATTGTCGGGCAGCACCATCCGGCTCGCGCCGGATGGTGCGAACGGAGCCCCGCCGGTCGGATTGGCGGGGCTTTTTCTTTCTGGAAAGTGGTACCGTGCAGGACGGCGAGCCGATCGCCGCTCATGCTGGAGTCGAGAATGATCCTCACCGCAAGCATCGCCCTCAACTGGATCCTGTTCCTCGCCCTGTTCCCGATCGCGTTCTTCTGGTTCCGGCGGGCGTGGCGCATCCTGTTCAGGCGGGATTTCTCCGAGGTTGCGCTGAAGGGCGGCATGCCGCCGCCGAATCCGGAGCGCTATGCGCCCTACACGCTCGCGATCAACCTGATCGGCGGCGGGGTGATCGTCTTCGTGATCCTCGGCATCGTGACCGGCAGCATGGACTTCGACACCTGGACCGCGAGCGCGGGGGTGACGATCTGGATGAAGTTTTTCCTCGACTTCGCGCTCGGCCGGCATGCGCACCCGATCGTGCCGCGGCGCAAGAAGGTCGACCCGACCCGCCCTTCGGCGGAGCAGCAGTGAGCCTCGCCTCATGCATGACGGGCTGGCAGGCCGTGCCGCTCGTCAGCGCCGGCTATTGAAGCGGTAGCGTCGGTCGAGCCGGTTCATGGCGACCACGTAGATCACGATGATCACGAGATAGACCAGCAGCGCGCCCTGGGCGAACAGGTAGAAGCCCAGCGGAAAGCCGAGAAAGCTCACCGTGTTGAGCTCGCTGGCGAAATACCCTCCGACGAAGGTCACACCGAACCACACGCCGAGCAGCGTGGAGGTCAGGCGGAGATTGCTGCGCCAGTAGGCGCGCTGGCGTTCGTCGAGTTCCATCTTTGTCGCGCCTTCTGCGCCCGACCCCGCGCGGAGCCGGGCGCCTCCAGTCTCAGTGGGCGCCGTTGCCGCCGTTGCCGCTCGAGAACACCCGCGCCAGCTCGGCCTGGACGTCCTGCGGCGCCGGCTCATGGCCGCCGGCCTCGAGCACGAACTCGCTCTCGCCCGCGCAGATCGCCTTCAGCCGGCTCTCGAAGCCTTCCAGCGCGGCCATCGGCACGCGCGCCGAGATCAGCGTCCACCCCGGCGCCGGGCTGTCGGTCGCGGTCAGGCGCCCACGGCGGCCGGCGAGCTCCGCGCTGACCTCGCCGAAGAGCGCATCTGCGACCTTCACCTGCACGTCGAGCAGCGGCTCGAGCACGATCGGGCGCGCGGCCAGCACGGCCTCGATCACCGCATGGCGTCCGGCGGTGACGAAGGAGACCTCGTTCGAATCGACCGCGTGATGCTTGCCATCGGTGATCACGACGCGGATGTCCTGCAGCGGGAAGCCGGCGAGCGCACCTTCGATCAGCGCCTGGCGCACGCCTTTTTCCACTGCCGGCATGAAGTTGGTCGGGATGGTGCCACCCTTGACCTCGTCCGCCAGCTCGATGCCGGCGCCGCGCGGCAGCGGTTCGACGCGCAGTGCGACCTCGCCGAACTGGCCGGCGCCGCCGCTCTGCTTCTTGTGGCGATAGCGCGCCTCGGCCACCGCGCTGATCGTCTCGCGGTAGGGGATGCTCGGCGTGGCGGTGTCGAGCTGCAGGTTCCAGCGTGCGGACAGCTCCTCGAGCACGATCTTGAGGTGCTGCTCGCCCAGGCCGCGCACCACGGTGCGGCGGTTGCGCGGATCGAAGCTGACCTCGAGGCAGGGGTCTTCCTCCATCAGGCGGGCGAGCGCCTCGGACAGCTTCTGCTCGTCGGCCGGCTTGCGCGTCATCAGCGCGAGGCCGAACACCGGCTGCGGCCAGGCGGCGGGGGCGAGGTGGTAGTAGTCCTCGTCGTGCGAGTCGTGCAGCACCGCATCGCGGGTGAGCTCGTCTACGCGCGCCACCGCGCACAGGTCGCCGGGCACCGCGAGCGCGGTCTCGACCGTGTTCTTGCCCTGCATGCGCAGCAGGTGCGCGACCTTGAAGGGCTTGCGGCCGTCGCCGATGTAGAGCTGCGAGTTGGGCGTGACCTGGCCCTGGTGCACCCGGAATAGGCCGAGCTTGCCGCGGTAGGGGTCGTTGGCGATCTGGAAGACGTGGGCGACGACGTGGCGCTCGGCGTCGAGCGCGACCTCGACGGCCTCCGCTGCCGCGCCCTCGCCCTTGAGGAAGGCGGGTACGTTGGCCTCGGTGGGGTCGGGGGCGAGCTTGCCGAGGATGTCGAGCAGCTCGCGCACGCCGGCGCCGCTGCGCGCGGAGACGAAGCACACCGGCACCAGGTGGCCTTCGCGCAGGGCCTGCTCGAAGGGGGCGTGGAGCTGCTCGGGGTCGAGCGACTCGCCCTGCTCGAGGTATTGCGCCATCAGCGCCTCGTCGAGCTCGACGACCTGGTCGACGATCGCGTCGTGTGCGGCCGAGGGGCTGGAGAAGGCGGTGGCGGCGGCGTTGTCGGGCGCGAAGAAGCAGTCGATGACATGGCTGCCGTCGGCGGCGGGCAGGTTGATCGGCAGGCACTCGCGGCCGAAGGTGGCGGCGATGGCGTCCATCAGCGCGCCGAGGTCGGCGCCCGGGGCGTCGATCTTGTTGACCACGATCATGCGGCACTTGCCCTTCGCGGCGTCCATCATGCG
>JAEUNQ010000289.1 GCA_016790365.1 Thauera sp. | reverse complement strand
CTTCGGTGAAGCGGCCCAGCATGTAGGCGCGCGCATACACGCCCGGCACCGAGTGGCCCTGGAAGTAGATCAGGTCGCCGTCGTGCGCCTCGGAGGGCGCGTGCCAGAAGTGCGAGAAGCCCACGTCGTAGAGCGCCGCGGCCGAGGCGAAGGAGGCGATGTGCCCGCCCACGTTGGTGTCCTTGTTTGCCCGCACCACCATCGCCATCGCGTTCCAGCGGATGTAGGAGTGGATCTTGATCTCCATGTCCGGATCGCCCGGGTAGGGCGGCTGGCGTTCGGCCGGAATGGTGTTGATGTACTCGGTGTTGGCCGAGTAGGGGATGTTCACCCCTTCCTGGCGCGCGGTCGCGATCAGGGTCTCGATCAGGTAATGGGCGCGCTCGGGGCCTTCGTGTTCGACGACGGCGGCCAGCGCGTCCAGCCATTCCTTCGTTTCCTGCGCATCCGTGTCGGTTTGCGGGAGAACGGTGCTGATTCCGGTCATGGTTTGTCTCCTCATGACGTTCAGTTGGCGATGACTGTCCGGAGGGACAGGCGGTTTGTTGGTTGCGGGCACGACCATGCCCGAAACCGCATGGTCAGCGTTTCAAAATATAAAACTACTTTTCGCAATGTGCAATAGGTTTTCACCAGATGAATGCGATATGGGCTCCGTCGTCGCCTGCCCTCATGGTCCCGGCTGGTCCGGGGTCGCCTCGTGGGCGAACACCACCGTGCCGTCGCGGATCTCGCCGAGGTGGATCTGGCGTGCGCTGTGCAGGGTCTCGTGGTTGTCGCGGGAGAAGGGGCGGCGGTAGCTCATGATCACGCCAGCCACCTCTGCTTCGAGGTTCTCGAGCGCCTCGCGGATGCGTGGACCGTCGAGGCTGTCGGCCTGGCGGATCGCCGCGGCGAGCAGCAGCATCGAGTCGTAGCCCTGTGCGGCGGCCGGTGGCACCGGGATGCGCGTGCTGCCGGTGGCGCGCTCCCAGGCGGAGAGGAAGGCGGCCTGCGCCGGGGTGCGCGCCTCGGCGATGAAGGTCTGCGGCATGCGTGCACCCTCGGCGTTGCGCCCGGCGAGCTCGATGAAGCTCGACATCGCCAGCGTCCAGCTGCCGATGATCGGCACCTTCCAGCCAAGGCGGGCCATCGAGTTGGCGATGTGTGCGAGCTCGGGGCCGATGCCGTAGGTGAGCACGGCCTGTGCACCCGCGGCGCGTGCGCGCTCGAGTTGTGGTCGCATGTCCGCGTCGCGCAGCTGGAAGCGCTCGACCGCGACCGCGGCGAGGCCGCGCGCGCGCAGGGTGGCGATGAGGTCCTGGCTGCCGAGCACGCCATAGTTGGTGGCGTCGTGCAGGATCGCGAGCCGCGTGAGCCCGCGCCGGCCGACCGCCTCCTCCACGATCACCGCCGCCTGCAAGGTGTCGCTGGCGGAGACGCGGAACACGTAGTTCTCGGCGAACTCGGGGGGCTGGAACTGCTTGGTGATCAACGAGCCGGTCGCCACCGAGGTGATCACGGGGATGCGTGCCGTCTGGTAGTGGCGCTGGCTGGCGAGCGCGACCCCGGTATTGACGATGCCCAGCCCGGCGGTGACCCGTTCGCGATGGACGAAGTCGCGCACGATCTGTGCGCCGAGCTCGTTGCTGGCCTCGTCGTCGCGTTCCACGAGCTCGATGCGGCGACCGAGCAGGCCGCCGCCGGCGTTGATCTGCGCGGCGGCGATGCGGATGCCCTCGCGCATCGACAGGCCCATCGGTGCCGACGGACCGGAGAAGGGGCCCGACACGCCCACGCGGATCGGCGCCCGTTCCCCGCCACTGGGACGTGCGCCCGCCCCCAGGGCCTCTGCCGGGACGGCCTGTGCCGACAACTGCGGCGCCAGGAGCAGGAGCGTCACGAGGGCGCGCCCGAGCAGCGCGAGAAAGGGTTTCATCCCTGCACTGTAGGCAGCGTGGAGCGGCGCAAGAATTGGCGGAAACCCCATCGCGGTCTGCTGCGCCGCGGCATTCGGCGGGCGATCGGGTGATCCGATCAGGGTTAGACCGGATGACGCATGCCGCCGCGCTCGACAACAATCGCGGTCCCCATCCGCCACCCCGCGCCGCTCGTCCGGCCATCCTCCATGCAAGCCTCCGCCGCCGCCCGGGCGACCCTGTCGCGCTGGTACTGGGCCGTGCCCTATCTCGCGGTGACCGTGCTCGCGCTGTCGATGCTCGCGGTCGTGTGGCTGCTGCAGGCGCGCGAGACCGCGGTCGAGCGTGACGCGCTCGCGCGCGACCTGCAATGGACCGAGCAGTCGATCCGGCGCGCGATGCTGACCACCGAGGAGTTCCTCGTCCAGCTCGCGCGCGACCTCTCGGCGGGCACGCTCGACCACGACGACTTCCAGCTGCGCGCCAACGAGCACCTCGCGATCAACCCGGCGCTCACCAACCTCGCCTGGGTGGACCGCGAGCACGTGATCGCGTGGTCGGCGCCCTTCGACACCCGCGATCTGCTCGCGGGCGAGATCCTCGTGGATGACCAGGTGCAGGCCTTCCAGAACAGCGCCCTGTCCGCCCGGTTGACCTACGGCCGGCCCTACATCGACGTGCGCGGCGCCGCTGTGCTCGAGGTCTATGCGCCCGTGTTGCGGCGCGGCGATTCGCTCGGGGCGATCGTCGCGGTGTACTCGATGGAGCGCATGCTGAGCCGCCTGGTGCCGGCGCGCTTCGCCGAGAAATACCGCCTCGCCATCCTCGATCGTGCCGGCCAGGTGCTTGCGCTCAGCTCGGCGCTGCCCGAGGCGCAGCAGCCGCTGTCGCTCGTGCTCGCGCTCGATCCCCCGGGCAACGGCCTCGCGCTGCAGGCGATGGCCTTCCGGTCGGGCGGCGCGGTGCTGCGCTACCTGCCGGCCGCGCTCATCGTGGGTCTCTCGCTGCTGGTGCTGTGGAGCCTGTGGACGCTGCGTCGCCACGTGCAGCGGCGGGTGCGGGTGGAGAAGGAGCGCGACCAGCTCTTCGACCTCTCGCTCGACCTGCTGTGCGTGATCGACCTCGATGGCCGCTTCGGGCGCTGCAACCCGGCCTTCGAGCGCGTGCTCGGGCACGACCCGCACAGCCTGCCCGGGCGCTTGCTGATCGACTTCGTGCACGCCGAGGACGTGGCCGAGACGCTCGCCATGCTGCGCCGCCTCGCCGGCGGCGAGCCGGTGCGCTTCGAGACGCGCTGCCGCTGCGCCGACGGCAGCTACAAGTGGCTGATGTGGAGCATCAACCCGGTGCGCGAGGAGCGCCTGGTGTACGCGGTGGCGCACGACGTCACCGGGCGCAAGGCCACCGAGGACGCGCTGCGCGCCGAGTCCGCCTTCCGCAAGGCGATGGAGGACTCGGTGGTCACCGGCCTGCGCGCGATCGACCTGTCGGGGCGCATCATCTATGTGAACTCCGCCTTCTGCCGCATGATCGGCTTCGACGAGGACGAGCTCGTGGGCGCGGGGCCGCCTTTCCCCTACTGGCCGCCGGAGCAGCTCTCCGAGTGCGAGCGCAACCTGTCGATGACGCTGTCGGGGCGCGCGCCGCGCAGCGGTTTCGAGATGCGCATCCTGCGCAAGAACGGTGAGCGCTTCGACGCGCGCTTCTACCTCTCGCCGCTGATCGACCTCACCGGCCGCCAGACCGGCTGGATGGCCTCGATCACCGACATCACCGAGCCCAAGCGCGTGCGCGCCGCGCTCGAGTCGGCGCACGAGCGCTTCGAGGCGGTGCTCGACGGCCTGGACGCCGCGGTGTTCGTCGCCGACGCGCGCACCGACGAGATCCTCTTCGCCAACCTCGCCTTCAAGCGCATCCACGGCTTCGACGCGGTCGGGCGCACGGTGCGCGGGGTGGCGGTGCCGCAGCCCGAGCGCGGCGACTACCGCGTCGATCCGCGCAACCTCTCGCCCGCCGATGTGCCGCGCGAGCTCTTCGACGGCGAGCTGCTGCACCCGCAGTCGGGGCGCTGGTACCACGTGCGCGAGCAGGCCACGCGCTGGGTGGATGGGCGGGTGGTGCGCATGGGCATCGCCACCGACATCACCGACCGCAAGCAGACCGCCGCGGTGGCGCGCGAGCAGGAGGAGCGCCTGCAGCGCACCGCGCGCCTGATCACCATGGGCGAGATGGCGTCCACGCTGGCGCACGAGCTCAACCAGCCGCTGGCGGCGATCGCCAACTACTGCGCCGGCTCGGTGACGCGCCTGCAGTCGGGCAAGGGCAAGACGGAGGACGTGCTCGCCGCGATGCAGAAGGCGAGCTTCCAGGCCGAGCGCGCCGGCAAGATCATCCGTCGCGTGCGCGAGTTCGTGAAGAAGAGCGAGCCGCAGCGCTGCGCGGTCGACCTCGTGGAAGTGCTGGAGGATGCGATCGGCTTCGCCGACATCGACGCCCATCGCACCCGCATCCGCATCCACACCGAGCTCGAGCCCGAGCTGCCGCCGGTGTACGCCGACCGCATCATGATCGAGCAGGTGCTGCTCAACCTCATCCGCAACGGCCTCGACGCCATGGCCGACACCCTGCCCGAGGCGCGCGTGCTGGTGGTGCGGGTGCGCACCCTAGGGGCCGACGTGGTCGAGGTCGCGGTGATCGACCGCGGCCACGGCATCAGCGAGGAGGGCAGGGCGCAGCTGTTTACGCCCTTCTACACCACCAAGGCCGAGGGCATGGGGATGGGGCTCAACATCTGCCGCTCGATCATCGAGTTCCACAACGGCAGATTGGTGGTCGACGCCAACCCCGAAGGCGGTACCATATTTACCTTCACCCTGCCGACGGAGTCCGCAATTGAGCGCAGTGCCCGCAGCGCCTGACCAGATCGTACATGTCGTCGACGACGACGAAGCCCTGCGCGACTCGCT
>JAEUNQ010000137.1 GCA_016790365.1 Thauera sp. | reverse complement strand
CGGGGAACCATTGAATCGACATATGCTGAGTGGCGCTGTTTGAGTTTGGTTATTATGCTGAAAAAATTGTTCTGACCACGGCGAACACAGCGGTCACGGCGAAAATCAAACAAAATAACTGTTCTTTCCGCCGTGCTCGCTGTGCACGCTGTGGTTAAGTGCCTGCAAATACGGAAACCATCATGCACATCTGGGTCGATGCCGACGCCTGCCCTGCCGTCATCAAGGAAATTCTCTACCGCGTCGCCGACCGCACCGGCCTGCCGGTGACGCTGGTCGCCAACCAGTGGCTGAAGACGCCGCCCTACCCCAGCCTGCGCTCGGTGCAGGTACCCAAGGGCTTCGACGTCGCCGACAACCACATTGCCGATCAGGCGCAGCCCGGCGACATCGTCGTCACGGCCGACATCCCGCTGGCGGCCGCGGTGGTCGAAAAAGGCGCCACCGCCATCAACCCGCGTGGCGAACGCTACACCGCCGAAAACATCAAGCAGGCGCTCGACATGCGCAACTTCATGGAAAGCCTGCGCAGCAGCGGCGTCGAAACCGGCGGTCCGCCGGCGTTTTCGCAGGCCGACCGGCAGGCGTTTGCGAACCAGCTGGATCGGTTGCTGGCCAAGCGATAAACCTTATTCGGACCACGGCGAGCACGGAGAACACAGCAAGAAACGAAACGGTAAATTCGCCGTGTTCGCCGTGTCGCCGTGGTTAATGCGTTTAAGCCACCTCTCGCGCTTCCAGGAACTGCAGCTTCGGGTACTTTTCCTTGACCATGTTCAGATAGACGTTGTTCGGCGCCAGATAGACCGGATCGTCAGCACCATCGAGCGCAACGTTGGCGCTGTAGCGGTCGGAAAGCTGCCTGAACTCGCTGTCGTCACCCTTGATCCAGCGCGCCGTCGAACAGTTGTAGCTCTCGAAGATCACCTGCACGCCGTACTCGTGCTCCAGCCGGTGCGCCACCACGTCGAACTGCAGCGTGCCGACAGCCCCGAGGATCAGGTCGCTGCCCGAAATCGGGCGGAAAACTTGGGTCGCGCCTTCTTCAGCTAATTGTTGAAGTCCTTTCTGCAATTGCTTGATCTTCAACGGATTTGCAATTCTCGCCAGACGGAAATGTTCAGGGGCAAAGGACGGGATGCCGGTGAAGCGCAGGTCCTCGCCCTCGGTGAAGGTTTCGCCCAGCCGGATCGTGCCGTGGTTCGGAATGCCGAGGATGTCGCCCGGGAAAGCCTCGTCGGTCGTACTGCGGTCGCGTGCCATGAAGGTGATGGCATTATTCACCGAGATCGTCTTGCCGCCGGCCACCTGCTTCACTTTCATGCCGCGCTCGAAACGGCCCGAGCAGACACGCAGGAAGGCAATGCGGTCGCGGTGCTTCGGATCCATGTTGGCCTGGATCTTGAACACGAAGCCGGTGAAGGCGGGCTCGGCCGGCTGCACCATGCGCTCGCCACCATCACGCGCCTGCGGCGGCGGTGCCCAGTCGATCAGCGACTGCAGGATCTCCTGCACGCCGAAGTTGTTGATACCCGAGCCGAAGAACACGGGGCTCTGCTTGCCGGCGAGGAAGTCGTCGAGGTCGAAGGGCGGCGAGGCGCCGTCGATCAGCTCGACGTCCTCGCGCAGCTGGCCGACCTCCATCGGGAAGCGCTTGTCGAGCTCGGGGTTGTCCAGGCCCTTGATGATCTCGCCGTTGCTGCGCCGTTCCTCGCCCGGGGTGAAGGTCAGCACCTGTTGCTGCAGCAGGTGATACACGCCGCGGAAGGCCTTGCCCATGCCGAGCGGCCAGGTCACCGGCGCGCACGTGATCTTGAGCACGTCCTCGATCTCGGCGAGCAGCTCGAACGGTTCGCGCACCTCGCGGTCGAGCTTGTTCACGAAGGTGATGATCGGCGTGTTGCGCAGGCGGCAGACGTTGAGCAGCTTGATGGTCTGCGCCTCCACGCCCTTGGCGGCGTCGATCACCATCACCGCGGCGTCCACCGCGGTCAGCACGCGGTAGGTGTCTTCCGAGAAGTCCTCGTGGCCCGGGGTGTCGAGCAGGTTGATGGTGTGGCCCTGGTACTCGAACTGCATCACCGAGCTGGTGACCGAGATGCCGCGCTGCTTCTCCACCTCCATCCAGTCCGAGGTGGCGTGGCGGGCGGACTTGCGCGCCTTCACCGTGCCGGCGAGCTGGATCGCGCCGCCGAACAGCAGCAGCTTCTCGGTGAGCGTGGTCTTGCCCGCGTCGGGGTGGGAGATGATGGCGAAGGTGCGGCGCTTTTCGACGTCGCGCAGCAGCTCGGGCGGGAAGGGGGTGGTGGTCATCGGGGCTCGTCGGCAGGAAAGCAAAAACCGCCCGCCCGAGGTCGGGCGCGGCGGGACGAGCGGGATTCTACCAAGCAATCAGGGGGATGCCGCGCCGCAGGGCTGGCCCGGGGCGGCATCCCGCGGGGAGGGGCGCCTACTTCTTCTTGCCGACCTGGTCGCCGATGACGCCACCGATCGCGGCACCACCCACGGTGCCGAGGATGCCGCCGTTGCTCACCACGGCACCGGCCACGCCGCCGACGGCGGCGCCAGTGGCCGCACTCTTCTCGCGCGAGGACAGGTTGTCCCAGGTGGCGCAGCCGCTCGCGGCAAAGGTGATGAGCAGGGCGGGGATGAGGGTACGGGCTTTCATGATGGCCTCCTTGTGATGGTCGGTGCGCGGAGCACAGAGGCGTTGCCGCGCCGTCGGGGGTCTTCAGTATGAGTGCGTATCCGGCGCGGCGATCCCGTGGAGAGTTTTCGACTTGTTTCCGCCATGCTCATTCCTGCGGCACCGCGCCAAGCCGCGATCCGCGGCCTTGACAGCGCCCTGCGGGCCGGCCGGGCGCCGGCGGGGCGGTCGCCATGATCACATCCGGATGCAGCTTTCAGCTGCCGAGCATGTCCTGCGGGCGCACCCAGGCATCGAACTCCTCCGCGGTGGTGAAACCGAGCGCGAGCGCCGCAGCGCGCAGCGTGGTGCCTTCGGCCCACGCTTTCTTCGCGATCTGCGCGGCCTTGTCGTAGCCGATGTGCGGGTTGAGCGCGGTCACCAGCATCAGGCTGCGCTCGAGGTGTTCGGCCATGCGCGCGCCGTCCGCCTCCAGGCCGGCCACGCAGTGGCGCTGGAAATTGCGGCAGCCGTCGGCGAGCAGGCGGATCGACTGCAGCAGGTTGTGCGCGATCACCGGCTTGAACACGTTGAGTTGCAGATGTCCCTGGCTGGCGGCGAAGGCGATCGTTGCATCGTTGCCGAGCACCTGGCAGGCGAGCATCGACAAGGCCTCGCACTGCGTCGGGTTGACCTTGCCGGGCATGATCGAGCTGCCTGGCTCGTTGGCCGGCAGCTTCAGCTCGGCGATGCGGTCGCGGTTCGGCTCGATGCCGACCGCGCAGTTGTCGTTGAAGCTGCGCATGCCGTCGGCCAGCAGCCGCACGCTCTGCAGGAAGTTGTGCGCCACCACCGGGCGGAACACGTTCAGCTCGAAGTTGCCCGAGGCGCCGCTGATGTTGATCGCGACGTCGTTGCCGAACACCTGGGCCGCGAGCATCGTCACCGCCTCGCTCTGCGTCGGGTTGACCTTGCCGGGCATGATCGACGAGCCGGGCTCGTTCTCGGGGATGCTGAGCTCGCCGAGGCC
>JAEUNQ010000126.1 GCA_016790365.1 Thauera sp. | reverse complement strand
GCGGCTTGTGGCGCTCCTACACGGGACGCAACCGCGGCGGTTTCTGTAGGAGCGCCGCAAGGCGCGAATGCGACGGCGGGCCGTCACCCGCGTCGCGGGAGGAGCCACCCTGTTTGCGGCTTGCGCCGCTCCTACACGGGTCGGAACCGCGGCGCTCCACAAGAACCGCGGCGCCTGGAATCCGCGTCTTCGCCCCGGCTGCTCGTGTCGCTCCCGTGGGCAGGGGAGCCCTCGCCCACTCGCCTTACTTTCCCGCGTTCGGGAAGAAGAGCTGCTCGCCCTCGATCTTGTATGCGGCGATGGCCTCCTGGCCGGCGGGCGACACCACCCACTCGACGAACTTGCGCGCCTCGGCCTGCTTCACGTGCGGGTGGCGCTCGGGGTTCACCACCATCACGCCGTACTGGTTGAACAGGCGCTTGTCGCCTTCGACCAGCACCGCGAGGTCGGCGCGGTTCTTGAAGCTGAGCCAGGTGCCGCGATCGGCGAGCACATAGGCGCCGCTCGATGCCGCCATGTTCAGCGCCGGACCCATGCCGCAGCCGCATTCCTTGTAGCCCGTGCCCTTGTTCTCGACCGCGGCGGCCTTCCAGTAGCGCAGCTCGGCGGCGTGGGTGCCGCTCTTGTCGCCGCGCGACACGAAGTTGCCGTTGGCCGCGGCGAGCTTCTGCAGCGCCCCGGTGATGTCCTTGCCCTTGGTGGCGGCGGGGTCGTCCTTGGGCCCGATGAGCACGAAGTCGTTGTACATGACCTGGCGGTGCCCGATGCCGTGGCCTTCGTCGACGAACTTCTGCTCGGCGGCGGCGTCGTGCACGAACACCACGTCCGCGTCGCCGCGCCGGCCGACGTCGAGGGCCTGGCCGGTGCCGAGCGCGACCACCTTCACGTCGATGCCGGTCGCCTGTTTGAACTGCGGCAGAATGTGGGCGAAGAGCCCGGACTGCTCGGTGGAGGTCGTCGAGGCGACGACGATCGAGGCGGCCTGCTGGGCGATCGCCGGGGCGGCGAAGAGGCCGATCGCCACGGTGGCGATTCCGGCGACGGTGCGGCGGATGCGCGCGATGCTGGGGGTGAAGGTCATGCGGAGTCTCCTCGATTGGGGCCGGGCTCGGGCCGGGTGCTTGCGTGGCCGTCGCGGCCGCTGCGGCGACGGATGCGCCTCGGCCAATCTAGGCAGGCGGGTGGGATGGATCAATATGAACGATCTTGCATAGGATGGAGGGCCGCAGCGGCATGGATGCCGCCGCGCGACACGGACATGGAACACAGCGCATGAAGAGCCGCGTGATCGAACGCTGGGTCGAGGCCCACCTCGCCGGACGGCGGATCAGCGCCAACTCGCTGATCATCTCGGTGTATGGCGACCTGATCGCGGTGCACGGCGGCGTGGTGTGGCTCGCCGACCTGATCCGGCTGATGGCGCCCTTCGGGCTCAACGAGCGCGTGGTGCGCACCAGCGTCTATCGGCTGGTCCAGGACGACTGGCTCGAATCGGGCCAGGTCGGCCGGCGCAGCTACTACCGCCTCGCCGCGTCGGGGATGCGCCGCTTCGCGCCGGCGTGGCGGCGGATCTTCGAGTCCGAGGGCGAGGGCTGGAGCGGGACCTGGCAGGTGGTGATGCTGCCCTCCGCGCTCGAGGCGCGGGTGGCGGACAACCTGCGCCGGGAGCTGTCGTGGGCGGGCTACGGGGCCTTGAACGCGGGCGTGCTGTTGCGCCCCACCGACGACGCC
>JAEUNQ010000285.1 GCA_016790365.1 Thauera sp. | reverse complement strand
CCTCGGTCACGCGGAAGGCGTCGGTGGAGTCCCAGTGCTGCTGGGCGGCCGTTTCGAGGGCGGCGGGCTGGTATTTTTCCTGCATGGCGGGCGCGCGGGCTGGATGGCGTTGAAAACACGCCAGTATACCGTGAAGCGCGGCGCCGGGCGCCTCCCATGCCTTGCGCGGCCGGGGCAGTCGCACGCAGGCGCCGTGGGGGCGGGCTTGGCGGTGATCGAGCGCCGACACGGTTCCTGGTCGCGGGCAAGTCGACGCCCACCCAGGCCGACGACCGCGGATCGGGCAAAAAAATGGCGCTCCGCGTGAACGGAGCGCCGAATCTCCATTGAAGGAGGGAGGGAGACAAGCAAGGATTGACGTGCCGCCGGGGCGGCACGAGGCATTCGGGGCGGAGTGACGCTTACGCGGCGCGGCGGTGGTCGGCGCCGTGCTCGCGCTGCCAGTTCGCATGGAGTGCGGAGAAGAGATCTTCCATCGCGATCAGGGGCAGGCGCCACATGCGGTTCTGGGTGCGGACGTAGGATTGCACTCGCGGAGCGCACAGCGTGCTGCGCTCTTCCGCGAGCAGGCGCATGAAGTGATCCATCGCAGCACCCCAGTATTCGGCATTGCCGACCCAACCGGTTTCAGCGGTTGCTTCACGTACGGCCTTGCGCCAGAGGGTTTCGGCGCGCTCGATCGAGACGCCCGCTTTGCGGGCATACCAAGGCAGCAGTTTGGGCGTTTTCATGATGCGTTCTCCATCGGGGCCGGATGTGGCCCTCGTTTCAGCAACTGCTTTCTGGGCAGAGGCTTTATAAAATAATGTTGTGGCGCAATATTAGGCAGGCGCCGGGTTTAGTTCCTTGATTCTGCACAATTCCGACAAATCGTTCCGTGAAAAGGTTCCGGGAATTCGATGGATTTGGTGCAGTGCACAACTACAATTTAGCGCAACCGAGGAAAGCTGCAAGCCGGGTGTTGCTGCGACGCAACATCATGTTGTGTCCATTTCTCCCCCGTCCCTGCCTGGTCTCCCGTAGCGGTCTCGTCCCCCCGCGGCCGATACAATGCCGGGTCGAAGAGGAAACGCGATGTCCACCCTGCTGAGCAACCTGAACCCCGAACAACTGCAGGCGGTGAGCCTGCCCGCACAACACGCCCTGATCCTCGCCGGTGCCGGATCGGGCAAGACGCGCGTGCTCACCACCCGCATCGCCTGGCTGATCCAGTCCGGCCAGGTCGACCCGGCCGGCATCCTCGCGGTTACATTTACCAACAAAGCCGCGAAGGAGATGCTCGCCCGCCTCGGCGCGATGCTGCCGGTGAGCACCCGCGGCATGTGGATCGGCACCTTCCACGGCCTCTCCAACCGCCTGCTGCGCGCCCACCACCGCGATGCCGGGCTGCCGCAGCTTTTCCAGATCCTCGATTCGGCCGACCAGCTCGCCGCGATCAAGCGCCTGCTGAAAAGCTTGAACGTCGACGACGAGAAGTTCCCGCCGCGCGAGCTCCAGCATTTCATCAATGGCCAGAAGGAGGCTGGCAACCGCCCGCACGCGGTCGAGGCCTGGGACGACTACACCCGACTGCGCGTACAGCTCTACCAGGAGTATGAGGCGCAGTGCCAGCGCGAGTCTGTTGTGGATTTTGCGGAGTTGCTGCTGCGCAGCTACGAGCTGCTCGAGCGCAACGAGCCCCTGCGCCGCCATTACCAGCGCCGCTTCCGCCACATCCTGGTCGACGAGTTCCAGGATACCAACCGCCTCCAGTACCGCTGGCTCAAGCTCTTTGCCGACGAGGGCCGCGAGGGTGGCGCGGCGATGTTCTGTGTGGGCGACGACGACCAGAGCATCTATCGATTCCGCGGTGCCGAGGTCGGCAACATGCGCGACTTCGAGCGCGAGTTCCGGGTGCAGAACGTGATCCGCCTGGAGCAGAACTACCGCTCGCACGCCAATATTCTCGATGCCGCCAACGCGATCATCCTTCACAACAGCAACCGGCTCGGCAAGAACCTGTGGACCGACCAGGGGGCCGGCGAGCCGATTCGTGTCTTCGAGGCGTACGCGGACGCCGACGAGGCGCGCTGGATCGTCGAGGAGATCCAGTCGCTGGTGCGCGAGGGCGGGCTGCGCAGCGAAGTGGCGCTGCTGTACCGGTCGAATGCGCAGTCGCGCGTGCTCGAGCACCAGCTCTTCTCTGCCGGCATTCCCTATCGGGTGTATGGCGGGCTGCGCTTCTTCGAGCGCCAGGAGATCAAGCATGCGCTCGCCTACCTGCGCCTGATCGCCAATCCGGACGACGACACCTCGTTCGCGCGGGTGGTGAACTTCCCCACCCGAGGCATCGGTGCGCGTTCGCTGGAGGTGCTGGGTGATGCCGCGCGCACCTACAACACCAGCCTCTACGCCACCGTTCCGCATCTGTCCGGCAAGCCGGGCAGCGCGCTCGCGGTGTTCGTTCGCCTGGTCGAGGACCTGCGCCGCGACACCGCCGGCCTGCCGCTCCCCGAGCTGGTCGACCATGTGCTCGACCTGAGCGGCCTGCGCGCGCACTACAGGGCCGACAAGGAAGGCCGCGAGCGCCTGGAGAACCTCGACGAGCTGATCAACGCCGCGGCCAACTTCCTCGCCGAGGCGCAGGCCCAGTCGGGCGAGGCCTTGGCGCAGCCGCACGCGCTACTCGCCGACTTCCTCGCCCATGCCTCGCTCGAGGCCGGCGACCACCAGGCCGACCAGGGGGCGGACGCGGTGCAGCTGATGACGGTGCATTCGGCCAAGGGCCTGGAGTTCGACGTGGTCTTCCTGTCCGGTCTCGAGGAGGGGCTGTTCCCGCACGAGAACAGCATCCTCGAGCAGGACGGGCTGGAGGAGGAGCGCCGCCTGATGTACGTCGCGGTGACGCGGGCGCGCGAGCGCTTGTACCTGAGCTTCGCGCAGAGCCGCATGCTGCACGGGCAGACGCGCTACAACCTGCGCTCGCGCTTCCTGGAGGAGATCCCCTCCGGCCTGACCAAGTGGCTGACCCCGCCCAATCCGCGCTCGGCTGTCGGGGGCGCGATGGGCGGGACGGGGGGAGGCTATTTCAGGCCCTCGGCTTCCAGCGCGCAGCAGGTGCAGCGCGCGCCGCGCCCGGCCTTCGCCACGCTGCCCGGCGGCTTGCGTATCGGCCAGGCGGTGGCACACGCGAAGTTCGGCCAGGGGGTGATCGTCGCCGCCGAGGGCAGCGGCAGCGATGCCAAGGTGCAGATCAACTTCGGCCCCGCCGGGGTGAAGTGGCTGCTGCTCGGAGTGGCCAAGCTCGATCCGGTTTGAGCGCCGCGCGCGCCTGTCAGTGGCGGAGCCGCGGCGCGGAAATCATGCGGGCAAGTCCTCGCCCTGGCGGTCGAGCGCGTAGAGCAGGTCGTCGGCGAGGTCGTCCAGTTCGGGCGGTGCATAGCCGAGGAAGCGCGCCACGGCTTCGCGCCCCTTGTCCCACTCGGTGTCGCGCCGCGTGCGCAGGTGGGTGCCGGCAACGTGCTCGGCCACCAGGTTGAGCGCGATCAGTGTCTGCGCCTCGACCTCCAGCCCCGAGTCGGGGGTGAACACCGAGTAGTCGTGATGGCACAGGATGCCGATGCACACCGCATCGGTGAGGCCCCAGGAACGAGCGAGCAGGTAACCGATGGTGGCGTGGTTGGTGTCGAGCGCATCGTCCTCGACGTCGGTGAACCAGCGTTCGGTCGCCTGGTTGGCCTTGGCCAGGATGTTCTTGTAGTTGGGAAAACGCTTGACCAGCAGGGGGATGCCGCAGTCGTGGAAGAGGCCGAAGGTGTAGGCGGTCTCCGGGCGGGCGATGCCGGTGCGGCGCGCCAGCATCGCGCTTGCCAGCGCGGTGCAGCGCGAGTTGTCCCAGAAGCGCTCGAGCGCGGCGCCGGGGTCGGCGATCGCGCTGCGCAGCAGCGCTTCCTGGACGAGGTTGGCGAGCATGCCGAAGCCGAGCATGCGGATCGCGTCGTCGATCGAGGCGATCCTCCGCCCGCTGCCGAAGAAGGGGGCATTGGCCGAACGCACGACGATCGCGGCCAGCCCGACATCCTTGCCGATCAGCGTGGCGATGTGCTTGCCGCTCACCTGCGGCTGGCGCAGTTCTTCCATCAACTGGGCGAGGATGCCTGGGCAGGATGGAATGTCGATGCCCTTGTGGGCGTGCTTGTTTTCGCGCGCGCGCGCCTCGCGCTGGTCCCGTACCGCCATGCTTGCCTCACTCGGATTGGATCAGGTAAAAACCATTCTTGCATTGTGCGCTGCGGCGTGCGTGGGCGGCGTGTTTTTTTTCGCATTCGCCCTCCGCTTGCAGGGGTTTTTTTGCAGATGCGCGGCCCGGAGGCGCAAGCGCCCGTCAATGGCTGCATCGCCGACCGGTCCGCCCGCTGCCCGGCGCCTCAGAATGGCAGCGCGAGCCCCGGCCAGGCTGCCTCGAGCGCGCGCCGGAACGCCGCCTGGATCGCCGCGAGTGCCGTCGCGTCGTCGGCCTCGAAGCGCAGCACCACCATCGGTGTCGTATTCGAGGGGCGGGCGAGGCCGAAGCCGTGGGCGAACTCCACCCTCAAGCCGTCTAGCGTGATCACCTCGCGGGCATCTGCGAAGCACGAGGGCGTCGCGAGCGCCGCATCGCGCAATCGGCGTACCAGTTCGTACGGTTCGCCTTCCCGCATCTTCAGGTTCAGCTCCGGCGTGCTGACCGCGTCGGGCAGCGCCTTCAGTGCGGCGTTCGGATCGGCGTGGGCGGAGAGGATCTCGAGCAGGCGGGCGCCCGCGTAAAGGCCGTCGTCGAAGCCGTACCAGCGCTCCTTGAAGAACAGGTGGCCGCTCATCTCGCCGGCGAGTGCGGCACCCGTCTCCTGCAGCTTCGCCTTGAGCAGCGCATGCCCGGTCTTCCACATCGTCGGCCGGCCACCGTGCGCGCGGATCCACGGGGCCAGCTTGCGGCTGCACTTGACGTCGTAGAGGATCTCGCCGCCGGGCAGGCGCGCAAGCACGTCCGCGGCGAACAGCATCAGCTGGCGGTCGGGGTAGATGATCTCGCCGTCCTTGCACACCACACCGAGGCGGTCGCCGTCGCCGTCGAAGGCCAGGCCCAGCTCGGCATCGGTTTCTCGCAGTGCGCGGATCACGTCCCGCAGGTTCTCCGGCCGGGAAGGGTCGGGGTGGTGGTTGGGGAAGCGGCCGTCCACCTCGCAGAAGAGCTCGACCAGCTCGCAGCCCAGGCGGCGGAACAGTGCGGGCGCGATAGCGCCGGCGACGCCGTTGCCGCAGTCGATCACGACCTTCATCGGCCGCGCGAGCTGCACATCGCCGACGACGCGGTCCAGGTAGGCGGCACGGACGTCCGCGCTGCGCAGCGCCCCGGTGCCATGCACGAGGTCGTCCTCGGCGATGCGCCGGCGCAGGTCCTGGATCATGCTGCCGTGCAGGGTCTGACCTCCGAGCACGATCTTGAGTCCGTTGTAGTCGGGCGGATTGTGGCTGCCGGTGACCGAGACGCAGGAGGCGCAGCCGAGCTCGAAGGCGGCGAAATAGGTGAGCGGGGTGGGCACGCAGCCGATGTCGATCACATCGACGCCAGCCGCGCGGATGCCCTCCCTCAGCGCGCCGGCAAGCGCCGGGCCGGACAGGCGGCCGTCGCGGCCCACCGCGATCGCACGTTGGCCGCGCGCCACGGCCTCCGAGCCGATCGCGTGGCCGATCGCACGCACTGCCGCGGCGGTAAGCACGGTATCGACGATGCCGCGGATGTCGTAGGCCTTGAAGAGCTCGGCGGCAGGCAGGGCTTGGGGCATGGGCGTTTCCAGGAGGCGCGGACGCAGGGCTGCTCGTCCGGAGATCCCGGCCCGGGCAGCGGCTCGCGGGATTCTAGGCCGCGCAGTGTGGCCGGGTCACGCTGTCGAAGAGGAGGTCGTGGTGCGAGGGGTCAGTGCAATATGCGCGGCGTCGAGTCCTCGGGGCCCGAGAGCTCCGGCACCGGCGAGGCATGGTGGAGCACCATCCGCCAGCCGTCGGCGCTGCGCACGAAGACGTTGGTCGCGGCGATCGTCGCGGTGCGCGGCGTGGGGCCGTCGGTGGCGAGGCGCTCGAGCACGCAGTGCATGGCCATCATCGCGGTGGAGCTGGTCACCGCGTGATTGACGTCGATGCGGATGCGGGCGCCGTCGGCGAGGATCTGGCGCCAGATCTCGCGCACCGCAGCCAGGCCGACGATGCGAGGGCCGCCCGGTTGGACGCAGACGACCTCCTCTTCCTCCGACCAGACGGCCATCAGGGCCTCGAAGTCGCCCTCGGCGAGGGCACGGTAGAAGGCGGCTTCCGCTTCGAGGGCGGTGGTGAAGACAGGTCTGCTCAAGGGGATGTTGTTATTGTGGGTGGATCGTAAAGACCACGGGGGCCGCAGCCCCCGTGGTCCGGTCGGGTCGCGGGCCGGGGCGGCCCGGTGTCCGGATTCTCAGTGATGACCCTTGGGGCGCTCGCCATTGAACACGTAGTGCGCGCTGCAATACGGGCAGACGGCCTCGCCGGTCTTCAGGATGTCGAGGAACACGCGCGGATGGCGGGCCCACAGCGGTGCGCCCGGCGGCGGGCAGTGCAGCGGCAGGTCCTTGGCGGTGGTGACGACGGCCTGGGTCTTGTCGGTGTTTTCAACCATGTCGCAATCCTCTGGGCGTGGAAATCAGACGTGGGCGAGCCAGTGCGCGTATTCGGGCGCACGGCCGTTGACGACGTCGAAGAAGCGGGACTGGATCTTCTCGGTGACCGGGCCGCGCTGGCCGGCGCCGATCTGGCGGTCGTCGAGCTCGCGGATCGGGGTGACCTCGGCGGCGGTGCCGGTGAAGAAGGCCTCGTCGGCGAGGTAGATGTCGTCGCGCGTCAGGCGCTTGGTGCCGACCTCGTAGCCGAGCTCGCGCGCGATGACGTGGATCGAGTCGCGGGTGATGCCGGTGAGCGCCGAAGCGATCTCGGGTTCGTAGATGCGGCCGTCCTTGACGATGAAGAGGTTCTCGCCCGCGCCCTCGGCGACGAAGCCCTGGTTGTCGAGCAGCAGCGCCTCGTCGTAGCCCTGGCGGGTGACCTCGAGGTTGGCGAGGATCGAGTTCGGGTAGGTGCCGGACAGCTTGGCGCGCGGCATCGTCGAGTTCACGTGGTGGCGGGTGTAGGACGAGGTCTTCACGCGGATGCCCTTCTGCAGGCCGTCCTCGCCGAGGTAGGCGCCCCAGGGCCAGGCCGCGATGGCGACGTGGACGCGCGCGCCGAGCGTCGAGATCCCCATCTTCTCCGAGCCGTAGAAGGCGATCGGGCGCAGGTAGCAGGACTCCAGCTTGTTCGCGCGCACGACCTCCTTCTGCGCCTCCATGAGTTCATCCTTGGAGTAGGGGATGTCCATCATGTAGATCTTGCCGGAGTTGATCAGGCGCTGGGTGTGCTCGGCGAGGCGGAAGATCGCGGTGCCGCTGACGGTGTTGTAGGCACGGACGCCCTCGAACACGGCGAGGCCGTAGTGGAGCGAGTGGGTGAGGACGTGGGTGGTCGCCTCGCGCCACGG
>JAEUNQ010000009.1 GCA_016790365.1 Thauera sp. | reverse complement strand
GAAGAAGATGAAACTCGTGCTGGTCGGCAACGGCATGGCGGGCGTGCGCACGATCGAGGAGCTGCTCAAGCTCGCGCCCGACCTCTACGACATCACCGTGTTCGGCGCCGAGCCGCACGGCAACTACAACCGCATCCTGCTGTCGCCGGTGCTGGCGGGCGAGATGACGCTGCCCGAGATCATGCTCAACGATCTCGACTGGTACCGCGACAACGACATCACCCTGCACGCCGGCCGCAAGGTGGTGAAGATCGACCGCATCCGCCGCAAGGTGCTCGCCGGCGACGGCACCGAGGCCGACTACGACCGCCTGCTGCTGGCCACCGGCTCGACGCCCTTCATCCCGCCGATTCCGGGCAACGATCTGCCCGGTGTGCTGGCCTACCGCGACATCGCCGACACCGAGGCGATGATCGAGGCCGCGGGCAAGTACCGCCACGCGGTGGTGGTCGGCGCCGGCCTGCTCGGCCTGGAGGCGGCCAACGGGCTGATGCTGCGCGGCATGGACGTGACCGTGGTGCACATCGGCGAGTGGATCATGGAGCGCCAGCTCGACAAGGCCGCGGCCGACATGCTGCAGGCCTCGCTCGAGGCCAAGGGCATGAAGTTCCTGCTCGCGCGCCAGACCGAGGCCCTGCTGCCGGTGCGCAACGCGCAAGGCGAGATGGGGGAGCGCGTCGGCGCGGTGCGCTTCAAGGATGGCATGGAGATCCCCGCCGACCTGGTCGTGGTCGCCGCCGGCATCCGGCCGAGCTACGAGCTCGCCGAGTCCGCCGGGCTGTACTGCGGCAGCGGCCGGGTGCGCGGCATCCATGTCTCCGACACGCTGCAGACCGTGACCGACCCGCGCATCTATGCGGTGGGCGAGTGCGTGGCCCACCGCGGCATCGCCTACGGCCTGGTCGCGCCGCTGTTCGAGCAGGGCAATGTGTGCGCGAACCACCTCGCCAACTTCGGCATCGGCCGCTACGAGGGCTCGGTGACCTCGACCAAGCTCAAGGTCACCGGCATCGACGTCTTCTCCGCGGGGGATTTCAGCGGCGGCCCGGGCACCGAGGACATCGTGCTGCACGACCGCCAGGGCGGGGTGTACAAGCGCGTCGTGCTCAAGGACGACCGCATCGTCGGCTCGGTGCTGTACGGAGACACCGCCGACGGCTCGTGGTACTTCCAGCTCATGAAGGACCGCCAGAGCGTCGCCGAGATCCGCGACCACCTGATGTTCGGCCAGAACCGGCTCGGCGACGCCGGCCACAAGGGCGAGAACCGCGCCGCCAGCATGCCCGACACGGCCGAGGTGTGCGGCTGCAACGGCGTGTGCAAGGGCACCATCGTCAAGGCGATCAAGGAGAAGGGGCTGTTCACCCTCGACGAGGTCAAGAAGCACACCAAGGCGGCGTCGTCCTGCGGGTCCTGCACCGGCCTGGTCGAGCAGATCCTCGCGTCCACGGTGGGCGGCGCCTACCAGGCGGTGAGCGCCAACGACAAGCCGGTGTGCGCGTGTACCGAGCATTCGCACAAGGTGGTGCGCGAGGCGATCTTCAAGCACCACCTGACGAGCAAGGAGGCGGTGTTCGAGACGCTCAACTGGAAGACGCC
>JAEUNQ010000278.1 GCA_016790365.1 Thauera sp. | reverse complement strand
AGCTCCTCGACGACCGGGTCGGCAGCCGCTCGACGGTGATCACCAGCCAGCTGCCGATCGAGCACTGGCACGCCTACCTCGGCGACCCGACCTTCGCCGACGCAATCCTCGATCGCATCGTGCATGCCGCGCACAAGCTCGCACTGAAGGGCGAATCGATGCGAAAGAAGGCAACGGCATGAGGCCGCGCGTGCTGTACGGCTTACCCACAGCCGGCCGCCCGCCAGCGTATGAGGCGCGCTGGCGGCCGCCTGTGGATAAGCCTATGCCATGCCCTGAAATGACCGTGATCGTGACCGACGCGGTTAAACTCTGAACACCACGCTGGCGCGCACAGAACACCGGTCACGTTCGTCGGAATGAGCGGTCACGATCGTCGGAATGCGCATGCTGGGCCCGAGCTTGTACTCGCCCGGCCCCACCCTCGTACGCCAGGTTGAAGGGCATTTTGTAGGAAGTCAGCACGCACCCAGCCGTGTCGTGACGACGACAGGGTGCTCGAACCCTTCTCGCGCCCGCTCATGCGCAAGTACGCTGTCCTGCTACGCAGCCTCTGGCGCACGCGTCGGAGACCTCTACTCGACCACGTAGGGCTGGACCTGGTCCTGCTCCGCGGGATGGTTGCGCGCCACCACGGCACGGGCCGCCTCCGTGGCGCTCAGGTTGACCGCCTCGTGGGGGACCCCAGCCGGGACGAACAGGAACTCCCCGGCTTCGCTGATCACCTCGTTCTCGAGCCGGGCGCCCCAGCGCGTAAGCACCCTGCCCTCCAGCACATAGATCCCGGTCTCGTACCCCACATGGCAGTGCGGCTCCGACCTCGCCCCGGGCGGGATCGTCACCAGGTGCATGCTCAGGCCGCTCGCTCCGACCGTCTGTCCCGAGATGCCGACAAAATACGGCAGTCGCTGACGCGTCAGGACTTCACGGTCGGGACGGATCGCTCGTACTTCCTGCATATCGACCTCCTCCTCGGGCAGCGCTTTGTGGCCCTACCGAGGCTTGTACCTCCGGATCGGCGCAGAAGTTCCGCGGCAAGAGGCTTGAGCAGGATCGTCATGAGGTTGCGGCCTCAGGTCTTTCAGTTGCTCGTCTGCAACAGGCCGCTTGCGATCCAAGAGACATTCGTCATGTCGATAGTGCAGCGGCGGGTTTCTGAATGGAAAGGAACTTCAAGGGAGGGCGTAATGGCACGACTGCACCCTCCCACTTGCCTCTTCAGGGTCATGCTCCGCCAGACTCACAACTCGCCGTGATGACTGAGGTAACGCCGGATTGCGCGAACGACCGTATCGGCGCTTGCATGGGCCTCCATATCGATCCCGAGCGCCCGCGCGAGCTCGCGTGCCTTCGCAAGGTTCACGTGTGCCCCTCCACGCTCGGCTGCCTTGACCAGTTCTCGCGCCCGCACGAGATCCTCAGCCGACTGTCGCTTGAATTGACTCAGGATCCAGTTGAGCATTTCGCGGAGGCCTTTTCTGAGACGACACGATGGAAAGGGCCGTCGGCCTATGGGTCGGCTGCCCTCAGCGGATTGACCGGTTAGCGTTTGCGGCCACTGGCTGCAAACAACTCCACCTTCTTGGTGGGCCCGGAAACGATCAGCAGATCGCCGGGTAGCACGACACTGCTTGGCTTGCCGTGCTGGAAGTCCTCGTGCGCGCGCTTGATGCCCACCACCGTGACGCCGAAGCGCTCGCGCACCAGGGACTCGGCGAGCGAGAGGTCATGCGTGGCTGGCGGCGCCTGGATCTTCGCGATCGCAAAGCCGTCGTCAAATTCAATGTAGTCCATCATTCGTCCGCTGATGAGGTGGGCGACGCGCTCGCCCATGTCGGCCTCCGGGTAGACCACGTGATGCGCACCGATACGCTCGGCGATCTTGCCGTGCTCGGGCGTCATCGCCTTGAGCCAGATGTCGGGGGTTCCGAGTTCGGTCAGCGCCATCACCGTCATCAGACTGGCAGCCAGGTCGCCGCCGATGCCCACGATGGCGTGGGAGAAGTCCGCCACGCCGAGCTGACGCATCGTCATCGCGTTGGTCGAATCCGCCTGGACCGCGTGCGTGAGCAAATCCGCCCACTCATGCACCGGCTCAGGATCACGATCGATCCCCATCACGTCGTGCCCGAGCTGCATCAGGGAGTTGGCCACGGCACCACCAAAGCGCCCAAGGCCGATCACGACCACACTGTCGCCCTTCGAGAAGGCGAACTGCTCTGTAAATAGCCTAGCCAACAACGGGATGCTCCTCTGGATAGCGGAACGGCATGCGATGCTCGCCCAGTGCGAGCGATGCCGCCAGCGTGATCGTTCCGACCCGGCCGACGTACATGAGCAGCACCAGCATCAGCTGGGCGGATTCGGGCAATTCAGCGGTGATGCCGGTGGACAGGCCGACGGTTGCGAAGGCCGAGATCACCTCGAAGATCACCCGGTCGGTCGCGATGTCGGTGGTGTGGAGGATGAATACCGTGCCCAGCACGATCACCGCGCTGCTGAGGACAAGCACGGTGATGGCCTGACGCTGGGCCGAATGGCTGATACGCCGGCCGAAGGCCTCCGTATCCAGTCGCCCCCGGATCTCGGCGATCACCAGCATCACCAGGATCATCGCCGTGCCCACCTTGACGCCACCTGCCGTGCCAGCGCTGCCGCCACCGATGAACATCAGGAAGTAATGCACCCCGAGGCTCTCGTGCGTCAATCCGCCGATATCGATCGAATTGAATCCGGCCGTGCGTGCCGACACCGACGCGAAGATCGCCGACAGCAACTTGTCCCCGGCGGCCATTGGACCGAGCGTGCGCGGATTGGACCACTCGAAGCCAAGCAGCAGGATCGTGCCGCCCACCAACAGCACTACCGTGCCTACGAGCGTCAGCTTGGTGTGCACCGACCAGCGGTGCGGGCTGGCGAACTTCCGGCGCAGGTCATGCAGGACAGGAAAGCCCAGGCCGCCGATCACGATCGCCAGCATGATCGGGGTGAGGATGAAGACGTCGGTCGCATGGCGCACCAGCCCGTCTGCGTGGATCGAGAATCCCGCGTTGTTGAAAGCGGACACGGCGTGGAAGAGTCCGCTCCAGGCGGCATCGGCCCAGGGCAGCTCGTAAGTGGTGCGC
>JAEUNQ010000365.1 GCA_016790365.1 Thauera sp. | reverse complement strand
TCTGCTCTCTGTTGCACTTTCCGTCGCCTCACGGCGCCCGGCCGTTAGCCGGCATCCTGCTCTGCGGGGCCCGGACTTTCCTCCACGCACGACGAGGTGCGCAGCGACTGCCTGGCGGACTTCCGGCGCGGATTATACGCGCGCCGTCAGGGCGCCGCCCGCCTTATTTGACGGCGGGCGCCGGGACGAAGGCGGGCTCGCCGTCCTTCAGGGCGAAGCTGCCGAGCAGCACGCCGGGCGGGCGGTCGCCCGGGTTGTCCCAGTCCTGCAGGCGGCACTCCTCGGTGCCGGCGAGATACCAGCGTGCGCCCTGGTGGAGCGCCCACAGGCCGTCGCCGGCGGCGTAGACCTTCATCTCGACGAGCGTGGTCGATCCCGGGTGGATGCGGACGCGCTTCTGGCAGGCGGGCAGGCGCGACACCACCACCGCCTGGCGCAGCTCGCCGTCCCAGAAGAACTTCTGCTCGCGCACCAGGATCAGTGCGTGCTGGCTGCCCTCGATCATGTAGGCCGTGGCGCTGTTCTCGCAGCCGGCGAGAAGCGCGAGCAGGCCGACGGCGGCGAGGCCGCGGCGCAGCGCGGTCCGCGCACCGGCGCGGACCGCGCGTCCGATCGCCGGCACCGAAGAAGCGGCATCCGCGGAACGGGTTTCACGCATGCGAACGCCCATCTCAGGCTCCTCCGACCAGTTTCCAGCCCACCTGCTCGCCGGCGCGCAGCGGCACCAACGGATCCTCGCCCAGATACGGATAGCTTGCCGGCACGCTCCAGGACTCACGCCTCAGCGTGATCGTGTCGGCATTCGGCGCCAGGCCATAGAAAGCCGGGCCATTGAGGCTGGCGAAGGCCTCCAGGCGGTCGAGCGCACCCGCAGCGTCGAAGACCTCGGCGTAGAGCTCGATGCCCGCGTGCGCGGTGTAGCAGCCGGCGCAGCCGCAGGCGTTCTCCTTGGTGCTGCGCGCGTGCGGCGCGGAATCGGTGCCGAGGAAGAAGCGCGCGTTGCCCGAGGTGACGGCGGCGACCAGCGCCTCGCGGTGACTCTCGCGCTTGAGGACCGGCAGGCAGTAGTGGTGCGGGCGGATGCCGCCGGCGAAGATCGCGTTGCGATTGAGCAGCAGGTGGTGCGCGGTGACCGTGGCGGCCACGTGCGCACCCGCGGCACGCACGAACTGTGCCGCCTCGGCGGTGGTGATGTGCTCGAAAACCACCTTCAGCCCGGGGAAGCGCCGCACCAGCGGCGACAGCGTGCGCTCGATGAAGACGCGCTCGCGGTCGAAGACGTCGACTTCCGGCCCGGTGGCCTCGCCATGCACACACAGCACCATGCCGAGCTTCTCCATGCGTTCGAGCACGGGATAGACCTTGTCGATCGCGGTGACGCCGGCGTCGGAGTTCGTGGTCGCGCCCGCGGGATACAGCTTGCAGGCGACCACGTGGCCGCTCGCGCTGGCGCGGTCGATCTCGTCCGGCGACAGGTTGTCGGTGAGGTAGAGGCTCATCAGCGGCTCGAACCTCGACCCGCGCGCCGCGGCGAGGATGCGTTCGCGGTAGGCGAGCGCCTGCGCGGTCGCGGTGACGGGCGGCTTCAGGTTGGGCATGATCAGCGCCCGGCCGAAGCGGGCGGCGGTGTGCGGCACCACCGCGTCGAGCGCGGCGTCATCGCGCACGTGCAAGTGCCAGTCATCGGGGCGGATCAGGGTAATCGATTGCATCGGGGCGGTCCTCGTGTGACCCGGCGATTATAGGCGCTTCGGCTGCACGCACGGCCGGCGCCGGCGTGCATGCGTCACATCTCCGGCGAATCCCCGCCCTTGCGCTCGAGCGCGAGCGCGTACAAGGCCTTGCGCGGCGCCCCGGTGATCTCGGTGGCGAGTCGCACGGCCCCCTTCACCGGCAACTCCTCGAGCAGCAGATCGAGGACCCGTCGCGCCTGCGCATCCACCGCCTCGCCGGCCGGCGCACCTTCCACAACGAGGACGAACTCGCCGCGCACGCGGTTGGCATCGGCGGCGAACCAGGCCGCGGTCTGCGCCAGCGGCATGCGCACGACCTGCTCGTGGAGCTTGGTCATCTCGCGGGCGATCAGCACCTCGCGCGCACCGCCGAGAACCTGCTCCATGTCGGCCATGCACTCGAGAATGCGATGCGGCGCCTCGTAGAACACCATCGCGGCGCGCTCGTCGGCAAAATCGCGCAGCGCGGCCACGCGCGCGCCGGGCTTCGCCGGCAGGAAGCCGACGAAGCGGAAGCCGCCCTCGGCAAAACCCGACACCGACAAGGCCGCGACCGCCGCGCACGGCCCGGGCAGGGGCACCACCGGATGCCCCGCGGCGCGCACGCGCGCCACCAGCCGGGCGCCTGGATCCGACACCGCCGGCGTACCGGCGTCGGTGATCAGTGCGACCTGGCGCCCGGCGGCGAGCTCGGCGACGATCGCCCCGGCCGCCTCCTGCTCGTTGTGCTGATGCACCGCGAGCATGCGCGCACGGATGCCGTGCGCATCGAGCAGGCGCTGGCTGTGGCGCGTGTCCTCGGCCGCGACCACATCGGCCGCGGCGAGCACCGCAAGCGCTCGCAGCGTGATGTCATGCTGGTTCCCGAGCGGCGTCGCCACCACATACAATGACGGCGTACTGGAGAGCGGACGATCGGGCAAGGAAGCGGAGGCGGTCATGGGTGGCAGATCCGGGGGCTGGACGCGCAGCGCGGGCGAGGACGCCCGGGGCGCGCATGTGGGGAAGGATAGTATCGGCGCGCGTCCGACGCCGGCGCAAGTGCGTGGCGCCGCGGCCGAGGCGCTCGCCGCCGAGCACCTCGCCGCGCACGGCCTGCGCGTGATCGCGCGCAACGTGCGCTGCCGCGGCGGCGAGGTCGACCTGGTCTGCCTCGACCGCAGCCACGTCGTCTTCGTCGAGGTGCGCCTGCGCAGCAACGGCCGCTTCGGCGGCGCCGCCGAGAGCATCACCGCGGCAAAGCAGCGCCGCGTGCTGATCGCCGCGCAGTGGTGGCTGGGCGGCGCGGGGCGGCGCTTTCGCGACGCGCCCTGCCGCTTCGACGCGGTGCTGCTCGACGCCCTCGACCCGGCGCGCGTCACCTGGCTCCCCGGCGCCTTCGATGCCGGCTGAGAGCGCGTGCTAGACTCCACCGCCCCGCAGACGCCGCTTGCCGCATGAACCTGATCGACCGCATCTCGCACCAGTTCGAAGACAACATGCGCGCCTCGCTCGAGGCGCTCGAGTTCCTCGCCGCGCCGATCGCCGGTGCGGTCGAGCTGATCACCGCCAGCCTGCTCGACAGCGGCAAGGTGCTGGTGTGCGGCAGCAGCGGCTCGGCGGGCGATGCGCGCCGCTTCGCCGCACAGCTGGTCAACGGCTTCGAGCTCGAGCGCCCCGCGCTCGCCGCGATGGCGCTCAGCGCCGACAGCTCCAGCCTCGCGCCGGTCGCCGGCGACCCCGACACGCAGGCCTTGTTCGCCCGCCAGATCGCCGCCTTCGGCCAGCCCGGCGACATCCTGCTGACCCTGTCCGCCAACCCCGATTCGGCGCGCGTGCTCGATGCCATCCGCAGCGCCCACGAGCGCGACATGCGGGTGATCGCGCTCACCGGAGCCGGTGGCGGACGGACCGCCGAGGCCCTCGGCCCGGCCGACATCCTGCTGTGCGCACCGGCCGACCGTATTGCCCGAATCCGGGAAATCCACTTGCTGATCCTGCACTGCCTGTGCGACGGTATCGACTGCCTCTTACTCGGAGTGGAAGACTGATGACCCAACCCCAACACCCCGACAGACCGGCGAAGTCCAGCCGGCGCGCCCTCCTCCTGGGCCTCTCCGCGGCCATCGCGCTGCCGCTGCTGCAGGGCTGCTTCCCGGTCGTCGCCACCGGCGTCGGCGCCGGCGCGGCGATGGTCTCCGACCGTCGCACCAGCGGCACCTATGTCGAGGACGAAGGCATCGAATGGAAGGTCGCGGCACGCATCCGCGAGCGCCTCGGCGACAGCGCGCATGTCAACGTGACCTCGTACAACCGCAACGTGCTGCTCACCGGCGAAGCGCCGAGCGAGGCCGTGCGCGGCCAGCTCGACGGTATCGTCGCCGGCGTCGAGCACGTGCGCGGCGTGATCAACGAGGTGGCGATCGCCCCCAACTCCAGCCTCACCGCGCGCGGCAACGACACGCTGATCACCTCCAACGTCAAGGCGCGCATGATCGACGCCGGAACCGTCTCGGCCCACAACATCAAGGTCGTGACCGAGGCGAACGTCGTCTTCCTGCTCGGCATCGTCACCCGCAGCGAGGCGGACGCGGCCGCCGAAGTCGCGCGCACCAGCCAGGGCGTGCGCAAGGTGGTGCGGGTGTTCGAGTACATCAGCGACGAGGAAGCGCGCCGCCTCGACAACCCGACCGGCGCCCGCCGCAACTGAACCTCCCTGAGCGGCCTCCCTGGCGGCTGCGTCCTTGCGGACGCGCCGCCAGCCGCTCGGACTAGGCGCCGAGCGCGTCGAGCAGCTTCTGGTGCACGCCGCCGAAGCCGCCGTTGCTCATCACCAGCACGTGATCGCCCGGCTGCGCCGTCGCGACCACGTCCGCCACCAGCGCATCCAGGCGATCGTAGCTGCGCGCGCGCGCGCCCATCGGGGCGAGCGCCGCGGCGGCATCCCAGCCCAGCCCGTGCGCATGGCAGAAGACCAGGTCGGCCTCGGCAAGGCTGGCCGGCAGCTGCGCCTTCATGACGCCCAGCTTCATCGTGTTCGAGCGCGGCTCGAGCACGGCCAGTATGCGACCCTGCGGCTCGCGCCGGCGCAGGCCGCCGACGGTGAGCGCGATCGCGGTCGGGTGATGGGCGAAGTCGTCGTAGACGCTCACGCCCCTCACCGTGCCGCGCAGCTCCAGCCGGCGCTTGATGCCGGCGAAGCGCCCGAGGCTGGCGATCGCCTGCGCCGGCGTCACGCCGACATGGCGCGCGGCGGCGATCGCGGCGAGCGCGTTGTCTCGGTTGTGGCTGCCGGCGAGCGGCATGCGCACGCGGCCCTGCTCGACGCCGTCGAGGCGGAACACCGCCTCGGCCTCGTCCGCCCCGGTCGCCACCGTCCACCGGCCGTCGCCACCGAACCATTCCAGCTCCGACCAGCAGCCGCGCTCGACGACGCGCAGCAGGCTGTCCTCATGCGCGTTGGCGACGATGCGGCCGCTCGCCGGGATGGTGCGCACCAGGTGGTGGAACTGGGTCTCGATCGCGCCGAGGTCGGCGAAGATGTCCGCGTGGTCGAACTCGAGGTTGTTGAGGATGGCCGTGCGCGGCCGGTAATGCACGAACTTCGAGCGCTTGTCGCAGAACGCGGTGTCGTACTCGTCGGCCTCGATCACGAAGAAGGGCGACTCGGTCAGCCGCGCGGACACGCCGAAGTTCTGCGGCACGCCGCCGACCAGGAAGGACGGCGACAGGCCCGCGTCCTCGAGCATCCAGGCGAGCAGCGAGGTCGTGGTGGTCTTGCCGTGGGTGCCGGCGACCGCCAGCACCCAGCGCCCGGCGAGCACGTGCTCGGCCAGCCACTGCGGTCCGGACACGTAGGGCAGGCCGCGGTCGAGGATCGCCTCGAGCAGCGGATTGCCACGCGACACCGCATTGCCGACCACGTACATGTCGGGCTCGAGGTCGAGCTGGCTGGTGTCGTAGCCCTCGATCAGCCCGATGCCCTGCTCCTCGAGCTGGGTGCTCATCGGCGGGTAGACGTTGGCGTCGCAGCCGGTGACCGTATGGCCGGCGGCGCGCGCGAGCAGCGCGACACCGCCCATGAAGGTGCCGCAGATGCCGAGGATATGGATGTGCATGGGGGTTTCGCGCTCCGCTAAGCCTTCATCCGGCCGCAACCGGGGCTGTATTACAATGGGCGCGCATTCTACCCGAGGCCCACCATGCCCTCACACGCCCACGTTTCCCGTAGCGGCGGCCTGCGACGCGAGATCGCCGCGCTCGCCGCGCGCATGATGGCCGAGGACGGCATCAGCGACTTCGGCTTCGCCAAGCGCAAGGCGGCGAAACAGCTCGGCGCCACCGACGCCGACGCCCTGCCCAACAACAACGAGATCGAGGCCGAGTTGCGCGCCTGGCTGGCGATCTACCAGGACGAGGAGCAGCCGCAGCGCCTGCTCGAGATGCGCAGCGCGGCCGTCGAGGTCATGCGCCTGCTCGCCGACTTTCGCCCCTACCTCACCGGCGGAGCCCTCGACGGCACCGCCGGACGCTACTCGGAGCTCGAGATCGAGCTCTTCCCCGAGAGCACCAAGGACGTCGAGATCTTCTTCCTCAACCAGGATTTCGCCTACGAGCACCGCGAGCCGCGCCGCCCGGCGCCGCACACGCCCGAGGCCATCCTCAGCTTCGACTGGGACGACGTGCCGGTGAAGGTGTCGATCTACCCCTCTGCCGCCGAGCGGAGTCCGCGGCGCGGCCAGGACCGCGCCCGCCTCGCCCAGGTCGAGGCCCTGGTCGCCGTAGCGGCCGAGAACGCACGCGACACGCGGCCGCACACCCCCTGAGGCTTGCCTGCCGCCCCCATGCCGGACACCCTCGTGCAGCTTGCAGCCCACGGCGCGCGAGCGCAGAATCCGCGCACGGCGCCGGACCACAGCCACTCCCCAGGCAAGCCCAGATCACAACCCAAAGTGGACAATTTGCCGCGAATTACGGCAAACTTGCGGTTATGAAGCGCTCAAAATGCTTGGCCACCCATCTTCACCGGGCTGCCGGGCCAGCCCCCCGGCATGGCGGGGCGGTGCTTCACGAGGTTGCCTGCACGCATTCCGCCCGTGGTGGCGAGCCATCCCGGCCGAGCGAGTTCGCGCGCGGCCCCCTCAGCACGAAACGTTTCCGTACCAGCCCGCCGCGCGACCGCGGCGGTTTTGGCGTGTGCGCGAAACCCGAACACTGAATCATCCCGACCGTCGCGCCCGCCGAGGCGATCGCGGTCCTGCCCGGAGAACACCATGGATCTGCGCAAGCTCAAGAAACTCATCGATCTCGTCCAGGAGTCCGGCATCTCGGAGCTCGAGGTGACCGAAGGCGAGGAAAAGGTACGCATCGCCAAGCACACCGCCGCCGCTCCGGCAACCTACTACGCGCAGGTTCCCCCCGCGCCTGCAGCCGCACCGGCAGCCGTCCTTGCTGCGCCCGCCCTGGCCGACGCCGAGGACGAGCTGCCCGACGGCCACGTGGTCAAGTCGCCCATGGTCGGGACCTTCTATCGCGCGGGAGCCCCGGGCGCGAAGCCGCTGGTCGAACTCGGCCAGAAGATCGCCACCGGCGAGCGCCTGTGCATCATCGAGGCGATGAAGCTGATGAACGAGATCGAGGCCGACGCCAGCGGCGTCGTCAAGGCCATCCTGGTCGAGAACGGCGAGCCCGTCGAGTACGGCCAGCCCCTGTTCGTGATCGGCTGAGTCCGCCATGTTCGAGAAGATCCTGATCGCCAACCGCGGGGAAATCGCCCTGCGCATCCTGCGCGCCTGCCGCGAGCTCGGCATCAAGACGGTCGCGGTCCACTCCGAGGCCGACACCCACGCGAAGTACGTGCGCCTGGCCGACGAGTCCGTCTGCATCGGCCCGCCGCCCTCGGCGCAGAGCTACCTCAACGTGCCGGCCATCATCTCCGCCGCCGAAGTCACCGACGCCGAGGCCATCCACCCCGGCTACGGCTTTCTCTCCGAGAACGCCGATTTCGGCGAGCGCGTCGAGCAGTCGGGTTTCGTCTTCATCGGCCCGCGCCCGGAGACCATCCGCCTGATGGGCGACAAGGTCTCGGCCAAGGATGCGATGAAGGCCGCGGGCGTGCCCTGCGTGCCGGGTTCGGACGGCGCGCTGCCCGAGGACCCGAAGGAGATCGTCAAGATCGCGCGCGCCGTGGGCTATCCGGTGATCATCAAGGCGGCGGGCGGCGGCGGCGGGCGCGGCATGCGCGTGGTGCACACCGAGGCCGCGCTGCTCAACGCGGTCACCACCACCCGCGCCGAAGCCCAGGCGGCCTTCGGCAACCCTGTCGTGTACATGGAGAAGTTTCTCGAGAACCCGCGCCACGTCGAGATCCAGATCCTTGCCGACCAGCACGGCAACGCGGTCTACCTCGGCGAACGCGACTGCTCCATGCAGCGCCGCCACCAGAAGGTGATCGAGGAAGCGCCGGCTCCCGGCATCGACCGCAAGGCGATCGCCAAGGTCGGCGAACGTTGCGCGGAAGCCTGCCGCAAGATCGGCTACCGCGGCGCCGGCACCTTCGAGTTCCTCTACGAGAACGGCGAGTTCTACTTCATCGAGATGAACACGCGGGTGCAGGTGGAGCATCCG
>JAEUNQ010000323.1 GCA_016790365.1 Thauera sp. | reverse complement strand
TCGAGGTCGATCAGCAGCACGCGCTGCCCGGCCTGGTGCAGTGCGGCGGCGAGATTGACGCAGGTGGTGGTCTTGCCCACCCCGCCCTTCTGGTTGGCGACGCAGAATATCTTGGCCATGTCGGTTCAGGCTGTTCCGGTTACAGGGCTCGCACGCACGGTGCAAACCTTGGAGTGTACTTCAATGCGGCGATGCAGCATGCACGACGCGTCCCAGGGTCGCAGTGTCACGCCCGCCGGATGACCAGCAGATGACGCTCGGCGCCCAGCCCCGGCACCGTCAGCGCATGGGTCCCGGCCAGCACCCAGCCTTCGGGCAGCGCGGCGACCTCGTCGACCGGATCCACGCCCTTCATCGCGTACAGCGCGCCGCCCTCGGCCACGAGGTGGCCGGACAGCGCGACGAAGTCCGCCAGGCTGGAGAAGGCGCGCGAGATCACGCCATCCGGCGCGCCGCCGGGCAGCGCATCCGGCAGCACCTGCTCGACGCGCTTGTTCAGCACCGTGAAATTGCCCAGGCCGAGCTCGATCTTCGCCTGCTGCTGGAAGCTCGCCTTCTTGCCGACGGTCTCGACCGAACTCACCACCAGCCCCGGCCGCACGATCGCCAGCACCACGCCCGGCAGGCCGCCGCCGGAGCCGATGTCGGCGAGCCGGTTCACCGCCGCCAGCTGCGGCAGTACCGCGAGCGAGTCGAGCAGGTGGTGGGTGATCAGCTCCTGCGGGCTACGGATCGCGGTCAGGTTGTAGACCTTGTTCCACTTCAGCAGCAGCTCGCCGAAGGCGAGCAGGCGATCGATGGTCTCCTGCGGCAAGGCGAGGCCGAGCGCGGCGACGCCATCGGCAAGCTGCGAGGCGTAAGCTTGCAGGCGCCCGCTCATGCCGCCGGCCTTTGGGCGACGTTCTCGCCCCCGCCCCCGCCCTCGCCAGCGGTCGCTGCCACGCCGGCGCGCGCCGCCAGCTCGCGACGCTTGAGCCACACCAGCAGCAGCGAGATCGCCGCCGGAGTCACGCCCTGGATGCGGCCGGCCTGGCCGATGGTCTCGGGCTTGTGCTGGTTGAGCTTCTGCTGCACTTCCTTGGACAGCCCGCGCACCTGCGCATAGTCGAGCTCGAACGGCAGGCGCGTGGCCTCGGCCTGGGCCTGCTTCACGACCTCTTCCTGCTGGCGGTCGATGTAGCCCTGGTACTTGGCGGCGATCTCGATCTGCTCGATCACCTGCGCGTCGGTCTCGCGCTCGTCCGGCGCGCCAGGCAGGCTCATCAGCGATGCATAGCTCGTCTCGGGCCGGCGCAGCAGCTCGAAGTAGCGCTGCTCGCGCTCGAGCGCCTTGCCGAGCACGCGCGCCTGGTCGTCGGCAGGAATCGCCTCCGGCCGCGCCCACGCCGCCTTGAGTTGCGCCGTGCCGCGCTCGATCGCCTCGCGCTTGGCGGAGAAGGCGGCCCAGCGTTCGTCGTCCACCAGCCCGAGCTCGCGGCCCTTCTCGGTGAGGCGCAGGTCGGCGTTGTCCTCGCGCAGGCTCAGCCGATATTCGGCGCGCGAGGTGAACATGCGGTAGGGCTCGGACACGCCGCGCGTGATCAGGTCGTCCACAAGCACGCCGAGGTAGGCTTCGTCGCGGCGCGGGCACCAGGGCTCGCGGCCCTGCACCTGGAGCGCGGCGTTGGCGCCGGCGAGCAGGCCCTGCGCGGCGGCTTCCTCATAGCCGGTGGTGCCGTTGATCTGGCCGGCGAAGAACAGCCCGCCGATCGACTTGGTCTCCAGACTGGACTTGAGGTTGCGCGGGTCGAAGTAGTCGTACTCGATCGCGTAGCCCGGACGCAGGATGTGCGCGTTCTCCAGGCCGCGGATGCTGCGCACGATCTGCAGCTGCACGTCGAAGGGCAGCGAGGTGGAAATGCCGTTCGGGTAGATCTCGTGCGTTTCCAGGCCTTCCGGCTCGAGGAAGATGTTGTGGCTGTCCTTGTCGGCGAAGCGGTGGATCTTGTCCTCGATCGACGGGCAGTAGCGCGGCCCCACGCCCTCGATCACGCCGGAGTACATCGGCGAGCGGTCGAGGTTGGCGCGGATCACGTCGTGCGTGCGCTCGTTGGTCTGCGTCATCCAGCACGGCAGCTGGCGCGGATGCTGGCCGCCATGGCCGAGGAAGCTGAACACCGGCACCGGGTCGTCGCCCGGCTGCACCGTCATCACCGAGAAGTCGATCGTGCGCGCGTCCAGCCGTGGCGGCGTGCCGGTCTTGAGCCGGCCCTGCGGCAACGCCAGCTCCTTGAGACGCTGACCGAGCGAGATCGCCGGCGGATCCCCCGCGCGCCCGGCAGCGTAGTTCTGCATCCCCACGTGCACCAGGCCGTTGAGGAAGGTGCCCGCGGTCAGCACCACCGCAGGCGCCTCGAAGCGCAGGCCGATCTGGGTGACCACGCCGGTGACGCGGTCGCCGACCACGGTGAGGTCGTCCACCGCCTGCTGGAACAGCCACAGGTTGGGCTGGTTCTCCAGCCGGCGGCGGATCGCCGCCTTGTACAGCACGCGGTCGGCCTGCGCGCGGGTGGCGCGCACCGCCGGCCCCTTGGAAGCGTTGAGGATGCGGAACTGGATGCCGCCCTCGTCGGTGGCCGCCGCCATCGCGCCGCCGAGCGCATCGACCTCCTTGACCAGGTGGCCCTTGCCGATGCCGCCGATCGAGGGGTTGCAGCTCATCGCGCCGAGCGTCTCGATATTGTGGGTGAGCAGCAGCGTGGCCGCGCCCATGCGCGCCGCGGCGAGCGCGGCCTCGGTCCCGGCGTGACCGCCGCCGACCACGATGACATCGAAACGGGTGGGGTAGAGCATGGCGCGCTCCGTGCTGCAATGCGTGAACAAGGCGCATGATTCTACGCCTTCATCGCCCGAGCGGCCAGGTTCCGCGCCGATGTTTCACGGAATTTTGCAATCCAAACATCAGCTTATTAGCCACCTTCGCGACCGTTCCCGCGCCCCCCGAATCGCCACCACGGCAGCACCCGGCTCATCGACAGCACCTCGCCGCTCTGCATCGGCGCGTAGCCGGGCAGGGCGGCGAGGCGCTCCTGCCACGCAGCGGCGCGCAGCAGGGCGAGCAGGGCACGGGTGGCGTCGTGCTCCAGGGTGGATTTGAGGCAGGCGAGGAAGTAGGCCTCCTCGACCAGCGGCACGAAATCCAGCCCGCGGCTGCGCGCGCTCGCCTCGATGCCGAAACCGGCGTCGGCCTGGCCGCTCGCCACCGCCTGCGCGACCGCGGCGTGCGAGGGCTCGTCGGTGGCGTAGCCGGCGATCGCCGCCGGGGCGAGGCCGAGTTCGCCGAGCAGCTCGTCGAAGAGCACCCGCGTGCCGGTGCCACGCGCGCGATTGACGAAGCGCACGCCAGTACGCGCCAGCTCGGCGAGGCCATGCAGGCCGCGCGGATTGCCGCGCGCGACGATCAGGCCCTGGCTGCGGCGCGCGAAGCCGATCAACTTGTGCAGGCCGGGGCGCAGCAGCGGCTTGTAGGTGCGCTGCGACAGCGATGCGGGCGCCGCCGGCAGGCGTACGTGGAAGCCGGCCATGGTGCAGCGGCCCTCGTTCAATGCACGGATCGCATCGACGCTGCCGGTGAAGCGGATGTCCAGGTGCAGGCCGCGCGTGCGCGCCTCCTCGCCGAGCGCGGCGAGCGCCTCGTCGTGGCTGGCGTGAAAGGACAGCACATGCACCGAGTCGTCGAAGGCGATCGCGAACGCGCGCTCGAGGTCGGCGCGCAAGGCCTCGATCTGCGGCAGCAGGCGGGCCTGTACCTGGCGCTCGGCGAGCAGCAGCTTCGCGCCGAACTCGGACAGGCGCGCGGCCTGACCCTTCTCCCACAGGATCAAGGGCTGGCCGAGCTCGAGCTCCCAGCGCTTGAGCTCGCCCCAGACGTGGCGGTAGGAGAGATCCAGCACGCGCGCGGCGGCAGAGATCGAGCCCTGCTCGCGCACCGCCTGCAGGAGATCGAGCAGGGGGTTGTGGAGCGGCGCCGAGCCCGTGTCGGCGCCAAGTACATAGTTCAGCCTGATCCTGCGCATCGCCCGCCCGCTCTCCGTGTTTTCCGCCGTCGTGCCGCCATCGTGCCGGCCTCGTGCGAGGTTAGCGCAAGCGCATCGTCCGCGGCGAGCCCGGAGCCGCTCGTGGCGCGGCCCGGACGAGAGGACGCGGGATTTACCGTGGCACCGCATGCGGACTTGCAAGGCCCGGTCACCCTGCTACACTTCGAAGTGTATTGTTTGATATCCAATAGTCAGCGAAACTAACATTTCCTGCCCCCGAGGAACCGACATGGACAGCGTCAATCTCGAGACCCTGCGACAAGCCGTCGCCTGGCAGTCGGCCGGCCTGCCGGTCACGCTCGCCACCGTGGTACGTACCTGGGGCTCCTCGCCGCGGCCGGAAGGGGCGCTGCTGGCGATCTGCGGCGACGGCCGGCTCGCCGGCTCGGTGTCGGGTGGCTGCATCGAGGACGACCTCGGCGACCGCCTGCGCACGCAACGGCTCCAACGTCCCGAGGTCGTCACCTACGGCATCACCGCCGACCAGACCCGGCGCTTCCAGCTGCCCTGCGGCGGATCCCTCAGCCTGGTGCTCGAGCCGCTGCACGCCGGCAGCCGGCTCGCGGAGGCGCTCGCCCGCATCGAGCGCGGCGAGCTGCTCGCGCGCCGGGTCAATCTGGCCAGCGGCGCGGTCGAGCTGCTCGATACCGCCCCCGACACCGCGGTGGTGTTCGACGACACCCAGCTCACCGCGGCCTTTGGCCCGCGCTGGCGCATGCTGATCGTCGGCGCCGGCCAGCTCTCCGCCTATCTCGCCCAGTTCGCGCTCGCGCTCGACTACCGCGTCACGCTCAGCGAGCCGCGCGAGGAATACCGCGCGAGCTGGACGCTACCCAGCGTGGACATCACCAGCGAGATGCCCGACGACGCGGTCGCCGCGATGCGCCCCGACCGGCGCAGCGTGATCCTCGCCGCCGCCCACGACCCCAAGCTCGACGACCTTGCCCTCATCGACGCGCTGCACACCGACGCCTTCTACATCGGCGCGGTGGGCTCGCGCGCCACCAGCGCCGCCCGCCGCGAGCGCCTGCGCCTGTTCGATCTCGACGACACCCAGATCGCCCGCCTGCACGCGCCGGCAGGCCTGCCGCTGGGCAGCCGCACGCCGCCCGAGATCGCGCTCGCGATCGTCGCCGACCTCACCGCACGCCGCAACGGCGCGAGCCTGACGGCCACGATCGAGCGCCCCGCGAACGAGTCCGCCGCGTGTCCGCTCGCACGCGCGGCCTGATCGTCGGCATCCTGCTCGCCGCCGGCGCGGGAAGCCGCTTCGGCGGCGGCAAGCTCGTCGCCCGCCTGGCCGACGGCCGTGGCGTGGCCGAGACCGCCTGCGCCCGCCTGCTGCCGGCGGTCGATCACGTGGTGGCGGTCATCCCCGCGCAGCCCGGCGCGCTCGAGGACGCGCTGCGTGCGGCGGGCGCCGAGGTGGTGCGCTGCGACACGGCGACCCCCGGCATGGGCGTCAGCATCGCCTGCGGCGTGGCCGCCAGCACCGAGGCCGCAGGCTGGCTGGTCGCGCTCGGCGACATGCCCCTGGTACCGACCTCCCAGCATCGCCTGATCGCCGACGCGCTGCGCGCCGGCGCCGGCATCGCCGCCCCCGTCTGCCAGGGCCGCCGCGGTCATCCGGTGGGCTTCGCCGCACGCTTCGGCGACGAGCTGCGCGCCCGCGACGGCGACGAGGGCGCGCGCGCCGTGCTCGCCCGCCACCGCGGGGTGCTGCTCGAACTCGCTGTCGACGACGACGCGGGCTGGCAGGACATCGACACGCTGTCCGACCTGGACGCCGTGAATCGCCGCCTCGGCAAGCGCTGAACTCCCGCACCCCGCCACCGGGGATCGCCCGGGTTCCCGACGCGCACCCTCGCCTATGCAGTACGCCGCATAGGATTGGGATGCTGAAGATCTTATTCGTGGATATCTAATCATCTATAAATGCATGTTTTCAATTGTTTTTACGTTTTTATGATACGTTGTAATTGCTTTTTTGATATTTTTTTGTATCATCAAAGCAAGCCGCGGCAAGACCCTCTTGCGGCTCCGTCCCGACAGGAGGTCCCCATGCTCGACCACCCTTACCCCGCAAGCGGGGCGCACCGCAGCTACGGCGTCGAACGCCGGGGCACCGACTCCGCGATCCTCGGCGAGGATGCAGTCGCTGAAGAGGCGCCGGTCGCCCTCGTCTATAACGGCTTCTCCCACGCGGTCATGCTCGCCACCCCGCAGGACCTCGAAGACTTCGCGCTCGGCTTCACGCTCAGCGAGGGCATCGCCGCGAGCGCACGCGAACTCCACGACATCGACGTCGTCGAGCACGCCCTCGGCTGCGAGGTGCGCATGGCGCTCGCCGGCGAACGCTTCGCCGCCATGCGCGAACGCCGCCGCGCGCTCGCCGGGCGCACCGGCTGCGGCCTGTGCGGCATCGAGAGCCTTGCCCAGCTGCAGCGCGCGCTGCCGCCCGCCCGCCTCGCCGACACCGCGATCCACCCGGGCGCGCTCGAGCGCGCCCAGGCCGAGCTCGCCGCGCTGCAGCCGCTGTTCCAGCTCACCGGCGCGGTGCATGCGGCGGCGTGGTGCCGGCGCGACGGCAGCGTCGCGCTGGTGCGCGAGGACGTCGGCCGCCACAACGCGCTCGACAAGCTCATCGGCGCGCTCGCCACGCGCGGCTGCGGCTTCGACGACGGCTTCGTGCTGATGACCAGCCGCGCCAGCTACGAGATCGTGCAGAAGGCCGCCACCGTCGGCATCGCCGCGATCGCCGCGCTGTCCGCGCCCACCGGCATGGCGGTGCGCCTGGCCGAGGCCGCCGGCGTCACCCTGGTCGGCTTCGCGCGCGGCCACCGCCACAGCGTCTACACCCACCCGCAACGCATCCACTGAGCGAGGAATCCGCGATGACCACCGCCACCGCCCGCAACGAGCGCAAGGTTCCGAGCTACTGCTACAACTGCG
>JAEUNQ010000298.1 GCA_016790365.1 Thauera sp. | reverse complement strand
CCCTACAACGCGCGCTTCTACGAGGGCCGCTACCTCAACGGCGTGATCGCCGGCAAGATGACCAAGTCCAACGTGCTCGGCTACGTCGGCGCCTTCCCGATCCCCGAGGTGCTGCAGGGCATCAACGCGTTCACCCTGGGTGCGCGCAGCGTGAACCCGAACATCGAGGTGCGGGTGATCTGGGCCAACAGCTGGTACGACCCGGGCAAGGAGCGCGAGGCGGCGATGACCCTGATCTCACAGGGCGCCGACATGCTGACCCACCACACCGACTCCACCGCCACCGTCCAGGCCGCGGAAGAAAAGGGCGTATATGCCTTCGGCTACCACTCCGACATGTCGAAGTACGCACCCAGGTCCCAGCTCACCGCCACCACCCACCACTGGGGCGAGTTCTACACCCGCACCGTCAACGCGGTGCTCGACGGCAGCTGGAAGCCCGAGGGCGTGTGGGGCGGAATGAAGGACGGCATGATCCGCCTCGCCCCGCTCAACCCGGCGATTCCCGCCGACGTGCAGGCGACGGTCAAGGAGCTCCAGGGCCGCATCACCGCCGGCAGCTTCCACCCCTTCACCGGCCCGGTGCTCGACCAGGCCGGCAAGGAGCGCCTCGCCGCCGGCGCGGTGATGGACGATGCGACACTGGGCAAGATGGACTACTTCGTCCAGGGCGTGAGCTCGCGCCTGCCCACCGCCAAGTAAGCCCAAGTCACCCGGCGACGCGCACTGCCCTGCGCGGGGCTGACGTCGTCGCCGGCACTTCGATTCACGGCCCGGGCGGCGCCACTCGGTCGGGCAGGTCGGCACTCGCCTCGTCGTCCGCGGGGAGGCCGTTGCGCAGGCAGGCCGAGAGCCCGGTGGCGATCGCGTCGGCCATGCGCGCCTGACGCGCGGGATCGCGCAGGAGGAGTTCCTCGTCGCGGTTCTTCAGGATGCCGGCCTCGAACAGCACCGCCGGCATGCGTGCGTGGCGCAGCACCGCCAGCCCGTCGTAGTAGTGCACCGCATGTTCACGATCGGCATAGCTGCGCCGACGTCCGTTCTTGTGCGTGGGTTCGAAGCCCATGCGCTGCAGGCGGGCGCCGATCGCGCGCGCGCACAGGACGCTCATCGCCGTATCGGGGTTGTCGCGCGAGACGAAGAGCGAGTGTCCGGCAAACTCGTCGTTGTAGTCGAGCGCGCGGCCCTCCCAGGTCCATGGGCTCAGCTCGAATGCATTCACCGAATCGTGATGCACCGAGAGCAGGAAGGCGGCTCCCGCTGCGGCCTGCGGGCGCGCTCTCAGGCTCTCGATACGGCCGTCGGCATTCACCATCCGCGCCTCCCAGCCCCGCTCCCCGAGCGCGGAGGCAATCTGCCCGGCGAGATCGCGATTGAACTCGAACTCCCCGCGTCCGCGCGCGCTCGTCGCCCCCGGTGCCGACAGGGTGTGGCCGACATCCACCGCCACCAGCCCGGTTTCCGCTGCAGACGGGCCTGCCGCCAAGGCCAGCGTGACAAACGCCGCCGCAAGCGCTGATCGGAATCCACCCATGCGATCCTCCGCAGATGCCGCCCAGCTTCGCCACGAGACCGCGCAGATGCAGTGTCCACGCGGACACCGCATGAGATCGCCGGCGACATCTTGATTCAAATCATGGAGCGCCCGGGTGGGCGCCGTGACAATGCGCCCACCATCGGCATAGCCGTGGAGCGTTGTACCCCTGACCCACGCGGGCGAACCGACACATTCCTGACAAAACGAGACAAGCGATGAGGAGTACTCCATGAGCGGTATTTTCACAAAATCGATGGCCCGGAACATCTTCTACGGGGGAACGGTGTTCTTCTTCCTGTTGTTCCTGGCCCTCACCTTCGACACCGAACGCGAGCTGCCCAACCGGGACAATCGCGGCGCCATCACTCCCCAAGTCGCCGCCGGCAAGCACCTGTGGGAAGTCAACAACTGCCTGGGCTGCCACACGCTGCTCGGCGAGGGCGCCTACTTCGCTCCCGAGCTCGGCAACGTCTACAAGCGCCGTGGTGGCGACTTCATCAAGGGCTGGATGCAAGCCATGCCCACCGGAGCTCCCGGCCGTCGCCAGATGCCCAACTTCAACCTCACCGATGAAGAGCTCGACCAACTGGTGGCTTTCCTGAAGTACACCTCGGAAATCAACACCGCCAACTGGCCGCCCAACATCGAGGGCTGATCGGAACACTGGAGACCACAAGGGGATAATCCATGCAATACAAATCACAAGCGGTCGCCATGCCCTACTTTATCGCGGCGATCGGTCTGTTCGTGGGGCAAATCATCTTCGGCCTGATCCTGGGCCTGCAGTATGTCGTAGGGGACTTCCTGTTCCCGGAGATTCCGTTCAACGTCGCGCGGATGGTGCACACCAACCTGCTGATCGTGTGGCTGCTGTTCGGCTTCATGGGTGCGGCCTACTACCTGATCCCGGAAGAGACCGAGACCGAACTCTTCAGCCCGAAGCTGGCGCTGCTGCTGTTCTGGGTCTTCCTCGTCGCCGGTGCCGCCACCATCCTCGGCTACCTGCTCGTGCCCTACAGCACGCTGGCGTCGATGACGGGCAACGACATCCTCGCCACCATGGGTCGGGAGTTCCTCGAGCAGCCGCTGTTGACCAAGATCGGCATCGTGATCGTCGCGCTCGCCTTCCTGTTCAACATCACGATGACCGTGCTGAAGGGCCGCAAGACCGTCATCAGCATCGTGCTGCTGCTCGGCCTCTGGGGTCTGGCGATCTTCTTCCTGTTCTCCTTCTACAACCCGGTCAACCTCGTCCGCGACAAGTTCTACTGGTGGTGGGTGGTTCACCTCTGGGTGGAAGGCGTGTGGGAACTGATCATGGCCGCGATGCTCGCCTTCGT
>JAEUNQ010000265.1 GCA_016790365.1 Thauera sp. | reverse complement strand
GCGCTGTCGCTGCTGGTGGTGTTCCTGTGCCTGGCGGCGCTGTACGAGAGCTGGTCGGTGCCCTTTGCGGTGATGCTGGTGGTGCCGCTCGGCGTGCTCGGCGCGCTGCTCGCCGCCTCCGGACGCGGGCTGTCTAACGATGTGTACTTCCAGGTTGGCCTGCTCGCCACCATCGGCCTGTCGTCGAAGAACGCGATCCTGATCGTGGAGTTCGCCAAGGCGCAGATGGAGGAGGGCAAGGACCTGATCTCCGCCACGCTGACCGCGGTCCGCATGCGTCTGCGCCCGATCATCATGACCTCGCTCGCCTTTGGCTTCGGCGTCCTGCCGCTGGCGATCGCCACCGGCGCCGGCGCTGGCAGCCAGAACGCGATCGGCACCGGCGTGCTCGGCGGCACCATCGGCGCGACGCTGCTCGGCCTGTTCTTCGTGCCGCTGTTCTACGTCGTGATCAAGCGCATTTTCCCGGACAAGCCCCGGGAGGCGGCCGTGGCACCGTCTGTCCAGGAGGGACGTTGAGATGACCCCGCATGAAACAACACGGTCGCTGCGCGGCCTCGTGGTGGCGCTCGCCGCCACCACCCTCGGTGCCTGCACCACGCTGATCCCCGGCTTCGAGCGCCCCGCGGCGCCGGTGCCAGCGAGCTTCCCGCAGGCCGCGCCGACCGCGGGCTCGGCGGTCGCGCCACCGGCCGACAGCATCGCGTGGCGCGACTACTTCGCCGACGAGCGCCTGCGCGAGGTGATCGCGCTCGCGCTCGACAACAACCGCGACCTGCGCGTCGCCGCGCTCAACATCGAGCGTGCGCGCGCCCAGTACGGCATCCAGCGCGCCGACCTGTTCCCGTCGATCGCGGTCGGCGGCGGGCAGAACGCGCAACGTGTGCCGGCAGACCTGAGCGCGACGAGGCAGGCCGACATCAACCGCCAGTACTCCGCCAACCTCGGATTCGCCAGCTACGAGCTCGACTTCTTCGGCCGCGTGCGCAGCCTGGAGGAGCAGGCGCTGCAGACCTACCTCGGCACCGAGGAGGCCCGCCGCAGCGCGCAGATCAGCCTGGTGGCCGAGGTCGCCAACGCCTGGCTGCGCCTGGCCGCCGACCGCGAGCGCCTGGCGCTGGCGAAGCGCACGCAGCAGACCCGCCAGGAATCCCTCGATCTCGTGAGGCGCAGTTTCGAACTCGGCGCAGTGTCCGCACTCGACGTGCATCAGGCCGACACCCTGCTGCAGAGCGCGCGTGCCGATGCGGCGCGCTTCGAAACCGTGGTTGCACAGGACCAGAACGCGCTGGCACAGCTGGTGGGCAGCGGTGTCCCGGACGCCCTGCTGCCGGACGGGCTCGAGCTGGCGGTCGCCACGGTGGCGGAACTCCCCGCCGGGGTGCCTTCCGAAGTGCTGGCGCGTCGTCCCGACATCGTGCAGGCCGAACGCGCCCTGCTGGCAGCCAACGCCAGCATCGGTGCCGCGCGCGCAGCGTTCTTCCCGCGCATCACGCTGACCGCCAGCGCAGGCACCGCGAGCAGCACGCTCGACGGCCTGTTCGAGGGCGGCTCGGGTGCCTGGAGTTTCGTGCCGCAGTTGCGCCTGCCGATCTTCGAGGCCGGCCGCCTGCAGGCCAGCCTGGACGTTGCCGAGATCCAGCGCGACATCAACGTCGCCCAGTACGAGAAGGCGATCCAGTCCGCCTTCCGGGAAGCGGCCGATGGCCTGGCCGAGCGCGCGACCGTCACCGAGCGCGTCGACGCCCGGCGCAAGCAGGTGGCGGCGACGCAGAACAGCCTGAAGCTGTCCGATGCCCGCTATCGCGGGGGTGTCGACAGCTACCTGAGCCTGCTCGACGCCCAGCGCAGCCTGTATGCGGCCGAGCAGGAGCTGATCGCCGTCCGCCTTGCGGATGCCACCAATCGTGTCGCGCTGTACAAGGCGCTCGGCGGCGGCTGGCAGTGACGGAGCCCGCGACCGGCGCCGCCGCCGACCTCGACCGCCGCATTCCGGTCACGATCCTCACCGGCTTCCTCGGCGCCGGCAAGACCACGCTGCTCAACCATCTGCTGCGCCAGCCGCAGATGGACGGCAGCGCGGTGCTGATCAACGAGTTCGGCGCGGTCGGCGTCGACCATCATCTGGTCGAGAAGGTCGATGAGAGCCTGGTCGTGCTCGATTCGGGCTGCATCTGCTGCAGCGTGCAGGGCGACCTGGTGCGCGCGCTCAAGGGCCTCTTCATGCGCGCGCTGCGACGCGAGCTCAAGGGCCTGCGCCGGGTGCTGATCGAGACCACCGGCCTGGCCGATCCCGCGCCGGTGATCCACACGCTGATGGCCGAGCCCTTCCTGTCCGAGCGCTACCGGCTCGACGGCGTGGTGACGGCGGTCGATGTCACCCATGCGCTCGATCAGCTCGGCGCTCACAACGAGGCCGTGCGCCAGGTGGCGATGGCCGACCGGCTGCTACTGACCAAGTGCGACCTGGCCTCGGCCGAGCAGCGTGCGGCGGTCGCCGCCGGCATCGCCCGGCTCAATCCGGGTGCGCGCCGGGTGGAGGTGGCGGGCGGTGCCGTCGCTGCCGACGCGGTGTTCGGCTGCGGCCTCTACGACCCCACCGGCAAGCTGCCCGACGTCGCCGCCTGGCTGGGCGAGGAGGCGGTCCGTGCGGCCCGCCAGGCGCCGGCCGCGCCGGTGTGGTCGCGTGCGCGCGTTCAGAAATCCGCCCCGACGCACAGCGCCGGCGCGCCAGCCGAAGCCGAGTCCGAGTCCGCCGAGTCCGCAGCAAGCGCTGCACCCGCGCGCCACGATGCAGGCGTGACCAGCTTCGTGCTGCGCTTCGACGAGCCGCTCGACTGGTTCGGATTCTCCGACGGCCTCACCCTGCTGCTGCAGGTGTATGGCGGCCGCATCCTGCGCATCAAGGGCCTGCTCAACGTCGTCGGCGACCCCCTGCCGCGCGTGCTGCAGTGCGTGCAGCACAGCGTCTATCCGGCGAGCAGCCTGCCCGCCTGGCCAGCGCAGCCGCCCTACGACGACCGCCGCAGCCGACTGGTGTTCATCGTGCGCGACCTGGCGCAGGACGAGGTGGTGTCGATTCTCGGCAGTTTCGCCGGCCAGGTACCGCAGGTCGGGGACTGAACGGCGCGACCCTGCACGCCTGCCGGCGCGCGGGTGCGTCAGGGCTCGACGCTGAACTCCTGAAGGGCCTCGATTTCGGGCAAGGTGAGGCGCAGCCGCCACGGGCCGGTCTCGAGCGGCGCGCTGGTCGCCACCAGGCTGCCCGGGCGGACCAGGCGATGGTCGAGCGGGATCGGTGTGCCGGTACCGTCGGTGCGTTCGAGGCTCAGGCTGAGCTGCAGCCCGGCTGGTGCCGGCTGTGCGGTGGGGCCCACGAGATCGATCGCGAAGCTCACCTGGCGTGCGTTGTCCTGGGTCAGACGCCCGCGCACCTCCCAGATGTTGGCCGTGCCGTGGAAGACCACGCCACCGCGCTCGGCGCCCGGCGCGGCGGCGATCGGGCCCACCGCGTTGAGGCGGACCTCGTCATGGACGAGGAAGATCATGCCGACGAAGGCGGCGATCAGCAGCAGGAATACACCGCCGATGAGCCCGACCAGCAGCCGGGCGCTGCGTGCGCCGGAGGCTGCTGCGGCCTGCCCGGCCGTTGGCGCTGAACCGGGTGTGGGGCTTTTCGTCATCGCCGTGCCGGGCTCGAGACGATGCTCACTCGCAGCTCGCACGGCATTCGCCGCTGCTGCAGTCGGCGGCTTCGACCGTGCAGGAGCCCTTCGTGCGCATCACCATGCGCTGGTCGTTCTCGTAGTCGCAGATCAGCCGGGTGAGGCCGTTCTTCTTCTCCACGCTCATCTTCAGGGCACGCGAGGCGCGCAGGGTGGCGGTGTCGAGGTTGCAGTTCAGGTAGCCGCTGAAGCTGCCGTTTTCCGATTCCCACAGCGCGGTGTTCTTGACCGCCTTGTAGTTCTCGAAGGTGGCGCAGGTGAAGACGTCGCGGCCATAGAGGCGGGCGTTGTCGCCGCAGAAGCCCATGAAGGTGTACTGCAGTTCGGCGTCGCTCGGGCAGGCGGCGACCTGCACCGCCTTGTCCAGCGCAGGACAGGACAGCGTCTCGGCGTGGGCTGCGCCGCTCAGCAGTGCGGCGGGAAGGGCGAGGGCAAGCAGGGCCGAGCGGGCCCGGAGGGTGAGCGGCATCGTCATGGTCTCGGATGGAGGGGTGGGTGTGTGCTGCGGTCGATCGGGGGCGAGGGCGGTGGTGCGACGAGCGCTGCTCACCAGAACTTCCACCACCATTTGCGCTTCTTCATCGCCTGCTCGACGTGGTCGGACCATTTGCTGGCCCCGCCGGCCTCGACGAAGTAGCTGCCGAAGCGCTTGTCCGCCTCGTTGATGTGGCGCGTCAGCCAGACCTTGAGGAAGTGCAGAAGTTCGAAGGTGATGGTCGCCTGGCCCGAGTCGAGCTTTTCCTGCAGCGCCTGCACCTGGCCGATCAGGGCCTCGTGATTCTGCTTGTGGGTGGCGAATTCGGGGTAGTTCGACACCCGCATCAGGCTCTCCTCGACCGCGAAGTGGGTGCGCGTGTAGTCCGCCAGTTTGTCGAGGATCTGGCGCGAGGTGGCCGAGCCGTGGTGCTCCTTGATCGCGACGTGGAGCTGGTTGAGCAGGTCTACGAGCTCCTTGTGCTGTTCGTCGATCTCCTGCAGGCCGATGCTGAACTCGTCGGTCCAGTGGAATAGTTCTGTAGTCATGCACGCGATCCGTTCGTGGGCTGAAGCCACAAGGCTAACCATTCTGGCCGGGTATTTGTTGATTGAGATCAATTCTCGCCCTGTCTTCATTCATCCGCCATCGCGGGCAAGGGCTGAGCCGCTCGATCAAGGCCCGAGCCAATGCGCATCTCCGGCGAGGTTGCTATCCTTCCGCTTTCCCAACCACGCCGACCTCTCGTCCGGACCCCGCGTGCCCACGTCACTCCCGCCGAATTCCCTGTCCCAGCGCTGGTTGGCCGAGCTCGTCCGCCGCCATGAAGAACACCACCCGCCGCTTGATGAGGCGCGGGCGCACGCCGAGGCGCGCGCGACCGCGGGCGACTTCGAGGCACGCGTCCTGCGTCGCGCCGGCGCGCTCGGGGCCGCCGCGGGCTGGCGCGAGGCGATCGTGCGCTGGCAGGGGCGGGCGCGGCTGGTGCTGGTGCTCGCCTTCGCGCTCGCCTTCGTGTTCGGCTTCGGTGCCGCCGCGGGTGCACTCGGCGACGGCACGCGGCCGGTCAATGTGGTGTGGACCCTGGGCGGCCTGCTCGG
>JAEUNQ010000227.1 GCA_016790365.1 Thauera sp. | reverse complement strand
GAGGTCGGCAGGCAGGTGGGGCTGGTAGTGCCCCGGGTACAGGGGCTTCGCCCGCGTGGTGTTGGTCCACTCGGTGAAACCCTTGCCCCACCACTCGTCGTTCTCGGGGGTCGGGTGGTACTGGGGCAGGTGGAAGGCGATTGCGCGCGCGTTGCTCATCATTGCCGGGAATGCGTAGAAGTGAATGCGTGTGAGGAGAAGGCGGCACCGGTGTCTGCATGCTGCGAGCCGGGCTGCAGCAGGATCCAGCCGCGCGAGGGCACGGTCCGCGTCTCGTGATCCGTGCCGTCCAGTGCTGCCGGAAGCCTTGGAACGAAGGCGAGCGGGAGATCCGTCGTCGCGGTGTTGACCACGAGGAAGCACGGCGTCCTGCGGTCGCCCAGGTTGATGACCGTGAGCCGCGCATCCGTGGCCGACGGGGTGGGGAGGGTCTCGTCCGGGGGCACGATCTCGCCGTTGGCGCCGAGCAGCGAGGGCGGCAGGCCAAGACCGGCATCGTGCAGATCGAGCACCGCGGCGGCCAGCAGGTCTCGGTCGCGTTCCGCTTTCGTGCGCAGACAGCGGCGATAGAGGCCTTCCGCCCAGAATGCGAGCGAGTCGCGGCTGGCCGCGGTTTCCTTCCACAGCCGGGTGACGTGGCTGGTCACGCCGAATTCGACCAGGCCGTCGCTGATGGAGGACCACTGAGGGTCCTTCGGATCAACGGCGGCGCAGGCGAGCAGGCGCTCGAAATCCATCAGATGCACCCCGTGGTAACGATGCACGAAGTCGGCCTGGCCCAGGCTGCGTTCGATGTAGCCCGCGGGCATTTGCAGGCGCGGAAAGCGCCGGCGGATCAGGTGCCAGCGCGGAATCAGGTATTTCCAGCCGAGCCGCTTCAGCGCGCGGTACACCAGCGGAAGTCGTTCCTGCTCGGCCTTCGGCAGCAAGGACAGGGCGATCACGTTCAGCAAAGGCCGGAACAGCCAGTCGGCCGGACGCGCGGACATCACCGTGCGCAGGCAGCTCTCCGCAGATTGCAGCAGTCCGGCATGGGTGTCGTCGCCGCAGGCCGCCCGCTCGCGTGCCAGCGCCAGCATGCAATCGAGGTGGGTGTTCAGGATGAGGAGGTTCGTTGGCGACTTGCCCAGCCAGTTTCCGCGTTCCCAGCCGAGCGGGTAGTGGCGCATGCCTTCCTCGGAGCGCTCCAGCGAATCGTGCAGGAACCAGGCCCCGGCATCGGTCTGGTCGACCTGCTCGGCGAGGTAGCGCGCGATCCCGCGAAGCGCACCCTCCAGGGCCGGCTCGGGCGCGGCGGCGAACTCGGTCGCCAGCAACTGCATCGCCCCGTTGATCAGCCGGTTGTGGCTTTCATACTGGTCGGTCCATTCTCCGTGACGGAAACCGCCGTCGGCGTCCTGGCGGCAGAGGACTGCCAGCACGATCTGGCGGCGCAGCAGCCGGTAGACGCGCTTGCCCGTGCTTTGGCCGAGCGCGCTGGCGACCATGTGCAGGGCGAGTGCGTCGAGCTCGTCGCAGATCTTCAGCTTCTTGGGCCATGCCCAGCAGGCGCCGTACACCTTGCCGTGCACGAGGTGCGTGTAGAAGTCCGCAGCGCATCGTGTCGCGGAATGGGAGGCGTAAATGAAGTAGGGCTGGGACTCGAGTGAGGTCGTCGTCATCAACTCGTCGACGGAGTGTCCTTCATCCGTGCCAGGGTTCGCGGACTGCAAGCTCCAGACGACACAGTCCAGCACCTGGCCGGGCGGGAGCTCGAACGTTGCCGATGCCTCTCCGCCGCCGATCTCCATGTTCGCCAGCGTCGCGGGAGATTCCGCGCAAATGCGTCCGAAGGCATCCAGGGTCCGGCACATCGGCAGGCGCGGCACCCAGAAGACCGCCTCGTGTGGCGTCGTCGGCTGGAACATCCAGCCTCCGATGGCGCAGCGCTTCAACAAGTGGTTTCCGGCGAGCCGGAGCCTGACCGACCCCTCCGCGGACGAATGGACGCGGAGGAAAAGGGCGCTCGCGGCCTCGTCGGAGAAGTCGTCGCGCACGATGTCGACGCCGTCCTGCGATCCGATGTGCCGCTGCGCGCCCCGCAACTGCATCGCGACGCGGCCGTCGTCGGCCGAAAAGTGCTTGAGGAGGTCGAGGAGCATGATGGTTCGTCAGCGGGCGAGCCGGAGCGTGCGGCGCCAGCGCAGGCTTTCGTCCGAGATTGCGGCAAGCGGAAGGAACAGGAAGGCGGCGGTGTAGGCGACTGCAGCGCTTCCGCCCGCGATCAGCATGTACAGCGCTGGGCGGAGATCACGCCAGTCCGCCGGCAATGCCGCATCGGCGAGTGCCAGCACTGCGAGCAGGATCAGATTGAGGCCGACGCCGGGTGCGAGCGCGCGTCCCAGGTCGCCGATGCGGCTCGGGAAGCAGCGCGTGGCGAGGAAATACATCACCGGGGTGGAAAACGCGATGCCCGCGAAGACGCCCCATGCGGCCCCGCTGATGCCCCAGTGCTTCAAGCCGTAGTAGCACGCGACGGACACCAGCACGCCCTGCGCGATGTGGATCCACACCTCGCGGCCGAGGCGGTTCATCGCCGCCAGCACCGCGCCACAGGGGTGGCCGATGCAGATCAACAGGCCTGCGAGCGAGACGATGCGCAGCGGGTCGGCGGAGGGGAGCCATTTTTCGCCATAGACGAAGAGCATGAAGGGCTCGGCCATCCAGGCCAGGCCGATATAGATCGGCAGCGTGTACACGACCATCAGGCCGATCATGCGATAGAACAGGTACTTGACCTCGTCGGGGCGGTCCTGCGCCTTCGCCATCGCGCGGAAGACGGCGTCATAGACCGCACCGCTCACGGTCGAGAAGGGCAGCCAGGCAAGACTCTCGCCCTTGTTGAAGAGACCGACCGCCGAGGGCCCTGCAACCCGGCTGATGATCGCGTTGCTGGCCTGCTTGGTGAAATAGGCCGCGAGGTCGTTGAGGGAAACCTTGACTCCGTAGGCGCCGAAGCGTCGTGCCACCTCGAGATCCAGGCACAGTTGCGGGCGACGGTCGCTCACCCTGTCGAGCATGGCGAGCGTGATCAGGCTCCCCAGGATGCCGGACAGGATGAGGCTCCAGGGGCCTGCGCCCACCATGGCAAGCGCGATGCTGGCGAGGCCCGTGAGCACTGCGACGGCGAGGCCGATCACGGAGCGCTCCTTGAAGCGCATGTCCCTGTGCAGCGCGCTCGCGCGCGTATTCACGAAGGGGCGCAGGAGGAAGCTGATCGCCGAGACGCGGATCAGATCGGCGTAGAGCGGATCGCCGAAGCTGCGTGCGAACCAGGGCGCGGCAAGGTAGAAGCCGGCGAAGATCAGGATCCCGATCAGCAGTTGCGCTGTGAACACCACGTCGAAATCGCGTGCTCCAGCCTCCTTCGACTGAACAAGCGCTTGTCCCATGCCCCCGCCGCTGATCAGGCCGACGAACCCCGTGAAGATCTGGATCGTCACGATGAAGCCGAAATCCTCCGGGACGAGCAGGCGCGCGAGTGCGATACCGAAGGCGAACTGGAGGACCTGACCGCCGAGGCTGCCGGTGATGAGCCACTTGATGCCGTTGCGAATCGAGTTCGATGTACTCATCTATATGGGAATGAGGCTTAAGCGGGCGGAATGCTGCCCTGCATTGTGCCCGGGAAGGCGTGAACGAGCCGTGAATTATGGCCTCTGCACGCTCCTGGACGTGTGCAACGAGCGGCGAGAGGGAGCTCCAGCGGCGTCGGCGAGGCTCCACGGGCACGGCGCAGGCCGCTGCGGCATCGGCTTGCCTCCGCGTCCGGCAGTCCGGCATGCGATGCGGCGGGCACGGGTTGACCTTCCAGCGTTGGCAAGGTTTACAGTGCCACCTATCGCGGAAATGTAAAGGATTCACAGGATGGACGTCCCCCGCACTCCCCCGCCCGCCGCTGCGGCGCGCACCCTTGCGATCGCCGGCATGAACTGCGCCTCCTGCGTCGCCCACGTCGAGAAGGCCTTGCTGAGGGTCGAGGGTGTACAGGCGGCCAGCGTCAACCTCGCCACCGAGACCGCCACCGTCGCCGCGCCGGCCACGGTGCCGCTGTCGGCGCTGATCGCCGCAGTCGAGAAGGCCGGCTACGCGGTGCGGCGCGAGGCGCTCGAGCTCGACATCGAGGGCATGAGCTGCGCCGCCTGCGTCGGCCGCGTCGAGAAGGTGCTGCAGCGCGTGCCCGGGGTGGTGACGGCCAACGTGAACCTGGCCTCGCGGCGCGCCCACGTCGAACTCGCCGGTGGCGTGCCGACCGCGGCCCTGGTGGCGGCGGTGCAGAAGGCGGGCTTCGGCGCCAAGCCAGCGGCGGAGGTGAGCGAGGGCGCGCGCGAGGCCGAGGCCGCGGCCGAGGAGGCGGCGCTGCGGCGTGCGGTGTGGATCGCGGTGGCGCTGACGCTGCCGGTGTTCGTGCTCGAGATGGGTTCGCACCTGATCCCCGGCATGCACGACTGGGTCATGGCCACGATCGGCCATCGCGAGAGCTGGCTGCTGCAGTTCGTGCTCACCAGCGCGGTGATGTTCGGCCCGGGGCTGCGCTTCTTCCGCAAGGGCGTGCCCTCCCTGCTGCGCGGCGCGCCCGACATGAACGCGCTGGTGGCGGTGGGCACCTCGGCGGCGTGGGGCTATTCGGTGGTGGCGCTGCTCGCGCCCGGGCTGCTGCCGGCGGGCACGGTCAATGTGTATTTCGAGGCCGCGGCGCTGATCATCACCCTGATCCTGATCGGGCGCCTGCTCGAGGCGCGCGCGCGCGGCAAGACCAGCGACGCGATCCGCCGCCTGATGCGCATCCAGCCGCGCACCGCGCGGGTGCGCCGGGGCGGGCCGACAGGCGCCGAGGTGGTGGAGCTGCCGATCGCCGAGGTGGCGGTGGGCGACGTGGTGGAGGTGCGCCCGGGCGAGAAGGTGGCCGTCGATGGCGAGGTGGTCGAGGGGGCTTCGTTTGTCGACGAGTCGATGATCACCGGCGAGCCGGTGCCGGTGGAGAAGGGCGCTGGCGCGACGGTGGTCGGCGGCACGCTCAACACCCGCGGTGCCTTCGCCTTCCGCGCCACGCGGGTGGGGGCGGACACGGTGCTGGCGCAGATCATCCGCATGGTCGAGGCGGCGCAGGGCGCCAAGCTGCCGATCCAGGCCAGGGTGGACAAGGTCACCATGGTCTTCGTCCCGGTGGTGATGGGGCTGGCGGCGCTCGCCTTCCTGGCCTGGCTGCTGTTTGGCGCGGCCTGGCTGCCGGCGGAGGTGCCGGTGCTGAGTTTCGCGCTGGTGAATGCGGTGGCGGTGCTGATCGTCGCCTGCCCGTGCGCGATGGGGCTGGCGACGCCGACCTCGATCATGGTCGCGACCGGGCGCGCGGCGCAGATGGGCGTGTTGTTCCGCAAGGGCGACGCGCTGCAGCTGCTGCGCGACGCGGCGGTGGTGGCGGTGGACAAGACCGGCACGCTCACCGTGGGCAAGCCGCAGCTCACCGACCTGGTGGTGGCCGAGGGCTTCGCGCGCGCAGAGGTGCTCGCGTCGGTGGCCGCCGTCGAGCGCCGTTCCGAGCATCCGATCGCCGAGGCCATCGTCGTCGCCGCACGAGCCGAAGGGCTGGCGCTCGACGAGGCGGAAGGTTTCGAGGCGGATGCCGGTCACGGCGTGAGCGCGACGGTGGCGGGCCGGCGGGTGGAGGTCGGCGCCGACCGCCTGATGCGCAGGCTCGGCCAGGATGTGGGCGTCTTTGCCGACACTGCCGCGCGCCTGGGCGACGAGGGCAAGTCGCCACTCTACGCGGCGATCGATGGTCGCCTGGCTGCGATCATCGCCGTGGCCGACCCGCTCAAGCCGACCTCGGTGGCGGCGGTGAAGGCGCTGCATGCGCTGGGCCTGAAGGTGGCGATGATCACCGGCGACAACGAACGCACCGCGCGCGCGATCGCGCGCCAGGCGGGGATCGACGAGGTCGTCGCCGAGGTGCTGCCCGACGGCAAGGTGGCGGCATTGCGCAGGCTGGCTGGGCGCGGTGAGGCTGGGGAGGCGGCCGGCCGCCGCGTGGCCTTCGTCGGCGACGGCATCAACGATGCGCCCGCGCTCGCCGAGGCCGACGTCGGCATCGCGATCGGCACCGGTACCGACGTGGCGATCGAGAGCGCCGACGTGGTGCTGATGTCGGGCGACCTGATGGGCGTGCCGCGCGCGATCGCGCTGTCGCGCGCCACCATGCGCAACATCGGCCAGAACCTGTTCTGGGCCTTCGCCTACAACAGCGCGCTGATCCCGCTCGCCGCGGGGGCGTTCTATCCGGCCTTCGGGCTATTGCTGTCGCCGGTCTTCGCCGCGGCGGCGATGTCGATGTCGAGCGTGTTCGTGCTCGGCAACGCGCTGCGCCTGCGCCGCTTCGGCGCCGAGGCGCCCGCGGCGGGTTGAGGGGGGCGAGTTCATGATGAACATCGGCAAGGCCGCCGCCGCCTCGGGCGTGTCGGCGAAGATGATCCGCTACTACGAGTCGATCGGCCTGTTGCCGGCGGCGCGGCGCACCGATTCGGGCTACCGCTTCTACACCGACGAGGACGTGCATGTGCTGCGCTTCATCCGCCGCGCGCGCGACCTCGGCTTCGCGGTGGCCGATATCGGCGGGCTCCTCGCGCTATGGCGCGACCAGGGGCGGGCGAGCGCCGACGTCAAGCGCATCGCGCTCGGGCACGTCGCCGCGCTCGAGCGCAAGCTCGCCGAGCTGCAGGGGATGGTGGACACGCTGCGCACGCTCGCGGCGCACTGCCATGGCGATGCGCGTCCGGACTGCCCCATCCTCACCGACCTGGACGCGGGCGGCGGGCGGTGAACTGCGGCGCGGCGGGTTACCATCGCACCCCCATCCCTCCGATAGAAGCGCCCTGAATGCAGATAGAACTCGCCGACGAACCCCGGAAGGCCATCGTCGCCTCGGTGCAACGCCCCAACGTCAGCGACGCCGAGTTCGAAGCCTCGCTCGCCGAGCTGCGCGAGCTGGCGAAGACCCTCGGCTACCGCGTGGTGCACACCTTCACCCAGAAGCGCGCCGGCTTCGACACCCACGGCTATCTGGGGGTCGGCAAGCGCCAGGAGGTGCGCGAGTTCGTGGCCGCCCAGGCCGGCTTCGAGGCCGCGCCGACCGACACCGTGCCGCGCACCGGTACGATCGAGGCGCTGCTGGTCGACCACGAGATCTCGCCCTCGCAGGCGCGCAATCTCGAGCTGGAGACCGGCTGCGAGGTGATGGACCGGACCATGGTCATCCTCGAGATCTTCCACCGCAACGCACGCTCGCGCGCGGCCAAGGCGCAGGTGGAGATCGCCCGCCTGGGCTACATGGCGCCGCGCCTGCGCGAGGCCGCCAAGCTCGCCGGGCCGCAGGGGCGGCAGCGCAGCGGCGTGGGCGGTCGCGGCGCTGGCGAGTCGCACACCGAGCTCGATCGCCGCAAGATCCGCGACCGCATCGCCGAGCTGCAGCTGGAGATCGTCGCGATGGAGGCCGAACGCAAGACCCAGCGTGCGCGCCGCCAGGGGCGCCAGAGCCTCGCCAGCGTAGCCCTGGTCGGCTACACCAATGCCGGCAAATCGACGTTGATGCGCGCGCTCACCGGCAGCGAGGTGCTGGTCGCCAACAAGCTCTTCGCCACGCTCGACACCACCGTGCGCACGCTCTACCCCGAGAGCGTGCCGCGCGTGCTGGTCAGCGACACCGTCGGCTTCATCAAGAACCTGCCGCACGGGCTGGTGGCCTCGTTCAAGTCGACGCTGGCCGAGGCCCTGGATGCCGGCCTGCTGCTGCACGTCATCGACGCCCGCGATCCCGGCTTCGAACGCCAGCTCGAGGTCACCGACGCGGTGCTGCAGGAAATCGGCGCCGACGAGGTGCCGCGCATCCGCGTCTTCAACAAGATCGACCACGTCGGCGATGCCGCGGCGCAGGCCGAATGCGAGGCCGCGCTGCGCGAAAAATACCCCGGCTGCATCGTCATGAGCGCGCGCCGGCCGGACGAGGTGGCCAGGCTGCGGCAGACCATCGTCGCCTTCTTCCAGCAGGACCTGGTCGAGGCGGAGCTTTTGCTGCCGTGGTCGGCGCAGCAACTGCGCAAGGAGATCTACGCCAACTGCGAGGTGCTGGAGGAGCGGGCGGAGGATGAGGGGGCGGTCTTCAGGCTGCGCGCGGAGCCCGACACCGTCGAGCGCTTGCGCGCGCAATTTGCCCTGACGCGCTGACGCCCTGACGCGTTGACAAGCAAACGCCACCGCGAGGGTGGCGTTCGTGCGTGAGGCAATGCGCCCGCGCAGGTGCGCATGCAGGGCCGGGGCGGGCGGGTGCGTGCCCCGGTGGATCGAACCGGGTCAGGCCACCTGGTCGAGCGCCTTCTCGAGCGTGGCGACGCTGCGCTCGATGTGGTGCAGCTTGTCGAGGCCGAAGAGGCCGATGCGGAAGGCCTTGTAGTCGGGGCGCTCGTCGCAGGCCAGCGGCACGCCGGCGGCGACCTGCAGGCCGGCGGCGGCGAACTTGGCGCCGGTCTTGATGCCGTCGTCGGTGGTGAAGCTCACCACCACGCCCGGGGCCTGAAATCCGGCGGCCGCGACGCTGGCGAAGCCGCGCGCCTCGAGCAGGGCGCGCACGCGGCGGCCGAGCTCGAGCTGCTCTTCCTTGACCTTGGCGAAGCCGTAGGCCTCGGTCTCGCGCATCACGTCGCGCAGCGTGACCAGGCCGTCGGTGGGCATGGTGGCATGGTAGGCGTGGGCGCCGCCCTCGTAGGCCTCCATGATCTGCAGCCACTTCTTGAGGTCGCAGGCGAAGCTGGTGCTGGTGGTGCCCTCGATGCGCCCGCGCGCGGCGGTGCTCAGCATCACCATCGCGCAGCACGGCGAGGCGCTCCAGCCCTTCTGCGGCGCGCTCACCAGCACGTCGACGCCGACCGCGTCCATGTCCACCCACACCGTGCCCGAGGCGATGCAGTCGAGCACGAAGAGGCCGCCGACCGCGTGGGTGGCGTCGGCCACCGCGCGCAGGTAGTCGTCGGGCAGCATCATGCCGGCCGAGGTCTCGACGTGCGGCGCGAACACCACGTCGGGGCGGTGCTCGCGGATGGCGGCGACGACCTCGTCGATCGGCGCCGGGGTGAAGGGCGCCTGCGCCTCGTCGCGCACCTGGCGGGCCTTGAGCACCACGGATTCGGCGGGGATGTTCCCCATCTCGAAGATCTGCGTCCAGCGGTAGCTGAACCAGCCGTTGCGGATCACCAGGGTCTTTTTCCCGGTGGCGAACTGGCGCGCGACCGCCTCCATGCCGAAGGTGCCGCTGCCGGGGACGATGGCGATGGCGTGGGCGTGGTAGACCTTCTTCAGGGTCGTGGAGAGTTCGCGCATGACGCCCTGGAAGGCTTGCGACATGTGGTTGAGCGAGCGGTCGGTGTAGACCACCGAGTATTCGAGCAGGCCATCGGGATCGACGTTGGTGAGCAGACCGGGCATGGAGACCTCCTGGGGGGCGGGGATTCTTGGCGGAAGGGTGGGCGAGTCGGTGGAGTCGGTGGGGATTCAGGCACGCGAATGCCCGGGCGCAGGCCGGGAATGCGGCAGGCGCCGGGCGCGCAGGGTCCGATCCATTCGTCCGAAGACGTTCATTCTAGCGCCTCGCCCGTGTGCAGGGCGAGGCGTGGAGGTGTGACTGGGGGGACGGCGGGTGGGACGGGGCGCGAGGCGGCCGCGATCAGATCGCCAGCCCGGCGCGCTTGCGCAGCGCGCCGACGTAGGTCGCGCCGTCGGGCGGGGTGCCCTTGCGCTGGGCGTCGAAGAGCATCTCGCCGAGGCACTCGAGGGCGTCGTGCATGGCGTCGTGGCGGTTGCCGCGGTGCTGGCAGGCGGCCTCGAAGGCGGCGCGGATGCCGGGTGGCTGGTCGATCGAGAGCTGCTCCTCGATCGCCAGGTGCAGCGACAGGTGCAGGAAGGGGTTGATCTGCCCGGCCTCGGGCGGGAAGTCGCGGTGCACCGCCTCCGGGTCCTCGACTACGGCGTGGTACTCGGGGTGGAGCGCGATGATGTCGGCGGCGATGGTCTCCATCGGCGTCAGCACCTCCTTGGCGCGCGCCTTGCGCCAGGTGTCGATGAAGAAGCTGCGCACCTGGTCGCGGCTGGGGTTGAACATGTCGGGTCCTCGGTTCTCGTGCGCCCTCGGGCGCGGGGTGGCGGGTGTGGAGCGAGCGCGTCGCGTCGGCGGGCACCCGCGCGGGGCTTCAGTCGGTCTTGTCGCGGAACAGGCACAGGTCGCGCACGCCGCATTCGCCACAGCGCGGCTTGCGCGCGGTGCACACGTAGCGGCCGTGCAGGATCAGCCAGTGGTGGGCGTCGAGCAGGTAGTCCTTGGGCACGCGCCGCAGCAGCGCCTTCTCGACCTCCAGCACGTCCTTGCCGGGGGCCAGCCCGGTGCGGTTGGCGAGCCGGAAGATGTGGGTGTCGACCGCCATCGCCGGTTGGCGGAAAACGGTGTTGAGCACCACGTTGGCGGTCTTGCGGCCGACGCCGGGCAGGGCCTCGAGCGCCTCGCGTTCGGCCGGCACCTCGCCGCCATGGCGCTCGAGCAGCAGGCGCGACAGCGCGAGCGTGTTCTTCGCCTTGTTGCGGAACAGGCCGATGGTCTTGATGCACTCGGCGATGCCTTCCTCGCCGAGCGAGACCATGGCCTCGGGCGTGGGGGCGAGCGCGAACAGCTTGCGCGTGGCGAGGTTGACGCTGCGGTCGGTGGCCTGCGCCGACAGCACCACCGCGACCAGCAGCTGGTAGGGCGAGGCGTACTCGAGCTCGGTCTGCGGGTTCGGGTTGGCGTCGTGCAGGCGGCGGAAGAACTCGCGGATCGCCTCGCGCTTCATCGCAGCCATGCGGGTCGTCAGCTCGCGGCGGCCGGCTCTGCGGAGTCTTCCTCCGGCTCGGCCGTCCTGGTCGGGGCAGGCGGCGGGAGCCGGCGCGCACGTGCCGCCAGGCGCACGTTGATGGCGTTGAACGCGGCGATCAGCACGCCGAGCGCGAAGAAGGCGCCGGGCGGCAGGATGGCGATCAGGAAGCCGGGGTAGTCGTCGCCGAACACGTTCCACGCCGAGGCGCCGGGGAGGATCATCTCGATGCCCGAGAACAGCGTGCCGGCGCCGAGCAGCTCGCGCATGCCGCCGAGCACCGCGAGCACCCACACCAGGCCGATGCCCATCATGATGCCG
>JAEUNQ010000211.1 GCA_016790365.1 Thauera sp. | reverse complement strand
CGCGCGCTGGATCACCGCGGCCTCGATCTGCGCCCACTCCGCCGCCGGCAGGATGTAGGGCAGCAGGTCGAGCTCCCACGGGCGCGCGAAGCCGCGCGGGTCGGCATACACGTTGTAGGTGATGCCGTTCTCGTGGATCTGCCGGCCGAGCGCGGCCCGCCGCGCCGACAGCTCGTCGGCGGGCATGGCGGCGAGGCCGTGGAAGAAATCCCGCCAGTGCGGCCGGACCACCACGACGCTGCCGATGCGCTGGCAAAGCTCGTCGTAGCGGTCGGGCCGCGCGGCGTAACTGGCAAGCAGCTCGGGCGGGCTGTGCGGCTGGACCTGCATGGTGTGTCAGTCCTGGCGGCGCAGGTCGAGGGTGAAGGGAAAGTCGGCATTGCGCGCGGCGGACACGGGGACGATACGGCCGGGCGTGTGGCCGGTGGTGGCGAAGCGCGCCAGGCGGCGGCCCTCGGCCTCGTAGGGGTTCACCGGGTAGGTCTCGTGGTTGCGACCGCCGGGATGCGCCACGTGATACACGCAGCCGCCCATCGAGCGCTGCATCCAGCCATCCACGAGGTCGAACACCAGCGGCACGTGCACACCGATCGTCGGATGCAGGCAGGACGGCGGCTGCCAGGCGCGATAGCGCACCCCGGCGACGAACTCGCCCACCGTGCCGGTGGGCTGCAGCGGCACGGCACGGCCGTTGCAGGTCAGCACATGGCGGTCGTCGTTGAGCCCGGACACCTTCACCTGCACGCGCTCCACCGAGGAGTCGACGTAGCGCACCGTGCCGCCGGGCGCCCCCTCCTCGCCCATCACATGCCAGGGCTCGAGCGCCATGCGCAACTCGACCCGCACACCGCGCGCGGCGAACTCGCCGTACTTGGGGAAGCGGAACTCGAAGTGCGGCGCGAACCAGTCGAAATCGAGCGCGTAGCCGAACTCGCGCAGTTCGCCGACGACGTCGCGGAAATCCTCCGCCACCCAGTGCGGCAACAGGAAGCGGTCGTGCAGCTCGGTCCCCCAGCGCCGCAGCCTGGAGGGCGCGTAGGGCTGCTGCCAGAAGCGCGCGATCAGCGCGCGCAGCAAGAGTTGCTGGGCGAGGCTCATGCGGGCGTGCGGCGGCATCTCGAAGGCGCGCAGCTCCAGCAGGCCCAGCCGCCCGGTCGCGCTGTCCGGGCTGTAGAGCTTGTCGATGCAGAACTCGGAACGATGGGTGTTGCCACTGGCATCGATGAGCAGGTTGCGCAGCAGGCGGTCGATGAGCCAGGGCGGAACCTGGGCACCTGGCTCCGGCATCTGCTGGAAGGCCACTTCCAGCTCATGCACCGAGTCGTGGCGCGCCTCGTCCACCCGCGGCGCCTGCGAGGTCGGGCCGATGAACAGCCCCGAGAACAGGTAGGACAGGCTGGGATGGTTGTGCCAGTAGCTCACCAGGCTGCGCAACAGGTCGGGCCGGCGCAGGAAGGGCGAATCCGCCGGCGTGGCGCCGCCGAGCACGAAGTGGTTGCCGCCGCCGGTGCCGGTGTGGCGGCCGTCGAGCATGAACTTCTCGGTCGACAGGCGCGACTGGTGGGCCTCCTCGTAGAGCGT
>JAEUNQ010000199.1 GCA_016790365.1 Thauera sp. | reverse complement strand
CCCAGCACCTCCTCGTAGGCCGGGTTGACCGGGATGATGGTGTAGCCGGCGCGCTGCAGGTAGTGCGCGACCTCGTGGCTGGGGCGGTCGGGCTTGGCCGAGATGCCGACCACCGCGATCGTGCGCGCCTGCTGCAGCAGGCTGCGGATGGCTTCGGGCTGGGTGCTGATGTCGTTCGGGTGCATGGGGTTTCCTCAGAAGAAGCCGTCGGCCACCGCCTGGCGGCGGCGCGGCACGGCGGCGAGCGACCAGTGGGCCTGCGCCCACGCCCACGTCTCGGCGAGCGGCGCGGCGGCGGGCATGTCGGGTGGATTGTGGCCGAGAAAGCGCAGCGCGGCCAGCAAGGCGGCCTGCGGCGGGTGCGCGTCGATCGCGCGCGCCAGGGTCTGCTTGGAGAGCTTCTCGCCCGCGGCGTTGGTGGCCAGCGGCAGGTGGGCGTAGGCAGGCACCGGGTGGCCGAGTAGGCCGAGCAGGTGGATCTGGCGCGCGGTGGAGTCGAGCAGGTCGGCGCCGCGCACGACGTGGGTCACGCCCGCCTCGGCGTCGTCCACCACCACCGCGAGCTGATAGGCGAAGAGGCCGTCGGCGCGCTTGACCACGTAGTCGCCGTCATCGGCGGCGAGGTCGATCTGCTGCTCGCCCTGCACCGCGTCGCAAAAGCGCACCACGCCTTCGGCGCGCACCCGCCAGGCGCGGCCGGTGCGTCCCGGCGGCAGGCCGTCGCGGCAGGTGCCGGGATAGCGGCGCGAACCGTCGCGCGCGAGCGGCTGGTCGGCGAGCTCGCGCCGGGTGCACGCGCACGGGTAGGCGAGGCCGGCCGCGCGCAGGCGCTCGAGCGCGGCCGCGTAGGCTTCGCCGCGTTCGCTCTGGCGCACGATCGTGCCGTCCCATTCGAAGCCGAAGCGTTCCAGCGTGGCGAGGATGCCTTCGGCGGCGCCGGGCACCGTGCGCGGGGTGTCCACGTCCTCGATGCGCAGCAGCCAGCGTCCGCCATGCGCGCGCGCATCGAGGAAGCTGCCCACGGCGGCGACCAGCGAGCCGAAGTGCAGCGCGCCACTGGGTGAGGGGGCGAAGCGGCCGACGTAGGGGGCGATGCAGGGGCCGGCAGGGGGGGGCGCACCGGGGACGGAGGAAGGGATGGATTGCGGCATGCGGGGATCGTATTGGGCGGACGGACGATCCCGCAACCCGTGGTGAGCCGCCCGAGCGCTCAGGCGGCGTCGAACGCCGCGAAGCGCGCCGGATGCAGGCCGGCGGCGGCGAGGTCGGTCAGGTATTCGGCCGAGGCGAGGTAGGCGAGCTCGGCCTCGCGCGGGGTGGTCAGCGGGTCGCAGGCGCGCAGCGCCGCGTCCACCCGGCCGGGGTGCACGTGAACCAGCGGGCGTGGGCCGGTGGCGGCGAGGAAGCGGCGCATCTTCGGCGCGAAGGGGCGCTCGACGGAGAAGTCGTGCAGGCCGCTGAAGCCTTCGTTGCTGGGCAGGCCGGCCTCGCGCAACTGGCGGTGGAGTCCGCGCGCGAGGGCGGAGATGAACCACGCCTTGCCTACCGCCTCGCTGCGCTGCAGGCAGCGCAGCGGTGGCTCGACGCAGTCGCGCACCCACACGCGGCCGCGCGGGTGGCGGCGCAGCAGCTCGGCGACGAGGGGCTCGCGCACGCCGGGCAGCACATGCACGTGCTGGTGGCCGTCGACGTGGTCGGGCGCGTCCCCCCAGGCGTCCTCGAAGGCGTCGAGCTGGGCGCGGATCTCGTCCGCCACGGCCTGCGCCGGCAGACGGCGGGCGAGGGCGGCGGCGAGCAGGCGGCCGAGCGGTGGCAGGCGCTCGCCCCAGGCCCGGCGCGCCGCGGCGCTGAGCGGGGGCTGGTCGGTCAGGGTCAGGTGCAGGCCGACGTCGGCCGGTGCGCTCGCCATCACCGCACGCAAGGGGCGCGCGGCGCGGCGCCAGTCGGGCAGCGCGCTCATGCAGCTGGTGGCCGACAGTCGGCCGGTCGCGACGAGTGCGGCGATCGCCTCGCTGACCCCGGGGGCGAGGCCGTAGTCGTCGGCACACACCACGACCGGACGGGTGGCTGGCGCGCCAGGGCGGGAAGGGGCTTGCATGCGATCGTGGCGGTGGGCGGAAAGCCCGAAGTATCGCGCACCCTGGCCCGCGCGGGGCACGCCGGGCAGGGCACGAATGGTTTATCGTGCACGCCTTCGCTCCGGCTGCGGAGCCTACTCGCCGGTTGTCCCATCGTGTCGCACACCGACTCGCTCGATGCCCACCCCCACGTGCCGCCCGCCTCCTCGGCACACCCCCGACTCTCGGTCGTGGTCCCGCTCTACAACGAGGGCGAGACGGTGGAGGCGCTGCACCGGCGCCTGTCTCAGGTGCTCGCGGGGCTGGAGCTGTCAGACTGGGACATCGTGTTCGTCGACGACGGCAGCCGCGACGACACCTATGCGCGCGTGGCCGCGCTGTGTGCGGACGACCGCCGCCTGAAGGCGATCCGCTTCGCGCGCAACTTCGGCAAGGAGGCCGCGATGGCCGCCGGGCTGCAGGCGGCGGCGGGCGACGTGATCGTGCTGATGGACGGCGACCTGCAGCATCCGCCCGAGCTGATCCCCGAGATGCTCGCGCGCTGGCGCGGCGGGGCGATGATGGTCACCGCGGTGCGGCGCTCGCGCGTCACCGACCCCTGGTTGCGACGCAAGCTCACCCGGGCCTTCTACGCCTTCTTCAGCAAGGTCTCCGAGGTCGCGCTCGCCGAGGGCGGTGGCGACTTCCGCGTCTTCGACCGCGCGGTCGTCGACGCGATCAACAGCCTGCCGGAGCGCACCCGCTTCATGAAGGGGATCACCAGCTGGGTGGGCTTCCGCCAGGAGGTGGTCGAGTTCGAGCCCGCGCAGCGCGCCGGCGGCGTGTCCGGTTGGTCGATGCTGCGCCTGCTGCGCTACGCGATCGACGGCCTGTCCGCCTTCAGCACCCTGCCGCTGCGGGTGTGGTCGGTGATCGGCTTGATGATGGCGGGGCTCTCGGGCTTGTACGGACTTTTCCTGGTGCTGTGCACGATGCTGTTCGGCATCGACCTGCCCGGCTACGTGTCGCTGATGGTGTCGGGGCTGTTCCTGTCCGGGATCCAGCTCATCAGCCTGGGCGTGCTCGGCGAGTACGTGGGGCGCATCTTCACCGAGGTGAAGGGGCGGCCGCTGTTCCTGGTGTCGGAGCGGCTCGGCTTCGAGCGCAGGCCGGAGCGCGATCGATGATCCCGCCGGGCGCGGCGGCGCGGGCGCCGGCCGCGGCGGGGGGCGCACCGACCGAGACGGCTGCGGCCGAGCCCCATGCGCCCTTCGCGCAGTGGGTGGCGCTCGCCGTGCTGGCGCTGGCCGGGGTGTTCGTGCTGCTCACCTTCGACCAGCACGGCATCAGCAACGACGAGGAGGTCCAGCATGTCTATGGCCGCCTGCTGCTCGACTTCTACCTGTCCGGTTTCACCGACCGCCAAGCCTTCGAATACAAGAATCTTTACCTCTACGGCGGCTTCTTCGACCTCGTCGCGGCCGCCCTCGAGCGCGCCGGCGTGGCCGAAGGGCCGGCGCTGTGGGACCTGCGCCACCTGATCTCGGCCGGCTTCGGCCTCGCCGGGCTGGCCGGCACCTGGATGCTCGTGCGCCAGTTGGCCGGCGAGTGGGCGGGGCTGACGGCGCTCGTGCTGCTGCTGATCACCGGCGCGTGGTCGGGGGCGATGTTCACCCACACCAAGGACGTTCCCTTCGCCACCACGATGCTGTGGGCGCTGTACTTCAGCGTGCGCGTGCTCGAAACCCTGCCCGCGCCGCCCTGGCGCGTGCTGGCGGGGCTGGGGGTGGCGCTCGGCTGCGCCTTCGGGCTGCGCATCGGCGCGGTGTTCGCGGTGTTCTACCTCGGCGTCGGCATGCTCGCGGCCGTGGCCTTGCAACCGGACGGGCGCCTGCGCTTCGCGCTGTGCGGCGTGCTCGCGCTGCTGCCGGCGGCGGCGATCGCGCTGGCGCTCGGCGCGCTGTTCTGGCCGTGGGCGGCGATGGCGCCGGGCAATGTGTTTACTGCGATGAGCGCGTTCTCGCATTTCAGTTTCGACCTGAACACGGTGCTGGCCGGGCGCGTGATGAACGTCGGCGAGGTTCCGGGGCATTATCTCGTGACCTACCTGCTGGTGCGCCTGCCGGAGCTGTTCCTCGCCGGACTGGCGCTCGCGCTGCTCGCCGGGGTGCGCGCCGTGCCGGCGCTCGCCACCGGCCAGGCCCAGGCCCGACGATCGGCCCTGCCCTGGCTGCCGGTGGTGCTGGCGGCGCTGTTCCCGCTCGCCTACACCGTGCTCGCGGCGCCGCCGCTGTATAACGGGCTGCGTCATTTCAGTTTCGTGCTGCCGCCGCTCGCGGTGCTGGCGGGCATCGGGCTCGTTCGTGCCTGGCAGGGCCTGCGGACCCGTCCGCCGCTGCTGCGTCGTGCCGTGCTGCTCGCATGCGCGCTCGCGGTCATCGGCCAGGCGGGCCTGCTCGCCCGCCTGCATCCTTACGGATATCTCGCCTACAACCAGCTCGTCGGTGGCGTGCCGGGCGCTGCCGGGGGCTGGGAGCAGGACTACTGGGCAAGCAGCCTGCGCGAGGCGGTGCTCGCGCTCAACCGACTGGTCGCGCGCGAGGGCGTGCCGGCGCAGGGCTACCTCGTGGCGGTGTGTGCCGAGCCGCTGCAGGCGCAGGCCTGGCTCGCGCCCGGGCTGCGTGCGACGCGCGACTGGTGGGGCGCGGACTTCTACCTGTCGGCCACCCACATGGGGTGCGACCAGGCGCTGCAGGGCCGTGTGGTGGCGCAGGTCGAGCGCGCTGGGCGGGTGCTCGCGGTGGTCAAGGATCGCCGCGCGCTGGTCGGCGAGGACAGGCGGCCACGATGAGCGCATCCGGCCGATTCGCGCGCTTCCTGCGCTTCGCCGCGGTCGGCGCGGTGGGCACGCTCGCCCACTTCGCCTTGCTGCTCGCGCTCGTGGAGGGCGCGGGCGCGCCGCCGCTGGCGGGGGCCGTCGCCGGCTTCGTGCTCGGCGCGCTGGTCAACTATGCGCTCGCGCGCCGGCTGGTGTTCGCATCCACGCGCAGCCACGCCCAGGCTCTGCCGCGCTTCTTCGTCGTGGCGTTGGCCGGGCTGGCGTGGACGGCGTTGCTGATGAGCCTCTTCATGGAACTGCTCGATCTGCACTACCTGACCGCCCAGGTGCTGACCACCGCGCTGCTGCTGCTCTGGCATTACGCCGGCAACGCCTTGTGGACCTTCCGCCACGGGCGGCGCGACGTGGGGGCGCGATGAACGGACAGCGTCCCGGCGGCGCGCCGCCGCATCGTATCGAGGCCGACCTCCTGCTCATGCTCACCACGGTGATCGCCGCGGCGGGCTGGATCTTCTCCAAGGAAGCGCTCGCCGGCATTCCGCCGCTGATCTTCATCGGCCTGCGCTTCACGATCGCCGGGCTGGTGCTGGCGATGTTCTCGCTGCCGCAGTTGCGCGCGCTCGACCGGCGCGCGCTGCGCAACAGCCTGCTCGTCGGCACCCTGTTCGCCGGTGGCATGGTGTTGTGGATCCTCGGCCTGTCGCACAGCAGCCACCTTGGCGAAGCCTCGTTCATCTCGAGCATGGGCATCGTCATGGTGCCGGTGTTCGCACGCCTGTTCTTCGGCGACCGACCGCCGGCGAGCACCTGGTTCGCGCTGCCGCTCGCGCTCGCCGGCTTCGCCTGCCTGTCGCTCGACGGCGGCTTCGAGGTCGAGCTCGGGCAGTGGTTCTTCCTCGGAGCGGCGACGGTGTTCGCACTGATGTTCAACGTCAATTCGCATATCGTGCGCAACGTGCCGGTGCGCGCGCTCAGCGTGGTGCAGATGCTCGCGGTGGGCGTGCTGGTGCTGCCGCCAGCGCTGCTGATCGAGACCTGGCCACAGACCTGGAGCGCGCCGATGTTCGGCTGGCTGCTCGCCAGCGCGCTGCTCGCCACCACGCTGCGCTTCCTGCTCCAGCTCCATGGCCAGAGCCTGACCACGCCCAGCCACGCGGCGCTGATCATGATGCTCGAGCCGGTGTGGACCGCGCTCGCTGCGGCGTGGTGGTTCGCCGAGACCATGAGCGCGCTGCAGCTCGCCGGCTGCGGGCTGATCTTCCTCGCCCTGGTGGTGAGCCGCTGGGCGTGGCTCCGCGGCCTCTTCGGCGGGCGCGGCTGATTACGATCGAGGAGAAATATCCCATGGCTGTCCGTACCCTTCTGCGCATGGGCGACCCCCGACTGCTGCAGCCTGCCGCGCCGGTCGGCGAGTTCGGCACGCCCGAACTCGCGGGGCTGGTCGAGGATATGTTCGACACCATGGCCGCGCACGGCGGCGTGGGCCTGGCCGCGCCGCAGATCGGCGTCGGCCTGCAGGTGGTGATCTTCGGCTTCGAGCGCAGCGAGCGCTACCCGGACGCCGCGCCGGTGCCGCGCACCATCCTGGTGAACCCGGTGATCACGCCGCTCACCGAGGACCGCGAGGAGGGCTGGGAGGGCTGCCTGTCGGTGCCCGGCCTGCGCGGCATGGTGCCGCGCGCCACGCGTATCCATTACACCGGCTTCACCGCCGCGGGCGAGCCGATCGAGCGCTTCGCCGAGGGCTTCCATGCGCGCGTGGTGCAGCACGAGTGCGACCACCTCGACGGCGTGCTCTATCCGATGCGGGTGCGGGATTTCCGTCGCTTCGGGTTTACGGACGTGCTGTTTCCTGAGCTATCGGGGTAGCCCCAAGCTGTCCGTGCCCGGGGGCGAGCGCAGAAGAGAAACCCCGTCGCGCAGGCTTGCCGGGACGGGGTCTGGATAGGCAGGCTGGGCGCGCTTGCGCCCGGCGTGTCAGACGTTGAACAGGAAGTTCAGCACGTCGCCGTCCTTGACCACGTACTCCTTGCCTTCCGCGCGCATCTTGCCCGCCTCCTTGGCGCCGGCCTCACCCTTGTACTGGATGAAGTCGTCGTAGGCGATGGTCTGGGCGCGGATGAAGCCACGCTCGAAGTCGGTGTGGATGACGCCGGCCGCCTGCGGGGCGGTGTCGCCGACGTGAATGGTCCACGCGCGCACTTCCTTGACGCCCGCGGTGAAGTAGGTCTGCAGGCCGAGCAGGGTGTAGCCGGCGCGGATCAGGCGGTCGAGGCCGGGCTCTTCCAGGCCCATGGTCTCGAGGAATTCCTTCTTGTCGGCGTCCTCGAGGTCGGCGATCTCGGCCTCGATCGCGGCGCACAGCGCGACCACCTCGGCGCCCTCGGCGGCAGCATGGGCGCGCACGGCGTCCAGGTGCGGGTTGTTCTCGAAGCCGTCCTCGGCGACGTTGGCGGCGTACAGCACCGGCTTGGCGGTGATCAGGCAGAAGGGCTTGATGCTGGCCCACTCTTCCTTCGACAGGTCGAGCGCGCGCACGGCCTTGCCCTGGTCGAGCTGGGTGAAGCACTTCTCGAGCACCGCGACGAGGATCTTGGCCTCCTTGTCACCCGAGGCGGCGGGGCGCTTGTAGCGGTTGAGCGCCTTCTCGACCGTGGCCATGTCGGCGAGCGCGAGCTCGGTGTCGATGACCTCGATGTCGCGGATCGGATCGACGCTGCCGGAGACGTGGATCACGTTGTCGTCGGCAAAGCAGCGCACGACATGGACGATGGCGTCGGTCTCGCGGATGTTGGCGAGGAACTGGTTGCCCAGGCCTTCGCCCTTGGAGGCGCCCGCGACCAGGCCGGCGATGTCGACGAACTCGACGATGGCGGGCTGGATCTTCTGCGGCTTGACGATCTCGGACAGCGCGGCCAGGCGCGGGTCGGGGACTTCGACGATGCCGACGTTGGGCTCGATGGTGCAGAAGGGGTAGTTCTCGGCCTGGATGCCGGCCTTGGTCAGCGCGTTGAAGAGGGTCGACTTGCCGACGTTGGGCAGGCCGACGATTCCGCATTTCAGGCTCATGTGAATCCTTGATCGTTCCGGTGGCTGCGTCGCCGCGTCGTGGGGCTACGGCCTTGATCCGGTGTGGAAAACCCGGGATTGTACCGTGTCGCGGGGTAGGGCTCCAAAAGCCGGCGCGGGGTGGGGGCGCGGTTGGCGGCGGCTTTGATCCGGCCGCGGGGCCGGGGCGGGGCGCGCCGCCTGCACTCGCGGCCCGTGGCTGCGCTCCGGGCTCCCCTCGGAGGAGGGTGCCGCGGGGGCGGCGACGCAAACTCGTCGCTGCGCGCCTCGGACATGCGTCGCCTTGTTTCCCCCGCGACGCCCTCCGCCTCGGCGCTCCTGAAGTTGGCACGCCCCGCCCCGGCCCCGCGGCCTGGCGGCGGCGCGGCTGCGTGAGCGGAGGCCGCTGCGAAGCTTCCTCGGGTGCTGTCATCGCTCTTTTGGCCCATGCGCACCGCTGCCGGCCTACAATCCCCTGTCCTGCATTTGCCCAAAAACACACCGGAGGAGAAGGCATGAGTATCAACTGGATCGAGGCGGTCGACGCGCGCAGCGCGGCGGCGCTGGCGTCGGGGGCGCTGGTGCCGGTGCAGGCCGAGCAGGTGGAGATGGAGGACGCTGGCATGCGCTTCATCGTGCGCTGGGTGTCCTCGCTCGCGGCCAAGGACGCGAGCAGGAATGCCGCGCCGGTACCGTCCGCCGCAGTTCGCGACCAGGCCACCAAGGATGACAGGGCCGTGGCGATCCCTGGCGGGCCGCGCGATCCGAACTTCAACCCCTTTCTGAATCCCGACCCGGAGCTGACGGTGGGAGCGGTCGGCGATGCCCACGTCGCGATCCTGAACAAGTTCCCCTTGTGCGCACGGCACCTGGTGCTGGCGCGGCGGGAGTTCGAGGAGCAGTTGCTGCCGCTCGCGCGCAGCGACTTCGCCGCGCTCGCCGAGCTGATGGGCGAGGCGGGCGGGATCGGGCTCTACAACGGCGGCACCGCCGCGGGGGCGAGCCAGCGCCACAAGCACGTGCAGTGGATGCCGGACGATGCCGGCAACGCCAGCCTGCGCCTGTTCGCGCCCGGGCTGCCGGCGGGGCTGGCGGAGCAGGGCGTGGCGACGCATCCGGCGCTGCCGATGCGGCACTGCTTCGTGCGCGTGCGCTGCGGTCGCGGCGAGGCGGTGGAGGCTGCGGCCGACAGCCTGCACGCGGGCTTCGAGCGCGCGCGTACCGAACTCGGCCTGGAGGCGGGGGAGGGCGGGCTGCTGCCGCCCTTCAACTTGCTCGCGGGAGAAGGCTGGTTGCTGGCGATTCCGCGCAGCCGGGAGCACTTCGAGGGCATCTCGATGAGCGCGGTGTGCTTCGGCGGCACGCTGTACACCCGCCACCGCGAGCAGATCGAGGCGATCCGCGCGGTCGGCCCGCTGCGCGCGCTGGCGGCGGTGGGCTACTGAGCGGGCTCAGGCGGCGGAGCCGTCCGTCGGGGGCGGCTCCGTGGCGGCGTCGGGCGGCAAGGGCCTGGGCGCCTTGGGAGGCTTCGGGGGCTTCGGGGGCTTGGGCGGCGCAGGGCGGACGTTGAGCCGGGTGGCGGCGGCGTTGAGCTCGCCGCGCACGATCTGCGGCCAGAGCGCGAGCGCCTTGTCGATGGCCTCGTCGATCTGCTGTTGTTCCTCGCGTCGCGCGGGCTTGAGCACGAAGTTCACTACCTCGTTGCGGTCGCCCGGATGGCCGATGCCGATGCGCAGGCGCCAGTAGTCGTTGGTGCCGAGGTGGGCGGAGGTGTCCTTGAGGCCGTTGTGGCCGCCGAGACCGCCGCCGAACTTGAGGCGGAGCTGGCCGGGAGGGATGTCGAGCTCGTCGTGCACGAGGAGGATCTCCGTCGGCTCGATGCGGTAGAAGCGCGCCAGCGCGCCGATCGCCTGGCCGGAGCGGTTCATGAAGGTCTGCGGCATCAGCAGCCACATGCCGGCTTCACGCGCGTTGGCCACCAGGCCATGAAAGCGGGATTCGTGCGAGAAGCGCACGCCGAGCTGGTCGGCGAGGCGCTCGCAAAACCAAAACCCGGCGTGGTGCCGGGTTTCGCAGTATGCGGCACCCGGACTGCCGAGGCCGACGATCAGACGGGGAGGACGCGCGGCGGCGTTGCTCATCGGTCGTCGGTCTCCTGCGTCCCGGGTGCGCGCGGGATCAGGCCTGCTCGCCTTCGCCTTCGGCTTCGGCGGCACCCTTCACCAGCAGTGCGGTCGCGACCACCGGGTCGCCTTCGCCGTGCTGGACCAGCTCGACGCCGGCAGGCAGCTTGATCTGCGAGACGTGCACCGACTGACCGGCTTCCATCGCCGACAGGTCGACCTCGATGAACTCGGGCAGGTCCTTGGGCAGGCACTGCACGTCGAGTTCGTTGATGGTGTGCGAGATCATGCAGCCGCCGAGCTTGACGGCGGGGGCGAGGTCGGCGCCGACGAAGTGCAGCGGCACCTTCAGGTGCATCTTCTCGCCCGCGGCGATGCGCTGGAAGTCGAGGTGCAGCACCTGCTGCTTGAACGGGTGCCATTGCACGTCGCGCAGCACGGCGTTCTGCTTGGCGCCATCGACTTCGATCGAGAGCACGGAGGCGTGGAAGGCTTCCTTGCGCAGCAGGTGGAAGAGCTCGTTGTGGTCCATCGACACCGGCTGGGCTTCGCCCGCGCCGCCGTAGATGATGCCCGGGATCTGGCCGGCGCGACGCAGGCGGCGGCTCGCACCCGTACCCTGCGCGTCACGCTTGGTGGCCTTGAATTCGATTTGCATGTGATGCTCCTGAGTGGGTTGTCTCCGCCCGCGACCAGGCGGAGACGGTGGATGCCCGCCCGACGCGAGGCCGGACGGGCGAAAGGTTTATTCCATGAACAGCGAGGAGACCGACTCCTCGTTGCTGATGCGCAGGATGGTGTCGGCGAGCAGCGAGGCCACCGAGATCTGGCGGATGCGCGGGCACGCCTTGGCGTCGTCGCGCAGCGGGATGGTGTCGGTGACGA
>JAEUNQ010000179.1 GCA_016790365.1 Thauera sp. | reverse complement strand
ATCTCGCTGGTGGCGTTCAGCTTCATCGTGCACGAGCCGAGCGAGATCATCGAGTGGTCGAGCGCGAGGTCGCGGTTCTGCAGCTTCTTGAGGTAGCGCAGCATCTCGTGCTCGGTGTGGTGCGTGTTGAACACCGGGTGGGCGAGCACGGCGTCGCTGCGCAGCAGCCCCGCGGGCAGCGCGCCGCCGGCGGCCGCGACGTGGGTGTCGAGGACGCTGACGTCGATGGATGCGCCGAAGCAGCCGAGGATCGCGGCGACGTCGTCGCGGGTGGTGGTCTCATCCACCGAGAGGCCGAGCGTGGTGCCGGAGACGCTGCGCAGGTTGAAACCGGCTTCCTCGGCCGCGCGCAGGATGGCAGGCGCGCGCGCGCCCACCTCGACTTCGAGGGTGTCGAAGAAGGGGCGGTCGTGCAGGCCGAAGCCGGCCTCGCGCAGGCCGGCGGCGAGCACCGCGGCAAGGCGGTGGATGCGCGCGGCGATGGTGCGCAGGCCCTGGGGTCCGTGATACACGGCGTAGAAGCCGGAGAGATTGGCGAGCAGCACCTGCGAGGTGCAGATGTTGGAGTTCGCCTTCTCGCGGCGGATGTGCTGCTCGCGGGTCTGCAGCGTCATGCGCAGCGCGGTCTTGCCGCGTGCGTCCTTGGAGACGCCGATGATGCGACCCGGCATCGAGCGCACGTAGCCTTCGCGGGTGGCGAAGAAGGCGGCGTGGGGGCCGCCGAAGCCCATCGGCACGCCGAAGCGCTGCGCCGAACCGAGGGCGATGTCGGCGCCCATGGCGCCGGGGCTCTTGAGCAGCACCAGGGCCATGAGGTCGCTGGCGACCGCGACGACAGCGCCTTTGGCCTTGAGCTCGGCGATCGGCGTGGTGAGGTCGACGACCTCGCCGCGCGCGTTCGGGTACTGCAGCAGCGCGCCGAAGCAGTCGTGGCTGCCGGCCTCGGCGGCCTTGCCGTAGACCAGCTCGTAGCCGAAGTAGTGGGCGCGGGTGCGCACCACGTCGATGGTCTGTGCGAAGCAGGCCTCGTCGATGAAGAACACGTTCGACTTCGACTTCGATACGCGGCGCGCCATCGTCATCGCCTCGGCGGCAGCGGTGGCTTCGTCGAGCAGCGAGGCGTTGGCGAGCTCCAGGCCGGTGAGGTCGATCACCATCTGCTGGTAGTTGAGCAGGGCTTCGAGGCGGCCCTGGGAGATCTCGGCCTGGTAGGGCGTGTAGGCGGTGTACCAGCCCGGGTTCTCGAGCACGTTGCGCAGCACGACCGCGGGGATGTGGGTGCCGTAGTAGCCCTGGCCGATCAGGGACTTCTTCACCACGTTGCGGCCGGCGATCGCCTTCAGGCGGGCGAGCGCCTCGTGCTCGGGCATCGCGCCGGCGAGCGGCAGCGGCGACGCGAGGCGGATGCCGGCGGGTACGGTCTGCTCGATCAGGGCATCGACGTCGGCGACGCCGATGGTCGCGCACATGCGCACGATCTCGCTGGCATCGGGGCCGAGGTGGCGGTGGACGAAGGCGTCGCGCTGCTCGAGGCGGGCGAGCGGGGCGGAAAGCAGGGTGTCGGTCATGGTCAGGCCTGGGCGATTTCCGCTTCGTAGGCCGCGGCATCCATCAGCGCGGCGACGTCGGCCGCGTTGGCCGGCGCGAGCTTGAACAGCCAGTTGGCGTAGGCGTCGGCGTTGATGCTCTCGGGGGCGTCGATCGCGTCCTGGTTGTTGGCGATCACTTCACCGGCCACGGGCGCGTAGATGTCGGAGGCGGCCTTGACCGACTCGATCACGGCGCAGGCTTCGCCGGCGGACAGCGCGCGGCCGGCTTCGGGCAGCTCGAGGAAGACGATGTCGCCGAGGGCTTCCTGGGCATGGTCGGTGACGCCGATGGTCAGGGTACCGTCGTCCTCGATGCGGATCCATTCGTGGGACTTGGTGTACTTGAGGGTGCTGGGGACGTTGCTCATGGTGTTCTCCGGTCGGAAAGGTGGGAGTGTGCGGGGAGGGTGGCGAAATGCTTGCTTGCGTCCGCGTGGTCGAATCTGTGCGGCGATCACGCGCGGGCACGAGCAGAGGGCGGCCAGGTGGTCGCCCTCGTGATCCGGATCAGACGAGCGCCTTGCCGTTGCGCACGAAGGGCAGCTTGACGGTACGCGCCTTCAGGCGCTTGCCGCGGATGTCGACCTCGACGGTCTCGCCCGGCTGGGTGGCGAGCGGGACGCGCGCAAAGGCGATCGATTTTTCCAGAGAGGGGGAGAAGCTGCCGCTGGAGGTCTCACCCTCGCCGGCGGCGGTGAAGACCTTCATGTGCGAGCGCAGAACGCCCTTGTCCTCGAGGATCAGGCCGAGCAGGCGCTGGCTGGCCGGGTTGGCCTGCAGCGCGGCGCGACCGACGAAGTCGCGGGCCTCGTCCTTCATGTCCACGGTCCACGACAGGCCGGCGTTCAGGGGCGAGACCTGCTCGTCCATGTCCTGACCATAGAGGTTCATGCCGGCTTCGAGGCGCAGCGTGTCGCGAGCGCCCAGGCCGCAGGGGCGCACTCCGGCCGCGGCGAGCGCGTTCCACATCGCTTCGGCGCGGCTCGCGGGGACGGCGATCTCAAGCCCATCCTCGCCGGTGTAGCCGGTGCGCGCGATCAGCAGGTCGCCCACGCGTGCGCCCACGAAGGGCCCGGGCACGCCGTTGGCAGTGGAGAGCTCGGGCAGGGCGGCAGAGGCGCGTTCGATCGCGCGCGGGCCCTGGACGGCGATCATCGCCAGGTCGCGGCGCGCCTGCAGGGTCACGTTGGCGCCAGTGGCGGCGATGCGCTTGCGCATCCAGGCGACGTCCTTGTCGGCGGTGCCGGCGTTCACCACGATGCGATAGTCGGCATCGCTGAAGCGGTAGACGATCAGGTCGTCGATCACGCCGCCGCGCTCGTCAAGCATGCAGGAGTAGAGCGCCTTGCCGCTGTCTTTGAGCTTGGCGACGTCGTTGGCGAGCAGGCCGCGCAGCCAGGAGGTGGCGTCGGGGCCGGCGAGGTCGAGCGCGAGCATGTGCGAGACGTCGAACATGCCGGCGTCGCGACGCACCGCATGATGCTCCTCGATCTGAGAGCCGTAGTTGACCGGCATGTCCCAGCCGGCGAAGTCGACCATGCGTGCGCCAGCGGCGACGTGGGCGGCATGGAGGGGGGTCTGCTTGGCAGAGGTAGTCATCGCGAAGGCGCTCCGTCAGGGTGAACGAAAAAGGGGCGTGCGCGACACTTTGCCGCGCACGCCCCATCTGTCCTTTTACCTGAGAGATTTTCCCGTGGGCCACGCGCCAGCTCTACATATATAGATGCTGCCGCTGCCGACGGTGTGCCCCTTCGGTGGGTACGCCGGCGCCCTGCGCCCGTACCGCTCTCCAGACTTTTGCTGCGCACGCGGTCCTTCTGCCTGAGCGGTTCCGGGGGTTGCGCCTTCGGCGACTCCATCTAGGAGGAGTTCTCTCCCGCGTGTCGCGCGGACGATAACATTTGCTCCCGCCGCGCCGCAACCGTGACGGAGGCATTGTCGGATGCCGATGCAGGCTGCGGGCTCGTTGCTCGCAAGTGCCTGGCGTGTCTCCCGCGGGCGCGGACCATAGTTGAGGGGCGCGCGTGCGTTGGATGGGATCGGTGCTCGCCCGCTGGGCTCGCACCTTCCAGTGAAAAAAAGCGCATCTCTCGCTGCCAAGTTTCTCGGGTGAAGCACGAGCCGTTCGTCGCCGAGGCGTGGTGTATAGCCTTCCGATGATCTGCCGCCGGTTGTCGGGCACATGCCTGCATAGGCTCATCAGAATCTTTATTGATACTTGTTCTTGACCTTCGGTGTTGGGTGTCTATAATGCGCACCTCTTCCAGCGCAGCGGTGCTTGAACGCAAGTGCAGCGGGGCGGGGAGAGTGGAAGCGGTCGGGAGTTCGGGGTCTTGTCGTTCTGGGGTTTTCCGGGGCGGCGCAAAAAAGATTCACGAGATGCTTGACAGGGTGATGTAGGTTCTACATAATCTCGCTTCTTCGCTGCGGCAACGCAGCGATTCTTTAAAAACTTGGACAACCGATAAGTGTGGGTGCTTGGTTGTTGTGGTCAGCGGCTTCGGTCGCGACGTATCACAATGATTGGTGCTCATGCTGATGAAAGTCAGTTATTTGAGTACTTTGCTGGATTGAACTTAAGAGTTTGATCCTGGCTCAGATTGAACGCTGGCGGCATGCTTTACACATGCAAGTCGAACGGC
>JAEUNQ010000259.1 GCA_016790365.1 Thauera sp. | reverse complement strand
ATGCAAGAAGGCGCTGGCCGAAGCCGCCGGCGACATGGGCAAGGCCGAAGAGATCCTGCGCGTCAAGCTCGGCAACAAGGCCTCCAAGGCCGCCGCCCGCATCGCCGCCGAAGGCGTGGTCGGCATCGACATCTCGGCCGATGGCAAGCTCGGCTCGATCATCGAGGTGAACTGCGAGACCGACTTCGTCGCCAAGAACGACGACTTCCTGGCCCTGGTGCAGAACTGCGCCGGCCTCGTCGCCGCCAAGAATCCGGCCGACGTCGCCGCCCTGTCGGCGCTGCCGCTGGGCGAGGGCACCGTCGAGTCGATCCGCACCGCGCTGGTCGGCAAGATCGGCGAGAACATGTCGATCCGCCGCTTCGTCCGCATCGAAGCCAAGGGCAAGCTGTTCTCCTACATCCACGGCGGTGCCAAGATCGGCGTGCTGCTGGACGTGGTCGGTGGCGACGAGCAGCTCGGCAAGGACATCGCGATGCACATCGCCGCGTCCAAGCCGAAGGCGCTCGACGCCTCGGGCGTGTCGCAGGACCTGATCGACGCCGAGCGTCGCATCGCGATCGAGAAGGCTCGCGCCGACAACAAGCCCGAAGCGATGCTGGAAAAGATCGCCGACGGCACCGTGCAGAAGTTCCTCAAGGAAGTCACACTGCTGGCCCAGGTCTTCGTGAAGGCCGAGGACGGCAAGCAGACCATCGAGCAGCTGCTCAAGGCCAAGGGCGCCTCGGTCGCCGGCTTCACGCTCTTCATCGTCGGTGAAGGCATCGAGAAGAAGGTCACCGACTTCGCTGCCGAAGTCGCCGAGCAGGCCGCCGCTGCCGCCAAGAAGTAAGGAGATGAACGTGTCCGCCGCCTACAAGCGCATCCTGCTCAAGCTTTCCGGCGAAGCCCTCATGGGCGACGACGCCTACGGCATCAACGAGGATGTCGTCACCCGCATCGTCTCCGAGGTTGCCGAGATCACCCGTCTCGGCGTCCAGGTCGGCGTGGTGATCGGCGGCGGCAACATCTTCCGCGGCATGAAGGGCGCGGCTTCCGGAATGGACCGCGCCACCGCCGACTACATGGGCATGCTCGCCACGGTGATGAACGCGATGGCGCTCGCCGACGCGATGCGCCGCATGGACCTCGAGGCGCGCGTGCAGTCGGCGCTGCGCATCGACCAAGTGGTCGAGCCCTACATCCGCGGGCGCGCGATCCGCCATCTCGAAGAGGGCCGCGTGGTCATCTTCGCGGCAGGTACCGGCAACCCCTTCTTCACCACCGATACCGCCGCCGCGCTGCGTGGTGCGGAGATCGGCGCGCAGATCGTTCTCAAGGCGACCAAGGTGGACGGCGTCTATACTGCGGATCCGAAGAAGGACCCGCAGGCACAGCGCTACCATCGCATCAGCTTCGACGAGGCGATCGGGCGCAACCTGCAGGTGCTCGACTCGACGGCGTTCGCGCTTTGCCGCGACCAGAAGCTTCCGATCAACGTGTTCTCGATCTTCAAGCCCGGTGCGCTCAGGCGCGTCGTAATGGGCGAGGACGAAGGCACGCTGGTCCATTCCTGACCTCCGGAGAGGGATTGCATGATTTCCGAACTCAAGAAGAACATCGAGCAGAAGATGCAGAAGTCGGTCGAGGCGCTCAAGACCGACCTCGCCAAGGTGCGTACCGGGCGCGCCCATACCGGCCTGCTCGACCACGTGATGGTGGAGTACTACGGCTCGATGGTGCCGGTGAACCAGGTGGCGAACATCACCCTGATTGATGCCCGTACGATCGGCGTCCAGACTTGGGAGAAGCCGATGCTGGGCAAGGTCGAGCGCGCGATCCGTGACAGCGATCTCGGTCTCAACCCCGCGAACATGGGCGAGTTGCTGCGCGTGCCGATGCCTGCGCTCACCGAGGACCGCCGACGCGACCTGACCAAGGTGGTTCGCCACGAGGGCGAGACCGCCAAGGTGGCGATCCGCAACCTGCGTCGAGATGCCAACCAGCAGCTCAAGGACGCGGTCAAGGACAAGGCGATCTCCGAGGATGACGAGCGTCGCGGCGAGGAAGAGGTCCAGAAGCTCACCGACCGCTATGTCGCAGAGATCGACAAGCTGCTCGCCCAGAAAGAGCAGGAACTGATGCAGATCTGATCCGCGCAGGCGGATCAGCTGTATCTTCAATGGGCACGACAGGAGGCGGACCATGATCGGAGGGCTGTTCAGGAGTTCCACCCGCGACATCCCCGACGTCCCGGCGGTGCCGGCACATATCGCCGTGATCATGGATGGCAACGGGCGGTGGGCGCGCAAGCGCATGCTTCCTCGGGTGGCCGGTCATGCGCGTGGCGTGGAGGCCTTGCGTGCCACCGTACGCGGCTGCGTGAATCGCGGGGTGGAGTACCTCACCGTGTTCGCGTTCAGTTCCGAGAACTGGCGTCGCCCGCAGGATGAGGTCTCGTTCCTCATGCAGCTCTTCCTCAAGTCGCTGCAGAAGGAGATCCGTCGCATGCACGACAACGACATGCGATTCCGCGTGATCGGGGATCTCTCGAAGTTCGACGGCCGCCTGGTGGACATGATCCGTGAGGCGGAGGCGCTCACCGCGGGCAACGGCGGACTCAACTTCACCGTAGCGGCGAACTATGGCGGCCGCTGGGACATCCTCGATGCGATGTCACGCCTGATGGCGCGCGAACCGGGACGCCTGGAACGCTTCACCGAAGAGGAACTCGCCTCCGAGTTGTCGATGAGCTTCGCGCCCGAGCCCGATCTCTTCATCCGCACCGGCGGCGAGAAGCGCATCAGCAATTTCCTGCTGTGGCAACTCGCCTACACCGAACTCTACTTCACGGATGTGCTTTGGCCCGACTTCGACGACGAAGCGCTGAGCCAGGCCATCGGCTCATATCAGGCGCGGGAGCGGCGCTTCGGGCGCACCAGCGAGCAGCTCAAGGCGGACGCCGGGGAATAGGGCCGCCATGCTCAAGGATCGCGTCCTTACCGCCATCGCTTTGCTGGTCGGCCTGCTCGCGGCGGTGTTCCTCCTCCCGGCCTCGCTATGGCTCGTGCTTTGCGCAGCCTTGTGCGGCGCGGCCGCCTGGGAGTGGGGCGCGCTCGCGCGGTTCGAGCACGGCTTGCGCGTGTCCACCGCGGTGGCCTTCACCGCGGCGAGCGCGCTGCTGGGCTGGAGCGCCGGGCTGGGAAGCGGCCAGCTCGGCGGTGCCGCTGCGCTGGTGCCCCTTTATGTCTTCAGCGCCTTGTTCTGGATCTGCGTCGTACCGATGTGGCTGCGCGGAAAGTGGTCGCTGTCCAACCCGATGCTGGCCTCGCTGGTCGGCTTCGTCGTGCTCGTGCCGACCGCGCTGGCGATGATGCAGCTGCGCACGATGGGGCCCTGGGTGCTGCTTGGGACCATGGCCGTCGTCTGGGTTGCCGACATCGCGGCCTACTTCACCGGGCGGACCTTCGGCCGGCGCAAGCTGGCGCCCTCGATCAGCCCAGGCAAGACCTGGGAAGGCGCCGTGGGCGCCGCGGTCGCGGTGCTGTTGTTCGGCTTCGGCGTGCTGGCCGGACGCGGCGCTGGGCTGGAGGGCGGGGCGCCCGTCATCGCCGGGGTGTTGCTGGCATGGACCGCGGTGAGCATCGTCGGCGATCTCTTCGAGTCACTGCTCAAGCGCCAGGCCGGCCTCAAGGACAGCGGCAACATCCTGCCCGGGCATGGCGGCATCCTCGACCGCATCGACAGTCTCACGTCCACGCTTCCGCTCGTGGCGCTCGGCGCGGTGTGGCTCGCGCGCTGATCCCCCATGGCTGCGGCCGTGCCCCTTCCGTAACGGATCCTCTCCATGCCTGACCCCGCACCCCAGCGCCTCACCGTACTGGGCGCGACCGGCTCGATCGGCCAAAGCACGCTCGACGTCGTCGCCCGCCACCCCGAACGTTTCGAGGTCTTCGCGCTCAGCGCGCAGCGCCAGGACGACAAGCTGCTCGAGCAGTGTCTGCGCTTTTCGCCGCGCTTCGCGGTGATGGGCGACGCCGGCGCCGCCGATCGCCTCAGCGCGGCCCTGCGCGTCGCAGGCAGCGACACCGAGGTGATGTGCGGCGAAGAGGCGCTGGAGCGGGTCGCCGCGGCCGAGCCGGTCGACATGGTCATGGCCGCGATCGTCGGGGCCGCGGGGCTGCGGCCGACCCTGGCGGCCGCGCGCGCCGGAAAGAAGGTCCTGCTCGCCAACAAGGAGGCCCTGGTGCTGTCGGGCCGGCTGCTGCTCGATGCTGTGGCGGCCAGCGGCGCCGTTTTGCTGCCGATCGACAGCGAGCACAACGCGATCTTCCAGGCCCTGCCCGCCGACTACGCGCGCGAACCCGCTCGCGCCGGAGTGCGCAGGGTCTTGCTGACGGCCTCCGGCGGTCCCTTCCGCGTCGCGCCGATCGAGTCGCTCGCCAACGTCACGCCCGAGCAGGCCTGCGCCCACCCCAACTGGGTCATGGGGCGCAAGATCTCGGTCGACTCGGCGACGATGATGAACAAGGGCCTCGAGGTCATCGAGGCGCACTGGCTGTTCGGTGCGCCCGCGGAGATGATCGAGGTGGTCGTGCATCCGCAGAGCGTGATCCACTCGATGGTCGACTACGCCGACGGTTCGGTGATCGCCCAGCTCGGCAACCCCGACATGCGTACCCCGATCGCCAACGCGATGGCCTGGCCCGAGCGCATCGATGCGGGCGTGCGCCCGCTCGACCTGTTCGAGATCGCCCGGCTCGACTTCGAGCGCCCGGATTTCGTCCGCTTTCCCTGCCTGAAGCTGGCCTTCGACGCGCTGCGCGCTGGCGGTACGGCACCCGCGGTGCTCAACGCCGCCAACGAGGAGGCGGTTGCCGCCTTCCTCGATCATCGCATCGGTTTTCTCGACATCGCCGCGGTGATCGCGGCCGGCCTGGAACGTAGCCGGCCGGGCGCGGTCGATTCGCTGGAGGCGGTGCTTGCCGCCGACGCGCACGCCCGCGAACTCGCGCGGGACGAGATCTCCCGACTCCGGCTCGACCGATGACCCTCTTCGACTACCTGATCCCTTTCGCGCTCGCCCTCGGCCTGCTCATCCTGGTCCACGAACTCGGCCACTACCTGGTGGCGCGCTGGTGCGGGGTCAAGGTGTTGCGCTTCTCGATCGGCTTCGGCAAACCGCTGCTCCGGCATACCGCCGGCCGCGACGGCACCGAGTGGGTGCTCGCCGCGTTTCCGCTCGGCGGCTACGTCAAGATGCTCGACGAGCGCGAGGCGCCGGTCGCGGCGCCCGAACTGCACCGCGCCTTCAACCGGCAGAGCGTGTACCGCCGCTTCGCGATCGTCGCCGCCGGGCCGCTGGCGAACTTCCTGCTCGCGATCGTCCTGTACTGGGGGCTCTTCGTCAGTGGCACCGAGGAGCTCAAGCCGCGGGTTGCGCTCTCCGACACGCCGGCGATCGCGCAGGCCGCCGGCGTGCGCGAGGGCGACCTGGTGGAGGCGGTGGATGAGGAGCCGGTACGCAGCTGGCAGGACCTGCGCTGGGTGCTGCTGCGCCACGCGCTCGACAGCCGCGAGGTGATGCTGCGCGTGCGCACCCTCGAGGACGTCGAGGCGTTCCGCCGGCTCGATCTCTCGGGTGTGGCGATCGACGAGGGCAACACCGACCTGATCGCGCGCCTGGGCCTGCGTCCATGGCGCCCGGCGATCCCGGCGGTGATCGGCCGGATCGCGGAGGCGAGTGCGGCCGAACGCGCGGGACTGCGAGGCGGCGACCGCGTGCTGGCGATCTCGGGCACGCCGGTCGAGGCCTGGAGCGACCTGGTGCGCCTGGTGCGCGAGGCGCCCGGGCGTGCGCTCGGCTTCGAGGTGGAACGCGAAGGCGTGATCGTGAAGCTGGTGATCACGCCGGAAGCGGCCGAGGAGGGCGGGGCGCAGATCGGCCGCATCGGTGTCGGCGTCGCCGAGGCCCCGGCGGGCGGCATCGCGATCTTCGGCGAGGTGCGCTACGGTGTGCTGGAGGGGCTCTCGCGCGCGGTCGTGCAGACGTGGGAAACCAGCGTGCTGAGCCTGAAGATGATCGGCCGCATGCTCACCGGCGAAGTGTCCTGGAAGAACCTCTCCGGACCGGTCACCATCGCCGACTACGCCGGGCAGACCGCCCAGCTCGGCTGGGCCCACTACCTCAAGTTCGTGGCCCTGATCAGCATCAGCCTGGGTGTCCTGAACCTGCTGCCCATCCCGGTTCTGGATGGGGGGCACTTGTTGTACTATACGGTCGAAATCATCAAGGGCGGTCCGATCCCGGAGCGCATCATGGAGGTCGGTCAGCAGATCGGCCTCGCCCTCCTGGTGATGTT
>JAEUNQ010000048.1 GCA_016790365.1 Thauera sp. | reverse complement strand
GGCTGCGCAGCCTGACCGAGCTGCCGGCGCTCACCGAACTCGAAAAAATCATGGATCTAGTCGATGTCTCGCAAACCGAACCGGCCGCTGCGCCCGCCCCTGAAGAAGAAGTCTGACGCGATCGAGATCCTCGACCGCGATCCGCGCGAATCCCGCGGCGGCCAGCGCGGCGAGGGGGCGCCGCGCGACGAGGACGCCCAGCCCAGCCGCAAGGACGCCCACCTCAACGTCGACCCGCGCGGTCCACGCACACCGCGTCCGCCGCGCCCGGCTGGTGCGCAGGCGCCGCGCCGGCCGCGTATCGAGGGCGATCCCGTGCGCCACCCCGAGGCCCACCGATCGGCGCTCGGCCAGCCCGAGGGCGGCGAGCGCCCGGCGCGCGGCCGGGGTCAGGGTCAGGGTCAGGGTGGCGGCCAGGGCGGCGGGCGCAACCCACCCACGACGCTCAGCGAGCCCGAGCGCCTGCAGAAGGTGCTCGCCCAGGCCGGCGTCGCCTCGCGGCGCGAGATCGAGGAGTGGGTGGTGGCCGGGCGCATCTCGGTCAACGGCCTGCCGGCCTCGCTCGGGCAGAAGATCGGCCCGGGTGATCGCGTCAAGGTCAATGGCAAGCTCGTCCCGCTGCGCTTCACGCAGCGCTCGCCGCGCGTGCTGATCTACCACAAGCCGGAGGGCGAGATCGTGTCGCGCGACGACCCCGAGGGCCGACCCACCGTGTTCGAGCGCCTGCCCATCCTGCGCAAGGGGCGCTGGCTCGCGGTCGGCCGGCTGGATTTCAACACGTCAGGCCTGCTGCTGTTCACCAACGACGGTGATCTCGCAAACAAGCTGATGCACCCGCGTTACGAACTCGAGCGCGAATACGCGGTGCGCATCCTCGGCGAGCTGACCGAGGAGCAGGTCAAGTCGCTCACCGACGGCATCCAGCTCGAGGACGGTCCGGCGAAGTTCAACCTGCTGCGCGACGAGGGGGGCGAGGGCGCCAACCACTGGTACCGCGTGACGATCTCGGAAGGCCGCAACCGCGAGGTGCGGCGCATGTTCGAGGCCGTGGGCCTGACCGTGAGCCGGCTGATGCGGGTGCGCTACGGCAGCGTCGAGCTGCCCGCCCGCCTCAAGCGCGGCATGTGGATGGAGATGCCCGAGGCCGAGGCCTGTGTGCTCGCCGGCCTGCCGCCGCCGCAGCAGAGCCGTCAGCAGGACCTGCGCGACAAGCGTCCGGTCAAGCTCCACCGCACCCAGCCGCGTTGAGCGCTGCCCCCGGGGCCTGCCTCGCGACCTCCTGAAGGGGGGCGACGCTCGTGCGATCTTCGCGCGAGCGTTTGCTCGTCCCCGTGTTTTGGCTGTATACTCGTCCGGCTTTGATGGATGGATTTTCCGTGTGGCCACGAGCCGCCTCGGAAGTCGGGTCTGTCGTGCGGTTGTGACCAGCGGGTTTTCGTGCAGGAACAATTGTTTGATGGGCGTTTCGCCCATTTTTTATTTGTGGCGCCCGGTGTGGCGCCGGAGCGGTGGGGCAGGCAGATGCGAGCGGACGTTGAGGGATTGATCGAGCAGGTGGTGACCGGACTGGGGTATGAGCTCGTGGATATCGAGTTTTCGCCCAAGGGCCGCTTGCTGCGTGTCTTCCTCGACATCGAGCGCGGCATCACGGTCGACGATTGCGCCACCGTCAGCAACCAGCTGCAGCGTGTGTTCGAGGTCGAGAACGTCGATTACGACCGGCTCGAGGTGTCCTCGCCCGGCCTCGACCGCCCGCTCAAGAAGCTGGCCGATTTCGAACGATTTGCCGGCGAGCAGGCGCAGGTCCGCTTGTCGCTGCCGATCGGCAACCAGCGCAATTTCGTGGGCGTGATCGAGCGGGTGCAGGACGGCGCGGTGGCGCTGCGCACCGAGAAGGGCGAGGTGCTGCTGCCCTTCGAAGACATCGAGAAAGCACGCCTGGCGCCCCAATTTTGAGACTGTGGATGTGGAGGTTTTACTGAAATGAGCCGCGAGATCCTGCTGCTTGTCGATGCCTTGGCGCGCGAGAAGAACGTCGCCAAGGATATCGTTTTTTCCGCGCTCGAAACCGCCTTGGCCTCTGCGACCAAGAAACGCATCCACGACGATGCCGACGTGGTGGTGTCGATCGACCGCGACTCCGGTGATTACACCTCGAAGCGCCGCTGGCTGGTGATGCTCGACGAGGAGGTCGTCAATGACGAGGCCGAGATGGGCATCATCGACGCCCGCGAGCTGCGCGCCGACGTGCAGATCGGCGACTACATCGAGGAAGAGCTCGAGCCGATCGACTTCGGTCGCATCGGCGCCCAGGCCGCCAAGCAGGTGATCCTGCAGAAGATCCGCGACGCCGAGCGCGAGCAGGTGCTCAACGACTTCCTCGACCGCAAGGAATTCCTCGTCTCCGGTTCGATCAAGCGCATGGAGCGCGGCAACGCGATCATCGAGGTCGGCCGCATGGAGGCCGTGCTGCCGCGCGACCAGCAGATCCCGCGCGAGAACCTGCGCGTCGGCGACCGCGTCAAGGCTTTCCTCCTGCGCATCGACCGCGGCGCCCGTGGCCCGCAATTGGTGCTGTCCCGCACCGCGCCCGAGTTCCTCATGAAGCTCTTCGAACTCGAGGTCCCCGAGATCGAGGACGGCCTGCTCGAGCTCAAGGCCTGCGCTCGCGACCCCGGCCTGCGCGCCAAGATCGCGGTCAAGTCCAACGACCAGCGCATCGATCCGATCGGCACCTGCGTCGGCCTGCGCGGCTCGCGCGTCACCGCGGTGCGCAACGAGATCGGCGGCGAGCAGATCGACATCATCGTGTGGTCGTCGGACCCCGCCCAGTTCGTGGTCGCCGCGCTGCAGCCGGCCGAGGTCGTCTCCATCGTCGTCGACGAGGAGTCGCACGCCATGGACGTGGTGGTCGACGAGAACAACCTCGCGATCGCCATCGGCCGCAGCGGCCAGAACGTCAAGCTGGCCTCCGAGCTCACCGGGTGGACGATCAACCTGATGAGCGAGCAGGAGTCGGCCGAGAAGACCGCACAGGAGCAGCAGGGCCTGCGCGCGTTGTTCATGGAAAAGCTGGATGTCGACGAGGAACTCGCCGACATCCTGATCGAGGAGGGTTTCTCCTCGCTCGAGGAGGTGGCCTACGTGCCGCTCTCCGAGATGCTCGAGATCGAGGCCTTCGACGAGGACACGGTCAACGAACTGCGCAATCGTGCGCGCAATGTGCTGCTGACCGAGGCCATCGTCACCGAGGAGCAGCTCGAGAAGGTTTCCGACGACTTGCTCGGCCTCGAGGGCATGGACAAGTCGCTGGCCGCCACACTGGCCCAGCAGGGCATTCGTACCCGCGACGACCTGGCCGACCTCGCGGTCGACGAGCTGGTCGAGATGGCAGGGATCGACGAAGAAAGAGCCAAGGCGCTGATTTCCGTTGCGCGCGCCCATTGGTTCGAAGAATGATGGGAGGGCAGTAATGGAACAGATGAGCGTAACCCAGTTTGCCGGCGAACTGAAAATGCCGGCCGCGGTGCTGCTCGAGCAGTTGAAGCGTGCGGGCGTGGATAAATCCGGCCCCGCCGACCTGCTCACCGAACAGGACAAGGCGAAGCTGCTCGAATACCTGCGGCGTTCGCACGGTGATACCCAGCCCAAGGGCAAGATCACCCTGACCCGCAAGCAGACCACCGAGATCCGCGCCACCGACTCGACCGGCCGTGCGCGCACGGTGCAGGTCGAGGTGCGCAAGAAGCGCACTTTCGTCAAGCGTGACGAACTTGCCGAGCAGACGGCCGTCGATGCCGCGCCTGCGGAGCATGCAGAGGTAGTCGCCGAGACGGCCGTGCCGGTGGTCGAGGCGGCGGCGCCCACGCCCGTAGTCGAAGTGGTCGAGGTCGCCGCCGTCGCAGAAGCGGCCGCGGTCATCGAGCCCGCCGATGAAGTCGCCGAGCCGGCCGCGAGCGAAGCCGTCGCCCACGCGCCCGCCGCCGAGGCCGAAGCGGCCCCGGCCGCCGCAGCCGTGGAAGACCTTGCAGTCGCGTCCGCGCCTGCCGCCGCGCGGTCCGCCGCTGCTCGCCCCGCCCACCAGGGTGGCCGCTCCGGTCGCGGCGATCGTCCGCCGCGCCAGGAAGCCGCGCCCCAGCCGCAGGTCACCACCGTTCTGAGCAAGCCGCTGCCGCTCTCCGAGATCCTCAGCGAGCAAGAGATCGCCGCGCGCAAGCGTGACGAGGATCGCCAGCGTGCCCTCAAGGATCGCCAGGCGGCCGATCTGCGTGCCCGCCAGGAGCGCGAGGCCGCGGCCAAGGCGGCAGCCGAGGCGCGCAAGGCCGAGGAAGAGGCCCGCCTGCGAGCCGAACAGCTCAAGAAGGAAGAGCCGGCCAAGGTGGCCAAGCCGACCACCGGCACCCTGCATCGTCCCGCCAAGACCGAGGACAAGCCCGCCGCCCGGGACAACAAGCGTGCCGCGCCCGCGGCGGCCCCGGCGCGCGAGGCCGATGGCGCGAGCAAGCGCCGCGGCGGCATGAAGACCCGCGGCGAGGTCGGTGCCACCACCGGCAGCAACTGGCGCGGCGCCGGCAAGGGCGGTGGCCGTCACGGTCGCCACCAGCAGGATGACCGCTCGTCCTTCCAGGCGCCCACCGAGCCGATCGTGCGCGAGGTGCATGTGCCCGAGACGATCACCGTCGCCGATCTGGCTCACAAGATGGCGGTGAAGGCGACCGAGGTCATCAAGGCGCTCATGAAGATGGGCTCCATGGTCACCATCAACCAGGTGCTCGACCAGGAAACGGCGATGATCATCGTCGAGGAGATGGGGCACCTCGCGGTGGCGGCCAAGCTCGACGACCCGGACGCCTTCCTCGAGGAGAGCGAAGCGCACAAGGACGCCGAAGTCCTGCCGCGCGCCCCGGTGGTCACCGTCATGGGTCACGTCGACCACGGCAAGACCTCGCTGCTCGACTACATCCGCCGCGCCAAGGTCGCCTCGGGCGAGTTCGGCGGCATCACCCAGCACATCGGTGCGTACCACGTCGAGACCTCGCGTGGCATGCTCACCTTCCTCGACACCCCGGGCCACGAGGCCTTCACCGCGATGCGTGCGCGTGGCGCCAAGGCCACCGACATCGTCATCCTGGTGGTGGCGGCCGACGACGGCGTGATGCCGCAGACGCGCGAGGCCATCCACCACGCCAAGGCGGCCGGCGTGCCGCTGGTGGTGGCGATCAACAAGATCGACAAGCCCGAAGCCAACCCCGAGCGCGTCACCCAGGAGCTCATCGCCGAGTCGGTGATCCCCGAGGCCTACGGCGGCGACACCATGTTCGTGCCGGTGTCGGCGAAGAAGGGCACCGGCATCGACGAGCTGCTCGAGGCCGTGCTGCTGCAGGCCGAGGTGCTGGAGCTCACCGCGCCCAAGGACACCCCGGCCAAGGGCCTGATCATCGAAGCACGCCTCGACAAGGGCCGCGGTCCGGTGGCCTCGCTGCTGGTGCAGTCGGGCACCCTGCGCAAGGGCGACGTGCTGCTCGCCGGCGCTACCTTCGGCCGCATCCGCGCGATGCTGGACGAGAACGGCAAGCAGATCGACGAGGCCGGTCCGTCCATTCCGGTCGAGATCCTCGGCCTGTCCGACGTCCCCGCCGCGGGCGACGAGGCGATCGCGCTCACGGACGAGAAGAAGGCGCGCGAGATCGCGCTCTTCCGCCAGGGCAAGTTCCGCGACGTCAAGCTCGCCAAGCAGCAGGCCGCCAAGCTCGAAACGCTGATGGACCAGATGACCGAGGGCGAGGTCAAGACCCTGCCGCTGATCATCAAGGCCGACGTGCAGGGTTCGCAGGAGGCGCTGGTGCAGTCGCTGCAGAAGCTCTCCACCGACGAGGTCCGCGTCAACGTCATCCATGCCGCCGTCGGCGCGATCAGCGAGTCCGACGTCAACCTGGCGCAGGCCTCCGGCGCGGTCATCCTCGGCTTCAACATGCGTGCCGATGCCGGTGCGCGCAAGCTCGCCGAGACCTTCGGCGTCGATATCCGCTACTACAACATCATCTACGACGCCGTGGATGAGGTGAAGGCGGCGCTGTCGGGCATGCTGGCGCCGGAGAAGCGCGAGGAGATCACCGGCCTGGTCGAGATCCGCCAGGTGTTCACGATCTCCAAGGTCGGCTCGATCGCAGGCTGCTACGTGCTCGAAGGGGTTGTGCGACGCAACTCGCACGTCCGCCTGCTGCGCAACCACGCGGTGCTGTGGACCGGCGAGCTCGAGTCGCTCAAGCGCTTCAAGGACGACGTCAAGGAAGTCAAGTTCGGCTACGAGTGTGGCTTGCAGCTCCGCAACTACAACGACATCCAGGAAGGCGACCAGCTCGAGGTCTTCGAGATCAAGGAAGTGGCGAGGACCCTGTAAGCGATGCCCAAGGAGTATTCCCGCAGCCAGCGCGTGGTGGAGCAGATCCGCCGCGAGCTGGCGGAGCTGATCCGGCTCGAGGTGAAGGATCCGCGCGTCGGCTTCATCACCCTGACCGACGTCGAGATCACCCCCGACTACGCCCACGCCAAGGTGTTCTTCACCAACATGACGGGCGAGGCCGACGTTCCCGAGAGCCTGCAGGGCCTGCGCCGCGCAAGCGGCTTCCTGCGTCGCGAGCTCGGCCGCCGCATCCGCATCCACACCATCCCCGAGCTGCACTTCCACTACGACCGTTCGGTGGAGGAGGGCTCGCGCCTGTCGCAGCTGATCGACGAGGTGGTGAAGGAAGACGAGGCACGCCAGCAGGACGAGGCCCACGGCGAAGACGTCGCCGGCAAGGACGATGACGCTCGCTCCCGCGGCTGAGGCCCCAGCGCCGGCGCGTCCGAAACGCAAGGGCCAGCCGCAACGCAAGATCATCCGTCGTGCGGTCGACGGCGTGCTGTTGCTCGACAAGCCGCAGGGCGTGAGCTCAAACGGCGCGCTGCAGACGGCGCGCCGCCTGTTCAATGCGGCCAAGGCCGGTCACACCGGCACGCTGGATCCGATGGCGAGCGGGCTGCTGCCGCTCACCTTCGGGGAGGCGACCAAGTTCTCGCAGATGTTGCTCGACGCCGACAAGACCTACGAGGCGATGGTGCTGCTCGGCGTGGATACCGACAGCGGCGACGCCGAGGGAAAGGTGGTCGCCACGCATCCGGTGGCAGTGGACCGCATCGCGCTGGAGTCGGTGCTCGAGCGCTTCCGCGGCGAGATCGAGCAAGTTCCGCCGATGTATTCGGCGCTCAAGCGCGATGGCAAGGCGCTCTACGAATATGCGCGCGCGGGCATCGAGCTCGAGCGCGAGGCGCGCAAGGTCGTGATCCACGCGCTCGAGCTGCTCGACTTTGCAGACGAGCGCTTCACGATCCGCGTGCATTGCAGCAAGGGCACCTACATCCGCAGCCTGGCGATGGACATCGGCGCCGCGCTTGGCTGTGGCGCCCATCTCGCGGCGCTGCGGCGTACCGCGATCGGTGCCTTCGACCTGTCCGGCGCGGTCACGCTCGCGGCCCTGGAGGCGGCGGGCGAGGGCGGTCGCGACGGGCTGCTCGCCCCGGTCGATGCGCTGGTGGCGTCTTTCCCGGTGCTTCGGCTCGATGCCGAGGCGGCGCGCGGCCTGCTGCAGGGGCGCACGCTCGCGCTGGCGGGTGCGCAGCCGGGCGCGAAAGTTCGCGCTTATGGACCCGAGGGCTTCCTCGGCCTGGCGCAGTGGCAGGACGACGGGCGCCTGGCGGCACGCAGGCTGATCGCCACCGGCGACCCGGGCAACGATGCATCCGCATGATTTTGATTGAGTAACTGGCGCGGCTTTGGGTATAATCCGCCGCTTCTGATTGGCAGAACACACGAGTAAAGACACACATGGCTCTCGATATCGCATCCAAGTCGAAGATCGTCTCCGACTTCCAG